>NZ_CP061868.1:3043808-3346939 GCF_022646885.1 Priestia koreensis | reverse complement strand
TGTGTTCTATTATGTGATTGCTTTATTTGTTATCGTGTTAGATCAAGTATCTAAATGGATCATTGTAAAAGAAATGGAGTACGGACAAAGCATTACGATCATTGACAACGTTCTCTATATTACTTCTCACCGTAATCAAGGTGCAGCGTGGGGAATTCTACAAGGTAAGATGTGGTTCTTTTATTTGATTACGGTATTAGTTATTATAGGTATTATCGTCTTTTTAAACCGTCTGCCAAAGCGCGAGGTATGGCTTAAGGTAGCATTAGCGCTTATGCTTGGTGGAGCGATAGGGAACTTTATTGATCGTGTCATTCGTAAAGAAGTAGTAGACTTTATTCATACATACATCTTTAGTTATGATTTTCCGATTTTTAACGTAGCCGATTCCTCACTAGTTGTCGGTGTTGCAATCATGTTCATTGCCACAATTTTTGAGGGAAAACGAAAAAAGGAGTAGTTGAATGGAAGTTATTGAAGTAAAAGTAGAGGATGTACATCAATTTGAACGCCTTGATAAGGTGCTTACATCCCATAATCAAGATTGGTCTCGTACACAAGTTCAGCAATGGATTAAAAATGGAGACGTAACAGTTAATAATCAACCGTCAAAAGTGAATTATAAAGTAAAGTTAAACGACCAAATCGTTCTGACGATTCCTGAGCTTGAAGAATCAAACGTGGAAGCAGAAGAGATGGATTTGGATATTTATTATGAGGATGAAGACGTACTTGTCGTGAATAAGCCGCGTGGGATGGTCGTACATCCTGCACCTGGTCATACGAGCGGAACGCTTGTAAATGGTCTTATGGCTCATTGTAAGGACTTATCAGGCATTAATGGTGTGATGCGTCCTGGGATCGTACATCGCATTGATAAGGATACGTCAGGTCTCTTAATGGTCGCAAAAAATGATATGGCACACGAATCGTTAGTAAATCAGCTTGTGGCCAAAACCGTAACAAGACGCTACCGAGCGCTTGTGCACGGAATTATTCCCCATGATCATGGAACGATTGATGCCCCTATTGGACGCGACAAAATTGATCGTCAAAGCATGACGGTAACGGAAGAAAATAGCCGCGATGCTGTTACGCATTTTAACGTGCTTGAGAGATTCCGTGAATTTACGTATGTCGAGTGTCAGCTTGAAACAGGACGTACGCACCAAATTCGTGTTCACATGAAGTATATCGGTCATCCACTAGCTGGAGATCCGAAGTATGGACCAAGAAAAACGCTTCCGATTGACGGACAGGCTCTTCATGCGGGAGTATTAGGCTTTGAACATCCACGTACAGGTAAATACGTTGAGTTTGAAGCACCATTACCGAAAGAATTTGAAGAGATGTTGGATTTAGTCGCAAAAAGAAGTTGACATTTTTAAGAGTCTCGTACTATACTTGCTATAGTTAAATAATGAACCTTTAAGAACAGTCCCGTGAGGCTGAGAAGGAAACGGACGCTTGATCGCTAGGAAGAGGTGTATACCTTTTTAACTAGCAGACGTATGTCTAAAAATCCTCTCGCCAATCGGTGAGAGGATTTTTTTGTGAGGTGAAAGAAATGAATGTAAAAGCAACTGTACTAGATCAACAAGCCATTCGTCGTGCTTTAACACGAATCGCACATGAAATTATTGAACGAAACAAAGGTATTGAAAATAGCGTACTTGTCGGGATCCGAACTAGAGGCATTTATTTAGCAAAACGATTAGCGGAGCGAATCGAGCAAATCGAAGGGAAGCCGATCGAAGTAGGTGAGCTAGATATTACGCTCTACCGTGATGATTTAACGAAGGTAACGGATAACGAAGAACCGCTTGTGAAAGGTTCAGATATTACGTTTGATTTAAATAACAAGACGGTCATCCTTGTTGATGATGTGTTATACACAGGACGCACGGTTCGAGCAGCATTAGACGCGTTAGTCGATATTGGACGACCATCGCAAATCCAGCTTGCTGTCCTCGTAGACAGAGGACATCGTGAGCTTCCGATTCGAGCCGATTACGTTGGAAAGAATATCCCGACGTCAGCAGAAGAAAAAATAGCGGTACGATTAACAGAGATTGATCAAACCGACCAAGTGAGCATTTACGAAAATTAAAAACTGTTTCCCTTTTAAATGTAGTTCAGTGAGACTGCTAAGGGGCTTATGATAATAGAACAGGTGGAGTTCGTCTGTTTTGTTATACTTAAAAAGCTCTTTATGCGCTCCTGGCATAAAGAGCTTTTTTATTTGATGAGGTGATGAATATGGAAAACCAAGGGTTAGGAATTCGTGAAATCCCAAAACCACATAAAATGTTATTACTGAGCTTACAGCACTTATTCGCCATGTTTGGCGCAACCATTTTAGTTCCTGTACTGGTCGGATTAAATCCAGGGATCGCATTAATCTCAAGTGGGATTGGAACGCTCACATATATCGCAATTACAAAAGGGCGCTTGCCGTCATACTTAGGATCATCGTTCGCATTTATTTCGCCGATTATTGCCGTTAAAGCAGGAGGAGGACCAGGAGCAGCTCTTGTAGGAAGTTTTCTTGCAGGGGTCGTATACGCGGTCGTCGCCCTCATTATCAAAGGTTCGGGTACAAAATGGCTAATGAAAATGTTGCCACCGATCGTAGTCGGTCCAGTGATTATCGTCATTGGCTTAGGACTTTCGGGAACAGCCGTTGATATGGCGATGAAAAAAGGCGGAGAGTATGACACGAAATACTTTATTGTCGCACTTGTCACACTAGCCATTACCATTATTGCTTCAGTGTTCTTCAAAGGTTTTCTTGGTCTCGTACCAATCTTATTCGGAATTGTAGGTGGCTACGCCTTTGCGTGGACACAAGGACTTGTAAACTTCTCTGATGTGAAAAAAGCAGACTGGATTGCAGCACCTGATTTTACGGTACCGTTTGTATCATATACACCACATCTGACATGGGGAATCGTTGCCATCATGGTGCCGATTGCGGTGGTCACACTAGCCGAACACATTGGTCATATTTTAGTACTTAATAAAGTCGTAAACAAAAACTTTTTAGAAGAGCCTGGTCTGCATCGCTCCATTATGGGAGACGGAGTGGCGACGATGATTGCAGCAATCATTGGTGGACCTCCAAGCACAACTTACGGAGAAAACATTGGCGTTATGGCGATTACGAAAGTATTCAGCGTGTTTGTCATCGGAGGCGCAGCGGTCATTGCGATTCTGTTTGGCTTCATTGGGAAAATTTCAGCGCTGATCTCAAGCATTCCATCTCCGGTCATGGGCGGTGTGTCAATTCTGCTCTTTGGAATCATTGCTTCATCAGGTCTTCGCACGATGGTTGAGTCCAAAGTGGATTTATCATCTAAGCGTAACCTCGTTATCTCATCAGTCATCTTAGTACTAGGAGTCGGGGGCGCGATGCTGCAAATTACGGACGAAATAAAGCTAGACGGAATGGCTTTATCAGCTATCGTGGGCGTTTTGCTCAACCTGGTACTACCACAGGATAAAGTTGAAGAAGATGTAGAAACACAAGGTGAGCAGCCATCACAGGTGAAAATTTCATAAGCACCTTTTAAGAAAAGTCCAGAGAGGCTTGGAAGGGTGAAACACCGCTTACTACGTAGCGCTGTTTTGTCATACCCTTTCCGCCCAACGGAGAGGGTATTTTTTATGAAAATGAAGGAGGAAATGAAATGGAGCATTTAGTATCGGTTTCAGATCTAACGGTTGATGAAGTGAAAGAGCTTTTACAAGTAGCGGAGCAATTACGATTCGGCGATCAGCCTATTCGTCCGACTACTCAAACGTTTGTTGCGAACTTATTCTTTGAAGCAAGCACGAGAACAAAATGTAGCTTCGAGGTAGCGGAGCGAAAGCTTGGACTAGATGTTATTCCATTTGAAGTGGGTGCATCAAGTGTTCAAAAAGGAGAGACTCTCTACGATACGATCGAGACGCTTGCAGCGGTGGGCGTGAACGCAGTGGTGATTCGTCATCCACAGGATCGTTACTACGAAGAACTGCTGAATAAAGTATCTATCCCAATCATCAATGCCGGAGATGGATGCGGACAGCACCCAACACAGTGCTTGCTCGATCTACTCACTATTCAGCAAGAGTTTGGAGGATTTGAAGGGTTAAAGGTAACGATTGTCGGTGACCTCCGTCACAGTCGCGTAGCAAGATCGAATGCAGAAATGCTGACGAAACTGGGAGCAACGGTCTACTTCTCCGGACCAAAAGAATGGAGGGATGATTCACTTCCAGGGGAGTATGTTGATTTAGACGAAGCAGTGAAGTATTCAGATGTCGTGATGCTTCTCCGTATTCAATTAGAGCGTCACGATCAAGGGCAACACGCAGTCGATGATTATCATGAACGCTACGGATTAACGGTAAAACGCGAGCGTCTTATGAAGAAATCGAGCATCATTATGCATCCTGCACCTGTTAACAGGGGAGTAGAGATTGCAGATGAATTAGTCGAATGCGAAAGATCCCGAATCTTCAAGCAAATGCAAAATGGCGTTTACGTTCGCATGGCTGTCTTAGCCCGAGCTTTGCAATTACATAAAGGAGGAATGAATCATGTCGCTTTTAATCAAGAATGGCTTATGGCTAAATGAACAAAATGAAGCAGAAAAGGTAGATGTCTTTATTCAAAATGGTGTCATCGAAAAGATTGGTGCAGATCTTCATGAGGGTGCTGCTGAGGTTATAGATGCTCACGAAAAATTACTTACTCCAGGGTTTGTGGATGTTCACGTCCATTTACGTGAGCCAGGAGGTGAAAAGAAAGAGACAATTGCAACCGGATCGCATGCTGCGGCAAGAGGTGGTTTTACAACGATTGCAGCGATGCCAAATACAAGACCGGTTCCTGATACGAAAGAGCAAATGGAATGGCTACAGCAAAAGATTAAAGACACGGCGATCGTTCGAGTGCTTCCATACGCTTCTATTACGACACGACAGCTAGGAAAAGAGCTCACAGATTTTGAAGGGCTTAAACAAGCAGGAGCTTTTGCCTTCACAGACGATGGCGTCGGCGTACAATCCTCTCATATGATGCTAGAAGCGATGAAAAAAGCGGCAGCACTAGATATGACGATTGTCGCTCACTGTGAAGACAATGAGCTAATCTACGGTGGTTGTGTGCACGACGGAGCATTTGCAAAGAATCATGGCTTAAAAGGAATTCCGTCCATCTGTGAATCGCTGCAAATCGCGCGTGACGTCTTACTTGCAGAAGCTGCAGGCTGTCACTACCATGTCTGTCACGTCAGTACGAAAGAATCCGTGCGAGTGATTCGCGATGCGAAGCGTGCTGGAATTCGTGTAACAGCAGAAGTAACGCCTCATCATCTTCTTCTATGTGAAGAGGACATCCCAGGAAATGATGGGAATTATAAAATGAATCCTCCACTGCGTGCAAAAGCAGATCAAGAAGCGCTTTTAGAGGGCTTGCTAGACGAGACGATTGATTTTATCGCAACTGATCACGCCCCGCACACGGCAGAAGAAAAAGCAGAGGGAATGGAGCTTGCACCGTTTGGAATTGTCGGATTAGAAACAGCTTTTCCACTTTTGTATACAAATCTGGTATTAACGAACAAAATAACGCTCACACAGCTTATTGGATGGTTAACCGAAAAGCCTGCCTCAACGTTCAAGCTTCCTTATGGAAGACTAGTAGAAGGCGCACCGGCTGATATTACTCTTATCGATGTAGCAGCAGAAGAAGCAATTGATCCAACGAAATTCGTCTCAAAAGGGAAAAATACGCCGTTCGCAGGATGGGCATGTAAAGGATGGCCTGTCGCGACGTTTGTAGCGGGAACTTGTGTATGGGAGAAAGGGAGTGTTGAAGTATGAAACGTCAACTAATTTTAGAAGATGGTACAGTATTTGTAGGAGAAGCATTTGGAAGTGAACAAGAAAAAACAGGTGAAGTAGTCTTTAATACAGGAATGACAGGCTATCAGGAAATTTTATCTGATCCTTCTTACTGTGGTCAGATCGTTACGTTTACATATCCACTTATCGGAAATTACGGCGTGAACCGCGACGATTTTGAATCAATTGAGCCAGCGGTACACGGGATCATCGTGAAGGAAATGTGCGATTTTCCGTCCAACTTCCGCAGTCAATTTTCCATCGATGCCTTTTTAAAAGCGAAGGGCATTCCAGGATTAGCGGAAATCGATACGAGAAAGCTGACAAAGAAAATTCGTGAATTTGGAACATTAAAAGGGAAAATGTGCAGTATGGATGTGAACGTAGATGAGGTGGTTCAAAGCTTAAAAACAGCTGTTCTACCGACAAACCAAGTACAGCAAGTATCAACAAAGCGTGCGTATCCAAGTCCAGGTCGCGGAAATAAAGTTGTTCTCGTTGATTTTGGAATGAAGCACGGCATTTTACGTGAATTAACGAAGCGTCAATGTGATGTACTCGTCGTACCGCATAACGTAACGGCGGAAGAAATTCTTCGTCTAGAGCCTGATGGCATTATGCTAAGTAACGGACCTGGGGATCCAAAGGATGTACCTGAAGCGATTCAAATGATTCAAGGTGTATTAGGGAAAATTCCTCTGTTTGGAATTTGTTTGGGACACCAGCTTTTTGCCTTAGCGTGCGGAGCAAACACGGAAAAAATGAGATTCGGTCATCGTGGCTCGAATCATCCGGTAAAAGATTTAGAAAGTAACCGAGTAATGATCACTTCTCAAAATCATGGATACACGGTAGAAGAAGCTTCACTTACCGGGACGGATATTGTCGTCACACATCGAGCATTAAACGATGGAACGGTAGAAGGGTTAAAACATAAGTTCCATCTTGCCTTTACTGTGCAGTATCATCCAGAAGCTTCACCAGGACCAGACGATGCCAACCTACTATTTGATCAGTTCGTAAACTTAATGGAAACAAATAAGAAAGCGGGGAATGAAGCATGCCTAAACGCGTAGACATTGAAACTATTTTAGTAATCGGATCAGGACCAATCATCATCGGGCAAGCAGCAGAGTTTGATTATGCCGGCACACAAGCGTGTCTGGCACTAAAAGAAGAAGGATACCGCGTCATCCTCGTGAACTCAAATCCAGCGACGATTATGACGGATGCCGAAATCGCAGATAAAGTATACATTGAGCCATTAACATTGGAGTTCTTAACATCAATTATTCGCAAAGAGCGACCAGATGCGCTGTTACCAACGCTAGGCGGACAAACGGGTTTAAATATGGCAGTTGAGCTATCAAAATCAGGTGTACTAGATGAAATGAACGTGGAAATTCTCGGAACAAAGCTAAGCGCCATTGAGCAAGCGGAGGATCGTGAACTGTTCCGTAGCTTAATGAATGAACTGAACGAACCTGTTCCAGCGAGTGAGATCATTCATACGCTAGAGGAAGCCTACTCCTTTGTCGATGAAGTGGATTATCCGGTTATCGTCAGACCTGCTTACACGCTAGGAGGAACAGGCGGAGGAATCTGTCACAATGAAAAAGAACTCATTGAAATTGTATCAAGCGGTCTTAAAAACAGCCCGGTTACACAATGTTTACTGGAAAAGAGCATTGCAGGATTCAAAGAGGTTGAATACGAAGTAATGCGCGATTCAAATGATAATGCCATCGTTGTTTGTAATATGGAAAACATTGATCCAGTCGGCATTCATACAGGAGATTCCATTGTCGTAGCGCCGAGTCAGACGCTTAGCGATCGTGAGTACCAGCTGCTTCGAAACGCATCGCTAAAAATCATTCGTGCCCTCCATATCGAAGGCGGATGTAACGTACAGCTTGCGCTTGATCCAGATAGCTTTCAGTACTTTATTATTGAGGTAAATCCACGCGTAAGTCGCTCATCAGCGCTTGCATCTAAAGCAACAGGATATCCAATTGCGAAGCTTGCGGCGAAAATTGCCGTCGGATTAACGCTAGACGAGATGATTAACCCTGTAACAGGAAAAACATACGCATGCTTTGAGCCAGCCCTTGATTATGTGGTATCCAAAATTCCACGCTTCCCGTTTGATAAGTTCGAATCAGCGAAGCGTAACCTTGGAACGCAAATGAAAGCAACAGGAGAAGTAATGGCGATTGGTCGTACGTTTGAAGAATCACTGTTAAAAGCCGTACGTTCACTTGAAACAGGACTTTGTCATCTAGAATTACAGAACGCAGACGAAATTGACGATGTCCTGCTTGAAAAACGAATTCGTAATGCCGGTGATGAGCGAATCTTCTACGTATCAGAAGCGCTTAGACGTGGAGTGACGATTGAGACGATTCATGAGTGGAGTATGATTGATCTTTTCTTCCTGTATAAATTGCAAAAGGTAGTTCAGTTAGAAATGACGCTAAAAGAGAGCAAGGGAGACTTATCTCTACTTCAAAAAGCGAAGAGATTAGGATTCTCAGATCCGAAAATTGCCGAGCTTTGGAACATGTCCGAGCAGGAGCTTTATGAGCTGCGTAAGGAGAATCACATTGTCCCTGTGTACAAAACGGTGGATACGTGTGCAGCAGAATTTGAATCATCCACGCCGTATTTTTACGGAACGTACGAAGAAGAGAACGAATCAATTGTAACGGATCGCAAAAGTGTGATCGTATTAGGATCTGGGCCGATTCGCATCGGGCAAGGGATTGAGTTTGATTATGCAACGGTTCATAGCGTATGGGCTATTAAACAAGCAGGCTACGAAGCTATTATCGTGAACAGCAACCCAGAAACGGTATCAACAGACTTTAGTATTTCCGATAAGCTGTATTTTGAGCCGCTAACGATCGAAGATGTGATGCATATTATTGATCTTGAAAAGCCGTACGGAGTGGTCGTGCAGTTCGGTGGCCAAACAGCGATTAATTTAGCAGAAGAGCTCGGAAAACGCGGTGTACGCATTTTAGGAACATCACTTGAAAGCCTAGATGCTGCAGAGGATCGCAAGAAATTTGAACGCGTGCTTTCTGGTTTAGACATTCCACAACCGCTTGGAAAAACGGCTACATCTGTTGAAGAGGCAGTGGAAATTGCAGAGGAAATCGGTTATCCGGTACTCGTTCGTCCATCTTATGTGCTTGGTGGAAGAGCGATGGAAATCGTGTATCACAAAGAAGATCTTCTTCACTATATGAAAAATGCGGTGAAAGTGCACGCTGATCATCCCGTACTCATTGACCGCTATCTAACTGGAAAAGAAATTGAAGTCGATGCAATTGCAGACGGAGAAACGGTTTATATTCCTGGAATTATGGAACACGTTGAGCGTGCAGGCGTTCACTCAGGAGATTCCATTGCGGTGTACCCAGCACAAACATTATCAGAGGAAATCAAGCAAAAGATTGTTGATTACACGATTCAAATTGCCAAAGGCTTAAACATTGTCGGACTGTTAAACATTCAATTTGTTCTATCAAAAAATGAGATTTACGTACTAGAGGTGAATCCGCGCTCAAGCCGTACGGTACCGTTTTTAAGTAAAATTACGCGTATCCCAATGGCAAACCTCGCAACAAAAGCGATGCTTGGTCAAAAGTTAAAAGACGCAGGCTATGAAACAGGCATTCATCCAGAAGAAGAAGGGGTGTACGTAAAGGTACCGGTCTTCTCGTTTGCGAAATTACGTCGCGTCGACATTACGCTTGGACCAGAAATGAAATCAACTGGTGAAGTGATGGGGCAAGATACGACGTATGAAAAGGCTCTTTACAAAGGATTAATCGCGTCAGGAATGTCGATTAAAACGTACGGATCTGTTCTCATGACGGTTGCGGATAAAGATAAAGAAGAGGCATTAGAAATTGCAAAGCGCTTTTATAACATTGGCTATCAAATTCTAGCGACAGAAGGCACTGCATCATTCTTTGCTCAGGCAGGCATTAAAGCGAAAATCGTCAACAAGATTGGCAGTGAAGAAAATACGCTCGTTGATGTAATTCGTACGGGTGAGGCACAGCTTGTTATTAACACGCTAACAAAAGGAAAGCAGCCGGCACGCGATGGCTTTAAAATTCGCCGTGAATCCGTAGAAAACGGTATTCCGTGCTTAACGTCACTTGATACAGCTTATGCCATCTTACGTGTGCTAGAAACGGTAGGATTTAATACGCAGCCGATGCGTCAAGCGGTGAAAACGCGTGAGGTGACGTATTCATGATGCAAAAAGAAATGATGAGGGTGATCAGCAATGAGCCGATCGCAAGACACATTTATGCGCTCACCCTTGAAGGTGCACTTGTTACCGAGATGAACGAACCTGGCCAGTTCGTTCATCTTCGTGTAAACAACCAGTATAATCCGGTTTTACGTCGCCCGATTAGCATTGCGAATATTGATCAAATTCATGAGCAGTTTACGATGATTTATCGTGCAGAAGGACTCGGAACGAAGCTGTTATCTGAAAAGATAGCAGGAGAGTATGTAGACGTTCTTGGCCCGCTTGGAAACGGTTTTCCCGTAGAAGCCTCTAGTGAAGGGGAAACGGCTATTCTAGTGGGAGGTGGGATTGGTGTTCCCCCACTTTATGAGCTTTCACAGCAGCTTGTGGCAAAAGGGATAAAAGTTGTCCACGTATTAGGCTTTCAAAGTGCTCCGGATGTATTTTATGAAGAAAAATTCATGAAGCTTGGGGAGACGCACGTAGCAACAGTTGATGGCACTTACGGTACAAAGGGATTTGTGACGGATATTATTGAGCAAAAGCAGCTATCGTTCGATCAGATGTACGCGTGTGGCCCTGTGCCGATGCTCCGTGCATTAGAAGGAAATTACCGTGACGGAGCACCTCTATATCTTTCACTTGAGCAGCGTATGGGATGCGGAGTAGGAGCATGCTTTGCATGTGTCTGTCCGGTTGAAGAAGGCAGTACGGCTTACAAAAAAGTGTGCAGTGATGGTCCGGTATTTAAAGCAGGGGAGGTATTGCTATGAGCATGCTCGAAACGAGATTGCCAGGGTTAAAGATGAAAAACCCAATCATGCCCGCATCAGGATGCTTTGGGTTTGGACGAGAGTATGCCTCCTTTTATGACTTAAGCGTGCTTGGATCTATTATGGTGAAGGCAACGACTCCTGAGCCAAGATTTGGAAACGCAACGCCTCGTGTTGCGGAAACATCAGCAGGCATGCTAAATGCGATTGGCCTTCAAAACCCAGGGCTAAAAAAGGTCATGGAAGAAGAGCTTCCTTTTTTAGAGAAATATAAATTACCTATTATTGCGAATGTAGCCGGGGGGGTTGCAGAAGATTATGTGCAAGTTGCAAAAGAGCTATCAACAGTCAAAAATGTCGGAGCGCTTGAGCTGAATATCTCCTGTCCAAACGTAAAACATGGCGGTATTGCGTTCGGAGTAGATCCTGTCGTAGCAGCAGATCTTACGAAAAAGGTAAAAGAAGTATCAGAAGTACCTGTCTATGTAAAGCTCTCACCAAACGTCTCCAACATTGTAGAAATGGCAAAAGCAATTGAACAAGCAGGAGCAGATGGCTTAACGATGATCAATACGCTTATGGGCATGCGTCTGGACCTAAAAACAGGGACACCGGTATTAGCGAATAAGACGGGGGGGTTGTCAGGGCCAGCCATTAAGCCTGTCGCTATTCGAATGATTTATGAGGTTAGTCAGCAGGTGAACATTCCGATTATCGGCATGGGCGGTGTCACAAACGCAGAGGATGTGCTTGAGTTTTTGTATGCAGGAGCGAGCGCCGTTGCGGTTGGAACGGCAAACTTTGTTGATCCGTTTGTATGTCCAACGATTATTGAGGAATTACCTGAAGTACTGCAGAGATATGGCTATGATCACGTATCAGAATGTATCGGAAGGAGCTGGAAGAAGCATGAATCAGTCGCTGGTTATCGCGCTTGATTTTTCCTCAAAGCAGGAAGTGGAGCAGTTTTTACAGCCATTTGAAGGAGAATCTCTGTTTCTTAAAGTAGGAATGGAGCTCTTTTACAAAGAGGGACCTGCTATTTTGGCTTATTTAAACGAGCACAATCATCGCATCTTTTTGGATCTAAAGCTTCATGACATTCCGAACACCGTAAAGCAAGGAATGAAGTCCTTAGCAAACTACGGCGTTGATATGGTGAACGTCCACGCAGCAGGTGGAACGCGCATGATGGAAGCAGCCGTTGAAGGGTTAATTGCAGGTACACAAGCAGGAAAGCAGCGGCCGCTTTGCATTGCCGTAACACAGCTGACGAGCACATCACAGGGCATGATGGAGCGAGAGTTGCTCATTAAGGAATCGTTAAACGATGTGGTGCTTCATTATGCGAAGCAAGCAGACGAGAGCGGCTTAGATGGTGTCGTTTGTTCAAGCCTTGAAGTACCGCTGCTACGCGCGCACCTTCGACCAAGCTTTTTAACGGTGACGCCAGGAATTCGAATGGCAGAGGACTCAGTTGATGACCAAGTTCGTATCGTAACACCGCAGCAGGCGAGAGAAAACGGATCGAGTGCGATCGTTGTTGGACGCTCTATTACAAAAGCGAAGAATCCAGTACTAGCCTATCAAAAGATGAAACAACAGTGGGAGGGCGTAACCGTATGAAAAAAGAAATTGCACAGCATTTAATTACTATTGAAGCCGTATGCTTGGAGCCAAATAACCCGTTTACATGGGCATCAGGAATCAAATCACCGATTTATTGTGACAACAGACTGACTTTGTCGTATCCACACGTACGAAAAGAAATCGCAAAAGGATTACAGCATCTTATTAAAACGTACTTTAACAATGTTGAAGTGATTGCTGGTACTGCAACAGCTGGCATTCCCCATGCCGCATGGATTAGTGAAGGGTTAGAGCTACCAATGTGCTACGTGCGCAGCAAAGCAAAAGGGCACGGTCGCGGGAATCAAATTGAAGGAAAAGTGGAAAAAGGACAGCGCGTTGTCGTGGTGGAAGATTTAATTTCCACAGGCGGCAGCGTCATGACGGCCGTAAATGCCCTAAAAGAACAAGGCTGTGACGTACTAGGCGTCGTCTCAATTTTTACATACGAAATGGATGCAGCACGCGAGTTGTTTAAAAAAGAAGGACTAATCTCGTACTCCTTAACAGATTACTCGACTCTTGTTCAGGTGGCTGTTGAAAAAGGAACGATTGAGGAAGCAGACTTGGAAAAACTATTGAAATGGCGTGAGGATCCGTCATCTGAAAGCTGGCTTGTCTTATCATAAGAAAAGGCTCTGGAGCATTCCAGAGCCTTTTTTATATGGACAGGAAGTATTTAAATGGTTTACTAGACTTAAAAAATACACCCGGGAACCAGCATTTTGAAGCAGTGAGATAGACATACTAATCTTGTTAAAAGACGTATCCTCATGTGGGTCGCCTCTTTTATTTCTGATCTGAATGAGTATTTTTTGGTAATATTTAGTTAGTTTTAGGAGGTTATTATTTCTTTCTGTGTAATTACTAATGAAAAAGAGTTATTAATTTTGGGGGTATAAAATGAGAAAAGTGTTAGCCTTGTTAATCTTGGTGACTGTTACTTTAGTGGGATGTGTGAATACGAATTCATCTGTTAGCGAAAACCTAAAAGAAGGTCAGAAGAAAAGAAATGAAGACCGTCTAGAGGGCAATGAAATGAAAACAAAGAATGAAAGCAACAATCGCACGTCACCATTTATAGTAAAATCTATCAATAGTCAAATAGTGTCTTATCGTGATCACGTGGATCATAAACTAATGAGGGCCGTTGAGTATAAAATTTTATTATATACTGATAAAAAACTTTCACCCAAAGAGGTAAGGTCATTTGAATTTGAGATTGAAGACGACCCCCAAATGAAAAGACGAGAGGTTCCTATACAACTAGTTACGAGATTAATGCTAGAAGAAAAACGAGAAAACGGCTATTTGTATAGTGTTCGGTTTGGTACTGTATATTCCATTCGTTACACTCAAAAAGAATTAGAAAGGCAAAAAAATGAACGAAATTTTCAAATGGTTGCGTATTCTCAAGGGAAAAAGCTTTCTATTCCAAATAAATAAAACCAGCTATTTAAAATGAATGCGAGTAAGAATGAACTTTAGATAGAGGCTTTTAATAGACCTAGGTGCTAACAGTAAAGCTTGAGGAATTGGTTAGTTTTCTGTTCCATTGTAAAAGGCTCTGGAGCATTCCAGAGCCTTTTGGTTATTTTCGAAGCTTTAACACTAATTCTTCATCAGGCGTTACAAAGACGGTTTGCTGATTGTCATAAATGACAAAGCCAGGCTTTGATCCGCTTGGTTTTTTTACATGGCGAATTTTTGTGAAGTCCACGGGTACAGAGCTTGAAAGCTTTGCTTTGCTAAAATACGCAGCAAGCTTTGCGGCTTCTAGAATCGTGTCATCAGATGGTGAAGTAGACCTGATGACAACGTGTGACCCTGGTATATCTTTTGTATGGAACCAGACGTCATCACGAGCAGCCACACGGTTTGTTAGGTATTCATTTTGCTTGTTGTTTTTCCCGACAAGTATTTCCGTGCCATCGCTTGCGATGTACTGCTCAAGCGTTGGTTTTTGCGGTTTTTTCTGCTTTTGCTTGCCGCGTCTGTTTTTTAAATAGCCTTCTTCCATCAGCTCTTCGCGAATTTCAGAGATATCTTTGTGAGAAGCGGACTCCATTTGTTGCATAATGGAATCGAAATATGAGATTTCTGTTTCCGCTTTGGCGATTTGTTCTTTTACCACTTCTACGGAATTTTTCGCCTTTTGATATTTCGAGAAGTAGCTTTGAGCATTTTTGGACGGTGATTTTTGTGGATCTAACTCAATGGTAATGGTAGACCCATTTTCATCGTAGTAGTTTACAACCTCAACTGATTTGTCTCCTTGCTTGAACATATGCATGTGAGCGGTTAATAGCTCCCCTTGAAGCTGGAATTGATCCGCTTCTTCAGCACTCTTTAGCGTTCGCTCAAGCTTTTTAATTTTCTTTTCATTTTTATTTCGTTCGCTTCGGATAAATTGAAGCAAATCATTCGCCTGTTGCTTCACACGGTCACGCTCTGCTTTTCCGTAGTAAAAGCGGTCTAAAAGCGTACTAATGTCTTCATACGTCTTAGCTTCTCCGTCAAGGTGTGAAAGAGGAAGCACATAGAAGTAATCTTTCCCGTCCACCGTCGTTAAGTTCGGTACAAAACGACCTTCTTTAATTTCGTTGAAAACATCTACAAACGTTTTCGGAAGGGTTGAACGGTTAGCAAGCCCGGCGCGATGAACAATCTCCTTAGCTAAGAGGGGAGAGATCCCTTCAAAGCGCTGAACGATTTGTTCGTGAAGTTTTCCTCCATAAAAATCGAGCTGTTGAAGAATCGTTTCTTCTGTAGCATCAAATGGATTGATCTTTTCCTGTGCAGGAGGTTCAACGTAGAGCTGACCAGGTAAAATCGTACGATGACGGTTGACGGCCATCGAAATGTGCTTAATGCTGTCAATAATCGTCTGGCGGTCCTTATCGACAAGGATGATGTTGCTATGTCGGCCCATAATTTCAATAATAAGCTTCTTGTGCGTAATGTCACCAATTTCATTTCGGCTCTTTGCTTCAATAACGATCATGCGCTCTAAGCCGGGCTGGTAGACGTTTTCAATAATACTACCTTCTAGATGCTTGCGAAGCAGCATACAAAACATTGGTGGTTCTGATGGGTTTTCATACGCTTCATTTGTGAAATGAATGCGCGCATAGCTTGGGTGAGCCGATAAAAGCAGGCGCTTATTTCCATTTCGCCCTCTGATTTGGAGCACAAGCTCGTTTGAAAATGGCTGATAAATCTTTGAGATTCGTGCGCTTACAAGCTCATCTTGTAATTCTTTTGTAATGGCATATGTAAAAATACCGTCGAATGACATTTTCTTCACTTCCTTCTATCTGATAAACGTGAATTGATTTTAGTAAACATAATTGAAATGGAACGAAACGATCATTTGTGATGTGTAACGTCATGGTGCGTTAAACAATAAACACAGTATGCGCTTGAAGCGGAAGGAAAAGCAAGCTTCACTTCTTAGGACATTGATCACGCTCTTTCTTGTTTTTCGAACAAGCATTGTTAAAAGTATAGCATGTTTTAGGACGAGTCTGAATAAGCATACAGTACAAGAACAAAACAAGCTGTTCGATTTCATAACAAAAGGGTGTGAAGGAATGGAATGAAGTGGTATGAGCTGAGTGAAAAAGCTGTTTTGCAAGTGACACATGCAAATAAAGCAGAAGGTTTAACTGAAAAGCAAGTAGTGGAAAAGCAAAAAGAACATGGCTTTAACGAGCTTCAAGAGGGCGAGAAGAAATCGGCAATCCTAGCATTTTTAGAGCAATTTAAAGATTTTATGGTAATCGTCCTTCTAGCAGCAACGCTCATTTCTGGGTTGCTGGGAGAATATATTGATGCGATTGCCATTATTGCAATTGTGATTATAAACAGTTTTCTCGGTTTCTTTCAAGAAAGACGGGCTGAAAAGTCACTGAGTGCTCTCAAAGAACTCTCTGCCCCTCAGGTGATGGTGTTGCGTGAAGGGGAATGGAGAAAAGTTCCGTCACGTGAACTCGTCTTAGGCGACGTCATTAAATTCACGAGCGGTGACCGCATTGGTGCCGATGTGCGAATTATAGAAGCAAAGGGTCTCGAAATTGAAGAATCTGCCCTGACAGGTGAGTCACTGCCTGTAACAAAGCGTACAGATGCGATTTTGGGTGAAGAAGTGCCGCTTGGCGATCAAGAAAACATGGGCTTTATGGGAACGCTCATTACAAGAGGGAGCGGTATTGGGATCGTTGTAGGCACGGGGATGAACACCGCAATGGGGCAAATCGCGAACCTACTGCAAACAGCAGAAGTGATGATTACGCCATTACAGCGCCGCCTCGAACAACTAGGTAAAATTTTAATCGTTGTGGCATTATTTTTAACGATGCTTGTAGTAGGTATTGGCGTTCTTCAAGGTCATAATCTGTACAATATGTTCCTAGCAGGTGTTTCACTAGCCGTTGCTGCCATTCCAGAAGGTCTCCCTGCCATCGTAACGGTTGCGCTATCGCTTGGCGTTCAGCGAATGATCAAGCAGCGATCCATCGTTCGTAAGCTACCGGCGGTCGAAACGTTAGGCTGTGCGTCCGTAATCTGCTCTGACAAAACCGGAACGATGACGCAAAATAAAATGACGGTTACACACATTTGGTCGAATAAGACGACGTGGACCGTTTCTGGAACAGGGTATCGCCCTGAAGGAAGCTTTTACTTGAATGAACAAGAAGTGCAGCCGGCAAAGCATAAAGCATTACATCAGCTCCTTTTATTTGGGCTATTATGCAACGGTACGAGCGTTATGAAGAATGAGGATGACTACGTGATTGACGGTGATCCGACAGAAGCTGCCCTTTTAGTTGCTGCCATGAAAGCAGGGCTTGGACGAGATAATGCGCACAAGCAGTATAAAATAGTAGAAGAATATCCGTTTGATTCCACACGAAAGATGATGAGTGTTGTAGTAGAGGATCACGAAGGAAAGCGGTATGTGATCACAAAAGGAGCACCAGATGTGCTGTTAACGAAAAGCACAAAAGCTCTTTGGGATCAAAAAATTGCGCCACTATCATCATCCATTGAAAATGAAATTCAAGCGGCCATTGATCACCTAGCAGGTCAGGCGCTTCGAAATATTGCGATTGCTTACCGTCCGCTAGAGGTACATGAGCAGATTGGAAACGAGCAGGAGATGGAGCAAGGGCTAACGTTTATTGGACTTCAAGGAATGATTGATCCACCTCGTCCAGAAGTGAAGCAAGCGGTAAGAGAATGTCGGGATGCCGGCATTAAAACCGTCATGATTACCGGTGACCACGTTATTACCGCAAAGGCGATCGCTACCCAGCTTGGCATTTTAAAAATGGGCGGTAAAGTACTAGACGGTGCAGCGTTATCAAAAATGAGTCAAGAAGAGCTTGAGAACGTTGTTGATGATGTGTACGTATATGCTCGCGTATCACCAGAACATAAGTTGAAAATCGTCAAAGCTCTCCAAGCAAAAGGCCATATCGTAGCGATGACGGGAGACGGAGTAAACGATGCGCCTGCAATTAAAGCAGCGGATATTGGAATCTCCATGGGAATTACGGGAACTGATGTTGCGAAGGAAGCGTCTGCACTTGTGTTGCTTGATGATAACTTTGCGACCATTAAGTCTGCTATTAAAGAAGGGCGAAACATCTATGAAAATATTCGTAAATTTATTCGCTACCTGCTAGCATCAAACGTAGGGGAAATACTCGTGATGCTGTTTGCGATGATTTTAGGGCTTCCGCTTCCTCTGATCCCTATTCAAATACTGTGGGTGAACCTTGTTACAGACGGACTTCCGGCAATGGCTCTAGGGCTTGATCAGCCTGAAGATGATGTAATGAGACGGAAACCGCGTCACCCGAAAGAAGGCGTATTTGCTAGAGGACTAGGATGGAAGGTTGTAAGCCGTGGCTTCTTAATTGGGGCGATGACCTTAATTGCCTTTATGGTTATTTATAAAAACAATCCTGACAATTTAGCGTATGCTCAGACAGTTGCGTTTGCGACGCTTGTGCTTGCACAGCTGATCCATGTGTTCGACTGTCGTAGTGAAAAATCAGTCTTTGATCGTAATCCGTTCCAGAATCTTTATTTAGTTGGAGCTGTTATTTCATCTGTTCTACTCATGCTAGTCGTTATTTATTATCCGCCGCTTCAACCGATATTCCACACGATTCCGATCGTTCCAAGAGACTGGATGGTCATTGTCGGACTAGCGAGCATCCCAACTTTTTTACTGGCGGGTTCACTTTTAACAAGAAAAAAAGCCTAAACTGTGTTATAATTTCATACAAAGGTTGACGTCGTCCAATGTCTCTTTATCTGGTGAATTCCTTGATAGAAAGACAGAGGGCGATGTCTTTTTGAGGAAACAAATTCTTTCCTACATATTGAGATAGCTTTTTAAAGCAAGATTCCTTTTATTTACTCATTAATTTTTGTAATATATGTACATAGTGGATGTGATAATAATGATTACTAGTATGACAGGATTTGGACGAGGAAAAGCCGAGTCTGAACAATATTCAGTAACGGTGGAAATGAAATCTGTCAATCACCGTTTTTGCGAAACGATTATTAGAATGCCCAGGCAGTTAATGGAAATAGAAGATAAAATCAAAAAGCTAGTTCAAAAACAAGTAAAGCGTGGTAGAATAGAGATATTTGTGACCATCTCTGGAGAAAACATTGCGCAAAAAGATGTAGAAGTAGACTGGAAGCTGTTAGGTCATTACATGGACGAGTTGAAAAAAATTCAACAAACGTATCAGTTAACGGACGCTGTACGCATTTCAGATGTGTTAAAAATGGAGGACGTATTTCTGTTGAATGAAAAACAGCAGGACCGTACCGTTTTGCACGGGTTAGTACTAGAAGCCTGCGAGCAGGCCGTTAATCAACTCCTTCTCATGCGTAAACAAGAAGGTACGCAGCTACTTTCGGATATTGTTGCGCAAGTAAATCAGCTACATGATGTACGAGAGAAGATTGTTCAACTGGCGCCGAAAGTCGTTGATCACTATAAGGAGCGCATTCAAAAAAAACTTTCTGAGTATACAGGAGAAGCTTTTGAACAACAGCGTGTCTTAACAGAGATTGCGATTTTTGCTGATAAAGCGGATATTAATGAAGAGCTTACACGCATACAAAGTCATCTGCAGCAAGTGATTCAAACGGTGGAAACAGAAACCCTGGTGGGAAGAAAGCTTGACTTTCTGACTCAGGAACTAAATCGTGAAATTAACACGATTGGCGCGAAAGCCAATAACGGTGACATTGCTCAGTGCGTCGTTGAGATGAAAGCTCATCTTGAACGAATGAAGGAGCAAGTACAAAACATTGAATAAAGATAGGTTAATCTTTCAACGATCAGGCTACAATAGTGCTATATCTAGTTGAACGATAGGCCATCATGAATAATGAAGGGTAGGTTTTCATAGAAAAATGAATGTCGAAAGAGGATTATTAATTGTGCTATCAGGTCCTTCAGGAGTTGGAAAAGGAACGGTACGTAAAGCACTTTTTTCAGAGGAGAACAACAATTTATACTATTCCATCTCAGCGACAACGAGAAAGCCGCGTGAAGGTGAAGTAGACGGCATCGATTACCTGTTCAAGGAACGTGAAGATTTTGAGAACATGATCGAAAACAACAAGCTTTTAGAATGGGCGGAATATGTAGGGAACTATTACGGAACGCCCGTAGACTACGTAGAAAAGTGTCTGTCTGAAGGTAAGGACGTTTTCCTTGAAATCGAAGTGCAGGGAGCGCTACAAGTGAAAAAAGCCTTCCCAGAAGGACTATTCATTTTCCTAGCACCACCAAGCCTTTCAGAGCTTAAAAGCCGCATTGTAAATCGCGGTACAGAGACGGAAGATCTTATTAACAACCGTATGCGCGTCGCGAAGGAAGAAATTGAACTTATGGACGCCTACGATTACGTAGTAGAAAACGACAAAGTAGAGAATGCATGCAGCCGCATCCGTTCTATTATTACGGCAGAGCACTGTCGCCGTGATCGTATTTCTGCTCGCTATAAAAAAATGTTGGAGGTTGAATAATCCATGTTATATCCATCTATCGATTCTTTAATGACAAAACTAGACTCTAAATACACGCTTGTAACAGTAGCTGCAAAACGTGCACGTCAATTACAAACAACTGAAAGTGTGTTAATTGACAACACGGTTTCCCACAAATTTGTAGGAAAAGCGCTGGAGGAAATTAACGCAGAAGCACTTCGCTACGAAACTCGTCAAGAAGACTAAGTAGCAGCGTGTGGAGCTGATAAACAAAGATGAAAAAAATAACAACCTGTTGAAGGTTGTTATTTTTTTCATCTTACCAATTTACAAGATGGGGGAAGAAGATCGTGAAGGGAAAACGCATTTTATTATGTGTAAGCGGTGGTATTGCTGTTTATAAAGCAGCAGCCTTAACTAGTAAATTAGTACAAGCAGGAGCGGAAGTGAAAGTAATGATGACAGAGTCTGCCCGCGAATTTGTCAGTCCATTAACGTTTCAGGCGTTGTCTAGAAATCCTGTATATACGGATACGTTCGATGAAAAAGATCCAGCGGTCATCGCACACATTGATTTAGCCGATTGGCCTGATTTAGTGCTCGTTGCACCAGCAACAGCGAACATGATCGGCAAGCTCGCAAATGGAATTGCGGACGATATGATTTCAACAACGCTACTTGCGACAACAGCTCCTGTATGGGTAGCACCAGCGATGAATGTGCACATGTATGATCATCCGGCTGTCATTCGTAATATTGATATTCTCTATTCGTTCGGCTATCAATTCGTTGAGCCAAGCGAGGGGTACTTAGCCTGTGGATATGTAGGAAAAGGACGCTTAGAAGAGCCGGAGAAAATCGTGGAAAATCTTCAACATTATTTTAACGACGCGCGTTCACTACCACTAAAAGGTAAGCACGTTTTAATTACGGCAGGCCCAACGCGTGAAAAAATTGATCCGGTTCGCTTCATGTCCAATCATTCAACAGGAAAAATGGGCTATGCTGTAGCTGAAGAGGCAGCACGACTTGGCGCTGCTGTGACGCTCGTATCAGGGCCGACAAATCTTCCTACGCCTCCTGGGGTAACCCGTATTAATGTGGAGAGCGCACAAGAAATGTTTGAAGCCGTCATGAACGTGTATCCAATGACAGATGTGGTTATTAAAACTGCGGCAGTTGCGGATTACCGACCAAAAGTCACCTATGATCAAAAAGTAAAGAAACAGCCAGGTGCTGTGTCTGTAGAGCTTGAAAGAACGACTGACATTCTTCGCACACTCGGTGAGCAGAAGGAGCATCAGCTGCTAGTAGGGTTTGCAGCAGAAACGAACAATGTAGACGAATATGCGATGAAAAAGCTTCGTGAGAAAAATCTTGATTTTGTTGTGGCCAACAACGTATCAACAGAAGGAGCGGGTTTTGGAACGGACACAAACATTGTGACGATCTATCAACGTGAGGCAGAACCAAAGTCACTACCTGTTTTATCAAAACATGAGGTAGCAAAGGAAATTCTCGACGAAGTGATTAAGGAGTTAAAGGAGCGTAGCCGATGAAATTTGCAAGTGTCATTGTGGATGTTGCAGCAAAACAGACAGACCGAGCGTTTGATTATTCCGTTCCAAGCAAATGGGAAGAAATGATTGCCCCAGGTATGAGGGTGATCGTTCCGTTCGGTCCGCGAAAAGTTCAGGGTTTTGTTATTGACGTCAAACATTCTACCGAAGTAAAGCGAACAAAACCAATTGAAGAGCTGCTTGATATTACGCCTGTGTTAACCGAAGAGTTATTAAACTTAGGGCATTGGCTGACGACACATACACTTTGCTACGCGATTTCGGCTTTTCAGGCGATGCTACCAGCCGCAATGAAAGCGAAATATGAGAAGGAAATTACGATGGCTCGTCATGTAGAGACGAAACAGCTCCATGAAGCTGTAAAGCCCTTCTTTGAAAAGGAATCATCTGTACTCTGGAAAGACGTTGAAAAGGGCGGTCTCACATCGCCCTTTTACCGGGATATTCAAAAAGGCTTGCTAGATGTTACGTATGTCGTAAAAAACCGCGGAAATAAAAAAACGTTAAAGGGTGTTCGTCCGCTGTTATCACCTCAAGAGCTGATGGACCTAGCTGATTCCCTTCCGAAGCAAGCGGAAAAGCAAAAAGACGTGCTCCGTTATTTTACAGAGAACACCGAAGAGATTTTCATGAAAGATCTGACGGATTTTCTGCAAACGACGCAGGCACCTGTTAAGGCTCTTGTGGAAAAGGGGGCGCTTGCAGAAGTGAACATGGAGATTTACCGCGATCCATATGAGAACCGAACGTTCACACCAAGCGAGCCGTTTCCATTAACAGATGAACAAACGAAGGTGATTTCCCCGATCCTGGCTCACATCGAGGAAGAGTTGCATCGCGTATTTCTTATGTACGGAGTGACAGGAAGCGGGAAAACGGAAGTGTATCTTCAGTCAATTGACCGCGTGCTGAAAAAAGGTCAAGAGGCGATCGTGCTTGTGCCGGAAATTTCGCTTACGCCGCAAATGGTGACCCGATTTAAAGAACGATTTGGGTCAAAGGTTGCCGTTTTGCACAGTGGATTATCAACAGGCGAGAAGTATGATGAGTGGCGCAAAATTCAGCGTCAGGAAGTATCCGTAGTGGTTGGCGCTCGCTCGGCGATTTTTGCACCGTTTACGAATTTAGGTATCATCATTATTGATGAAGAGCATGAAACAAGCTACAAGCAAGAGGAAAATCCTCGTTATCATGCACGAGATATTGCCATTTACCGGGGAGAGCAGCATAACTGTCCAATCATTCTTGGAAGTGCCACACCGACGCTTGAATCATTTGCTCGAGCGCAAAAAGGGGTCTATGAGCTGTTAACGTTGACGAAGCGAATGAATGACGCCTCACTGCCTCCTGTTGACATTATCGACATGAGAGAAGAACTTCGCGAGGGAAATCGCTCGATGTTTTCGCGGCTGCTGTTAGAAAAAATCGAAGACCGCTTGGCTAAAGGCGAGCAAATGGTATTATTTTTAAACAAGCGTGGTCATTCATCGTTTGTGATGTGTCGTGATTGTGGCTTTGTCCATTCGTGTCCGCACTGTGAAATTTCGCTAACGTATCATCGCTATCAGAACGTATTGAAATGTCATTACTGTGGTCATGAACAGCCAACGACGACGCTTTGTCCGGAGTGCAATAGCGATCATATCCGCTTTTTTGGAACCGGAACGCAGAAAGTGGAAGAGGAGCTGACAAAAGTTCTTCCGCAAGCAAAAGTGATTCGGATGGACGTGGATACAACGAGCCGTAAAGGGGCTCACGAAACGCTGCTAACAAAATTTGCGAATCAAGAAGCACAAATTTTGTTAGGAACACAAATGATTGCAAAAGGTCTCGATTTTCCTAACGTTACGCTTGTCGGGGTGCTATCGGCAGATACGATGCTTCATCTTCCTGATTTCCGGGCGTCTGAAAAAACGTTTCAGCTACTCACCCAAGTTAGCGGACGTGCAGGACGTCATACGCTACCAGGGGAAGTGGTCATTCAGACATACACACCGGAGCATTATAGCATCGAGCTTGCTAGTCAGCACGATTACGGTGCCTTTTATGAGCAGGAAATGCAAATCCGAAAGTTGCACAAATATCCTCCGTTCTTTTACTTAACGCTGGTTACGGTTTCGCACGAGAATTTGGCGAAGGTAGTGGACGTAACGGATAAGATCAGTCAATTCATGAGACAAAAATTATCGTCTCAAGCCGTCGTTTTAGGACCTGTTGCATCTCCGATTGCTAAGATAAAAGATAGATATCGCTATCAATGCATGATAAAATACAAGCTGGAACCAAGCCTCATACCGCTTTTACAGTTCGTAACGGAGCAGTATCAGGCTGATATTCAACAGCAAAATTTAACCATTACGATTGATTTACATCCGTATTCAATGATGTGATAAATTGCAATATGCGCAAGTTTTAGGAGGAAAAAAAGTGTCAAAGCTATCATTAGTTTATTATCCAGATGAGCGACTTGAGGCAGAGTGTGAGCCTGTCACAGTCTTTGATAGTAAGCTAACCAAATTATTAAACCAAATGTATGAACTAATGCTGGATTCAGATGGGGTTGGACTAGCTGCACCACAAGTGGGTGTATTAAAACAAGTGGCAGTAGTAGATGTAGATGATAAGCACGGTCGCATCGACCTTATTAATCCCGTTATCCTAGAAGAACGCGGTGAACAAGTAGGTCCTGAAGGCTGTCTAAGTTTTCCGGACCTTTTTGGTGAAGTAAAGCGACCAGAATTTGTGAAAGTTCGAGCGCAAAATCGCCGCGGTAAGCCATTTGTTATTGAAGCAAGAGGATTTTTAGCACGAGCACTCGTTCATGAAATAGATCATCTTCACGGCGTATTATTTACGACAAAAGTAGATCGTTATTATGAAGACGGCGAATTAGAAGGAGAGGAATAAACGATGAGCATTAATATCGTATTCATGGGAACACCGGATTTTTCCGTTCCCGTTTTACAACAATTACTACAAGATGGCTATAACGTATCGGCAGTTGTTACACAGCCAGATCGTCCGAAGGGCCGTAAAAAGATTTTAACACCGCCTCCTGTTAAAGTAGAGGCAGAAAAACATGGCATTCCGGTTCTGCAACCAGAAAAGATTCGTTTAGAGGAAGCATACAGCGAAGTGCTAGCCTATGAGCCAGACCTTATTGTCACGGCTGCTTTTGGGCAAATCCTTCCAAAAGCTATTTTGGATGCGCCACGCTTAGGGTGTATTAACGTTCATGCTTCATTGCTTCCTGAGCTTCGCGGAGGCGCGCCGATTCACTACTCTATTTTACAAGGAAAACCTAAAACAGGTGTAACCATTATGTATATGGTGGAAAAACTGGATGCAGGAGACATTTTAACGAAAGTAGAAGTGCCGATTGAAGAGCGTGATCATGTCGGTACACTTCACGATAAGTTAAGTGAAGCAGGAGCACAGCTTCTTTCTGAAACGATTCCAGCTTTATTAGAAGGAAAGCTAACGCCGATTAAGCAAAATGATGAAGAAGCTACCTTTGCTTCCAACATTAAACGCGAGCAGGAAAAAATTAATTGGAGCAAAACGGGCGAAGAAATTTATAATCATATTAGAGGACTTCATCCTTGGCCAGTTGCTTATACAACTTTAGAAGGACAAGTAATGAAAGTATGGTGGGGAGAAAAAGTCGCGTCGCCTTCTACAGAGCCTGCCGGTACCGTTACGGCGATTGAAAAAGATGGATTTGTTGTTTCAACAGGAAATGAAACGTCGATTAAAGTTACTGATCTGCAGCCAGCAGGTAAAAAACGCATGGATGCAGGCCAGTTTTTACGCGGTGGTCAGCTACAAGTAGGGACAAAGCTAGGAGAAGCGAATGAGTAAGTATAACGTTCGTGAAGTCGCTTTAGATATTTTGCTTTCCATTGAAAAGAATCAAGCGTTTAGTAACCTGTTGCTAAACAAGAGCATTGAAAAGCATGGCATTAAAGGAAAAGATACGGGACTATTAACGGAAATGGTTTACGGAACGATTCAACGTAAGCTCACGCTTGATTATTATTTAGAACCGTTTATTAAAAATCCGAAAAAACTTCAGGACTGGGTACGCGTACTTCTTCGCCTGTCGCTTTATCAAATGGTGTACCTCGATCGTATTCCTGAACGAGCGGTTTTTTACGAAGCGGTAGAAATTGCGAAAAAACGTGGTCATAAAGGCATTTCATCAATGGTCAACGGTGTGCTTCGTACTATTCAGCGTAATGGGTTAAAAAGCTTAGATGAAATAAAAAAACCGTTAGAGCGTATTTCCATTGAGACAAGCCACCCGCTATGGCTTGTTGAGAGATGGGCAGCGCAATATGGGGTTGAAAAAACCAAGGGAATATGTGAAGCTAATCTTCGGGCTCCAAAACAATCCCTTCGCGTAAATACATCTAAATTTACGAAGGAAGAAGTAAAAGCACAGCTTGCTGAAGAAGGAATTCAAGTAAAAGACGGATTGTTTCTTGAGGAAGCCCTTGAAACACAAAAAGGGAATGCGGTGTATACAGAAGCATTTAAACAGGGCATGTTCACTGTTCAAGACGAAAGCTCTATGCTTGTTGCTCACGCATTAAACGTGGAACCAAACGAAACAATTTTAGACAGCTGTGCGGCGCCTGGAGGAAAGTCGACGCATATTGCAGAACGTCTTCAACAGACGGGTCAAGTCGTTTCATTGGACATTCACGCTCATAAAGTTAAGCTAATTGAAGACCAAGCAAAACGTCTTGGGTTAGATAATATTGACACAAAGGTGTCAGATAGTCGTAAGGTGCAGGAATTGTTTAAAGATGAAACCTTCGATAGAATATTAGTAGATGCTCCTTGTACAGGATTTGGCGTAATGAAACGTAAGCCAGATGTGAAGTATACGAAAACGGAGCAGGATGTGAAACAATTAGCGCGCATCCAAGCGGATATTTTACGTGCTGTAGCACCACTTTTAAAAAAAGGTGGAACACTTGTATATAGCACTTGTACAATTGATCAAGATGAAAACCAAGAGGTTGTGTATCAATTTTTACAAGAACATGAGGATTTTCAGTTTGATACAACGTTCAAGGAGCGTATGCCGTCTGTGCTGCATCCACATGTGACGGAAAGTCAAATTCAATTACTCCCAGATGATTTTCAAAGCGATGGTTTTTATATTGCTAGTTTAAGAAAGAAGGTGTAGGAATGGAAAAAGTATTATCAGCTAAGAAAAAAAACAAAGAGCTTGATCGAAACCCTTCCATCTATTCTTACCAATTACACGAATTAGAGAATTGGTTAGTAGAAAATGGAGAAAAGAAATTCCGCGGAAAGCAAATTTATGATTGGTTATACACAAAACGTGTAACGTCATTTGAAGATATGAGCAACTTATCGAAGGAGCTGCGCGAAAAGCTAGCAGCACATTTCGTGCTTACAACGCTTGAAACAGCCGTTCAACAAACGTCTTCTGACGGAACGATGAAGTTTTTATTTGAACTTCATGATGGATATACGATTGAAACAGTTCTAATGCGCCATGAATACGGAAATTCTATTTGTGTAACAACACAAGTTGGTTGCCGCATCGGTTGTACGTTCTGTGCGTCGACTTTAGGTGGACTAAAACGAAACCTTGAAGCGGGAGAAATCGTTGCTCAAGTAGTAAAAGTACAAAAGGCACTAGATGAACAAGGAGAACGCGTGAGTCACGTCGTAATTATGGGGATAGGTGAACCATTCGACAACTATGATCACATGTTAGGGTTCCTTAAAATTATTAACTCTGATGAGGGCTTAAACATCGGTGCTCGTCATATTACGGTATCTACGAGTGGAATTATTCCTAAAATCTATGATTTTGCGGATGAGAACATGCAAATCAACTTTGCTATCTCTCTACATGCAGCGAATACAGAAACTCGTTCACGTTTAATGCCAATTAACCGTGCGTACAAACTGCCAGATTTAATGGAAGCTGTTCGTTATTATGTGAATAAAACGGGCCGCCGCATTAGCTTTGAGTACGGTTTATTTGGAGGCGTTAATGACCAAGTAGAGCACGCAGAAGAATTAGCGAAGCTTGTAAAAGGGATCAAATGCCACATTAACTTAATTCCAGTAAACTATGTACCAGAACGTGATTACGTACGCACGCCGCGCGAGCAAATCTTTGCGTTTGAACGCGTATTGAAAGATCGTGGTGTCAATGTGACGATTCGTCGCGAACAAGGTCATGATATCGATGCAGCTTGTGGTCAGCTACGCGCGAAGGAGCGTCAAGAAGAGACGAGGTGAAGCAAATGGGAGTAGTTTTTATGACCGACCGTGGGAAGGTTCGTCAGCATAACGAAGATTCTGGAGGGGTATTTGTTAATCGTTATGGTCAGTCTTTAGCTGTAGTGGCAGACGGCATGGGAGGACACCGTGCCGGTGATGTAGCAAGCAGCTTGGCCATAAAGGAATTAAAGCAATATTGGGAAGAAAGCGAAAAGCTTTCTTCTCCTGATGTTGCATCTAGGTGGATGAAGGAAAAAATTACACAAGTCAATCAACATTTGTTTCAATATTCACAAGAGCATGAAGAATGCCGTGGGATGGGAACAACGGTCGTAATGGCTGTTTGTACAGATTCCTTTTGTACAGTAGGCAATATTGGTGACAGCCGCTGTTATATTCTGAATGAGAACGGCTTTTCACAGCTAACAGAAGATCATTCACTCGTTAATGAACTCGTAAAAAGCGGGCAAATTTCACGAGAAGATGCGGAGCACCATCCGCGTAAAAACATTTTAATGCGGGCTCTTGGAACCGAAGAAAGAGTTTATGTGGATATTAAAACAATTGAAATTGAAGCTGAAGATCAATTGCTTCTTTGCTCAGATGGATTGTCAAATAAAGTGTCCACAGAGCAGTTAAAAGAAACGCTTGCCTCTTCCTTAACGCTAGAAGAAAAAGCAGCGTCTTTAATTCAACAGGCAAATGATTCAGGCGGGGAAGATAATATTACACTAGTAATTGTTGATTTCACAAATGGAAGTGGGTGAGTGTAATGCTAATTGGCAGACGATTGAATGACCGTTATAAGATTGTAAAAGTCATCGGTGGTGGAGGAATGGCGAACGTTTACCTTGCTCGAGATATTATTTTGGAGCGAGACGTAGCCATAAAAGTTCTGCGTCTAGATTTTTCAAACGATGAGTCTTTTATTAAGCGGTTTCATCGCGAAGCACAATCAGCGACCAGTATTGCACACCCAAATATTGTGAGTATTTATGATGTTGGGGAACAAGAAGATATTTATTATATCGTCATGGAATATGTACCAGGGCAAACATTAAAGCAATACATACAGCGGGAAGCGCCGGTCCCCATTGATACAGCCTTAAATATTATGGCACAGATTACAGAAGCCATTAATCATGCACATGAGTTTGGTATCGTTCATCGCGATATTAAACCGCAAAATATTTTAATTGATGACCACGGCACGGCAAAAGTGGCGGATTTCGGTATTGCGCTTGCGCTGAGCTCGACTACGATTACGCAAACAAGCTCTGTGCTTGGTTCTGTGCACTACCTATCACCTGAGCAAGCGCGCGGGGGAATGGCGAATAAGCGCTCTGATATTTATTCATTAGGTATTGTGCTGTTTGAACTACTAACGGGGCGCGTTCCATTTTCAGGAGAGTCAGCGGTCGCAATCGCACTCAAGCATCTGCAAACAGAAACACCTTCTCCAAAACGCTGGAATCCTTCTATTCCACAGAGCGTTGAAAATATTGTTCTAAAAGCAACTGCAAAAGATTCATTTTATCGTTATGAAACGGCTGCTGAAATGTTAGAAGATTTAAAATCAGCGCTATATCCGGAGCGTTTGAATGAGCAAAAATTTCGTATTCCCGTTGACGAGGATGCGACAAAAGCCATTCCGGTTATTAAAGATACCGTTATACAGGAGGAAAGCGATGAAACGATCGTTACGCCACCTAAAAAGGGTAAAAACGCAGAAAGTGTTTCAAAGACCCAACCGGTAAAAGAAAAAAAGCGAAAGAAAAAGAAAAAAAGCAGGCTCCTGCCGACGCTAATCATTTTGTTCGTTTTACTTATTGGAGCAGGGGTGGCAGCAGTTACGCTTGTTCCGTCCTTACTACTTCCAAAGGACATACAAGTTCCGAACTTAGCGGATACAGAGTATGAAGATGCAGTCAATCAGCTGAGCTCCCTCGGGTTTTCCGTAGGAGATCCAAAGCTCGTCACGGACGATAAGATTGAAGAAGGAAAGGTCGTACGAACGGACCCAGAAAGCGGCGAAGTTGCAAAAGAAGGCAGCAAAGTAACCATTTATCAAAGTACAGGAAAGAAAAAATTCACCATTGGTGACTATAAGGGGCGTGACATTGAAGGAATTAAGCCGCTATTGTCAGATTTCCGTTCAATGAAAACGTTCGAAGTTTCCGGTGAAGAAAGTCCTGGTACGATCATTGATCAAGATCCTCGTCCAGACGAAGAAGTTATTCCAGATGAAACGGATATCACCTTTTGGGTAAGCACGGGACCTCCAGAAATTCCGGTAAAAGATTTAATGGGATGGACGGAGAAGAGCGTTCGTGATTATGCAAACGATGTTGGGGCAAACTTAGATATTCAAAAAGAATATTCAAAGGACGAAGAAAAAGGTCTTGTCATTAAGCAGTCCCCTTCAAAAGGGACGAATATTCAAAAAGGCCAAACCATTCACGTGAAAATTTCGGAAGGTGAGAAGCCGAAGCCGCCGAAAAAAGTCACGGTAGACGTGACCATTCCGTACGAGACGGTGACGCCAGGAGAGCCACAGCAGGTCAAAATCTTTGTGGATGATAAAGATCACGATATGGATATGCCTGTCCAAGAATTTTCAATTACGGCTCCTATGACGAAAAAAATAGATTTAATTATTCCGCAAGGTGAAAAAGCTACGTATAGAATTATACGTGATGAACAAGTTATCGAAGAGAAACAAGTGGATTATCCAGAGCAATAGTAGCTATACAAGGAGTGAGTATATGCCAGAAGGCACAATTATTAAAGCGCTTAGTGGTTTTTACTACGTGCTTCATGATCATCAAGTAACACAATGCCGTGGAAGAGGCGTTTTCCGTAAAAAAAAGGTCACACCTCTTGTTGGAGATCATGTGGTGTTTCAAGCAGAAAATGAGCGCGAGGGCTATATTCTTGAAATTAAAGAACGACAAAATGAACTAGTACGACCGCCGATTGCAAACGTTGATCAAGCGCTCCTTGTGTTTTCCGCCATCGAGCCTGAATTTAGCACAACGTTGCTAGATCGTTTCCTCGTTCTCGTTGAATCAAATGATATTGAGCCCGTTATTTGTATTACGAAAATCGATCTTCTTTCAGATGAAAAAAGAGCCGAAATTGAGCAATTTGCGGCCGATTATGAGAAAATGGGCTATGACGTTTTGTTAACTTCTGCAGCGACATTAGACGGCGTAGAAAGTCTTTATGACTATCTAAATCATAAGGTGACGGTTATTGCCGGCCAGTCAGGGGTCGGAAAGTCATCCCTTTTAAATGCGATGAAGCCAGAATTAGAGCTGAAAACGAATGATATTTCGAGTGCTTTGGGACGAGGGAAGCATACGACAAGACACGTAGAACTTATCTTTGTTCAAGAAGGTTTAGTAGCGGATACACCAGGATTCAGCTCGCTTGAATTCATGGATCTCGAACTTGAAAACCTTCCATTTTGCTTCCCGGAAATGGCTCGTTTAAGTGAAGAATGTAAATTCCGAGGATGTATGCACCTTAAAGAGCCGAAATGTGCTGTCAAACAAGCCGTTGAAAGCGAAGAGATTCCCTCTTATCGCTATGAACACTATTTACAATTTGTTGAAGAAATAAAGCAAAGAAAGCCGAGGTATTAAATTATGATAAAAATCGCACCTTCCATATTATCTGCCAATTTTGCCAATCTAGCTGCTGAAATCAAAGATGTTGAAGCAGGGGGTGCTGACTATATCCATGTTGACGTAATGGATGGTCATTTTGTACCGAATCTGACGATTGGCCCATTAATTGTTGAAGCAATTCGTCCAACAACGAGTTTACCATTAGATGTTCACCTCATGATGGAGAACCCTGATCAATACATTCCAACCTTTGCAAAGGCTGGTGCTGATATTATTACGGTTCACGCAGAAGCTTGTCCGCACCTTCACCGTACGATTCAGCTCATTAAGGAGCACGGTGTGAAGGCTGGTGTAGCACTAAATCCTGCTACACCTATTGATCAGGTTAAGCATATTTTAGAAGACATTGATCTTGTACTTCTTATGACGGTGAACCCTGGATTTGGAGGACAAAAGTTCATTAAGAGCGTGCTGCCAAAAATTGAACAAATTTCGCAACTGATTCAAATTCGTCATCTTTCAATTGATGTAGAAGTTGATGGAGGCGTGAATGAAGAAACGGCTCGACTATGCGTAGAAGCGGGCGCTAATGTGCTCGTAGCTGGTTCAGCGATCTATGATAAAGAAGATCGAGGAGCTGCTATTAAAGCCATTCGTTCAACGCTATAAAAGAACAAATAATGAGGGAGAAGGATAATAAGAAGCGCACCCGCTTTTTGTTATCCTTTTTTTGCAGAATGATAAAAGAAAGAAGGACAAATCATGATTATTAATTTATTGGCAGGAGGACCACAGGAGCTGGTTCCATCTCTTTCAGATGCCAAATGGACGTGTGATAAATGGGTTGGCATTGATCGAGGAGTATTTCACTTATTGAACGAGGGCATTAGACCAGTGAAGGCGTTTGGCGATTTTGATTCAGTATCACAGGAGGAGCTTCATTATATTCAGCAGCAGCTGAGCGAACTGGAAGTTTATCCAGCTGAGAAGGATAAAACCGATCTAGAGCTTGCTCTAGAATGGGCGATGGATCAAAACCCGACATGCATACGGATTTTTGGAGGGACAGGGGGACGTATGGACCATGGCTATGCGACTATTCAGCTGTTGTACCGAGCACTTTTAAAGGGGATTGCAAGCGAAATAGTAGATCAAACAAACATTATTTCAATGCACGAGGCAGGGCGTTACACGCTTCAACGAAACGAGGATTATCAATACGTATCATTTTTGCCATTTTCTGATACGGTGGAGAATATCACGCTTGTGGACTTTAAATACCCTCTGACAAATCAAACGATCAAGTGGGGATCGACTCTTTGCGTAAGTAATGAACTTCTTCATGAAACGGGTACTTTTTCGTTTACTAAAGGCATATTAATGATGATAAGAAGTAATGATTAAGCACGACCTACGTTTACTTCAAGGTACTAATTTTACAAACATCGAATATGCTGATAAATGATGAAAGCGGAGAGATGATTAGGAGGGAAAGTATGAAATTCTATACAATTAAACTTCCAAAGTTCTTGGGTGGTATCGTAAGAGCAATGCTGAATACGCTAAAAAAAGATTAAAAAAGAAGCACCATGCGGACATGGTGCTTTTTTTATATGCTTATACGCGTTCAACTTTACCAGACTTAAGAGCGCGAGCAGATACGTATACACGTTTAGGTTTACCGTCAACTAAAATACGTACTTTTTGAACGTTTGCACCCCATTTACGCTTGTTAGCGTTCATAGCGTGTGAACGTGCATTACCTGAACTAGTTTTTTTACCAGTGATTACACATTTACGTGCCATTATTAATTCCCTCCTCACTCACAAGAAACTAAATGACTTCTACTGTCGAGAAATACTATACTAATTTATCACACGCTGAGTATTAATGCAATAGGAGTTTGCAATGCTTTCAAGAAATTTCCCTTGACATATAAATGAATCCATTGTTGTATAATAAGAGAACCTCCCATGTTAGCAATCTGAATGTGCTTTCAAAAAGTATGGTCTTATAGTAAAATGTGAGTAACCTATGAATATGGAAAGGGGAAAGTGTATGTCCATCGAAATGAAAAATCAATACGGTCAGATTGATATTGCAACAGATGTGGTTGCTACTATAGCAGGAGGAGCAGCAATTGACTGCTACGGTATAGTAGGAATGGCGTCCAAAAATCAAATTAAAGACGGTATTACAGAAATTCTTCGAAAAGAAAACTTTACTCGTGGGATCATCGTTCGCCAAGAGGAAGATGACGTACACATTGATATGTACATCATCGTAAGCTATGGTACGAAAATTTCCGAGATTGCACATAACGTTCAAACGAAAGTTAAGTATACATTAGAACAAACGGTAGGACTAACTGTAGACTCAGTCAATATATACGTGCAGGGTGTTCGCGTCACGAACTTGTAGTAAGGAGGAAGATTTGTGTCAATTACAGTATTAGATGGAAAGCGTTTGAGGGAAATGATTATTCAAGGTGCGCAGCACTTAACGAATAATGCCCAAATGGTAGACGCTCTCAACGTATTTCCAGTTCCAGACGGTGATACGGGAACAAATATGAACTTATCGATTACTTCTGGTGCTAAAGAAGTTAAAAATAACCCTTCAGATCATGCTGGGAAAGTTGCGCAGTCGCTTGCAAAAGGTTTACTAATGGGAGCGCGCGGTAACTCAGGTGTTATTCTGTCTCAGCTTTTCAGAGGATTCGCAAAAAAGATTGAATCAAAAGCGACAATTACAGCTGCTGATTTTGCCGAGGGTCTTGAAGCAGGTGTTGAAACAGCTTATAAAGCAGTAATGAAACCTGTAGAAGGAACAATTTTAACGGTAGCTAAAGATGCTGCTAAGCACGCCGCAGCAGTTGCAAAGCAAGAACGCGATATTATCGCCCTTTTAGAAGAAACGTTAAAAGAAGCGAAGGCTTCCTTAAACCGTACGCCAGATCTACTTCCTGTACTAAAAGAAGTAGGAGTAGTAGATAGCGGTGGACAAGGTCTCGTTATTATTTACGAAGGGTTCCTTGCTGAACTTAAAGGTGAAAAGCTTCCTGGTGTTACGATTGCTGCTCCTTCATTGGACGAGCTTGTTAACGCAGAGCATCATAAAAGTGCCCAAAGTCATATGAGCACAGAAGATATTGAGTTTGGTTATTGCACGGAGTTTATGGTGAAGTTAGAAGCTGACAATACAGCAAAAACTTCTTTCTCTGAGGAAGCATTCCGTAATGAGTTGAGCAAAAAAGGTGACTCATTGCTTGTGGTGTCTGATGAAGAGATCGTAAAAGTACATATTCACGCTGAATATCCAGGTGAAGTGCTTACGTATGCTCAAACATTTGGTAGCTTAATCAACATGAAAATTGAAAACATGCGCGAACAGCACAGCAGCATCGTATCACACGATGAACCAAGTATGCCAAGTGCTCCAGCAAAAGCACAGGCAAAATCAAAATATGGCATTATTTCCGTTACGATGGGTTCAGGTATTGCAGACCTCTTCAAAAGCATCGGTGCATCCGTTGTAATTGAAGGTGGACAAACAATGAATCCGAGCACGGAGGATATCGTAAAAGCGATTGAAGAAGCAAATGCAGAAACGGTCATCATTCTGCCAAACAACAGCAACATCGTGATGGCAGCTCGCCAGGCAGCAGATGTGGTCGATCAAACGGTACTAGTTATCCCATCTAAAACGGTTCCTCAAGGAATGTCTGCTATTCTAGCGTTTAATCCTGATGTGGACGTAGAAGCGAATGAAGCAGCTATGACAGAAGCGCTCAGTCATGTAAAGACAGGGCAAATTACGTATGCTGTACGCGATACGAGCATCGACGGTCTAGAATTAAACAAAGGCGATTTTATGGGAATCGCGGATGGCAAAATCTCTGTAAAAGACAAAAATCAATTAGAAGCGGCAAAAAAGCTAGTTGATCATTTAATCGATGAAGATGCAGAGATTGTGACGATTCTACAAGGAGAGGACGCATCTGATGAAGAAACAGCATCACTTGTTGAATTCATTGAGTCCTCTTTCGAAGATGTAGAAGTAGAAGTTCATAGCGGTGAACAGCCACTATACGCATATATTTTTGCGATTGAATAATACACGGTAAGTCCCGACCGAATATGGTCGGGACTTTTTTGTCATGTATACGCGAGTTAATCGTGAAAAGGCATACAATTGGCTTGAAAAATCAAAAAATATAGTATTTTTAGACTAAAAACCGAATTATGAACCGAAAATTCTTTTAAAAATGTTCGTTTAATGATAATTTTGAACGGTGGGAGAAGCTTCTAGAGTGTAAAAACATCAGAAGAGGAGAGAGACTACGTGGACATTTTAAAAGGAACTGTATTACTATTAGTCGTTCTATGTCTATTTTCGTTATTTAGCTACAAAGCTCCACATGGGATGAAAGCGATGGGCGCTTTGGCAAACGCAGCTGTTGCCGCTTTTTTAGTCGAAGCGTTTCAGCACTATGTAGGCGGAGATTTGCTAGGAATTAAATTTCTAGGTGAAGTTGGGACCGCAGCAGGAGGAATGGGAGGCGTTGCGGCCGCAGCTCTCGTGGCACTCGCGCTTGGCGTTTCACCAGTTTATTCGCTCATGATTGGAGTCGCATGTAGTGGACTGGGGTTATTACCTGGGTTTGTCGCTGGTTATTTAGTCGCTTATTTATCAAAATGGGTGGAAAACAAATTCCCAGCAGGATTGGATTTACTTGGAAACGTGCTTATCATTGCACCAATTGCCCGTTTGATTGCGGTAGGAGTAGATCCGGTTGTCAACGCGACGCTCTTAAACATTGGCGGTGTGATTAAGCAAACGGCAACGAGTAGCCCAGTTGTCATGGGGATCATCTTGGGTGGCGTCATTACCGTTGTGGCAACCGCTCCGCTCAGTTCAATGGCCTTGACGGCTATGTTAGGATTAACAGGCTTGCCGATGGCTATTGGGGCTTTAGCAGTGATGGGATCTTCATTTATGAATTACGTGCTGTTTGATCGCATGAAATTCGGGGATCGCCGTACCACTATTTCAGTAGCGATTGAACCACTTACTCAGTCAGATATTATTTCAGCTAACCCTATTCCAGTCTATGTGACCAATTTCGTAGGTGGAGCGGCAGCAGGAGTCGTTGTATCCTTATTCGGATTAGTTAACAACGCTGCTGGAACCGCAACACCAATCGCTGGATTAGCCGTTATGTACGGCTTCAATGATCCCATTCGCGTGACCATTTGCGCTGCTCTCTGTGCGATCGTCAGTGCACTTGTTGGATACATAGGATCGATCGTATTCAAAAACTACAACATTAAAACCGTCGCAGAAATTCGCGGCGATGCGAAACAAGCTGCCTAATCAAAAGCACCTCTTTTCAAAAGGGGTGCTTTTTAGCTATGTGAACAAAGAAGTACAAAGCTTTCCTTTTAAAAAAACTAAAACTTGCTTGTCTATCGTTACTTGGAACAGAGACACATTGAACGAATCCTACTCCAACAACAAGAGGGCCGGAGTAGAAGATGCGAAGACTCCTGCGGGAATAGCGAGACAGCTGAGATCCCGCAGGAGAGAAACGACGAGGAAGCTCAGCGCTCGCCCCGCGGAAAGCGAAGTAATCTGAAAGTGAGAACCGAACTAGTCAAAAGTGTTTCATGTGAAATAAACAAATCTCATCAGAATTACTTATTTAGAAAACGCTTTCAAAAACATCGTTGATTTTAATGATGAAATAGCACAGACATGATAAAATGAAAGACGAAGGCTATAGCCAGACATCTGTCTGCTAAATCACGAGTATGTAGCGCACAAATCAGGGGAAAATAAACTTTTTTATTTTGCTATTTTACTATATACTTTTCAAAGTGAAATTAATGAACAGAGTGGAAACCGTGAAGGGGAGAAACGATGATGAAGTATAAGTCCGTATTTGATATTATTGGACCCGTTATGATAGGTCCTTCTAGCTCACACACTGCTGGTGCAGCACGCATCGGACGCGTAGCTAGAATCCTTTTTAATAGAGAACCGAAAAAAGTAATCGTTTCGTTGTATGGATCATTTGCTGAAACATATAAAGGTCATGGAACAGACGTTGCGCTAATTGGAGGAATCCTTGACTTTGATACATTCGATGAACGCATTCCTCAATCGCTAAAGCTCGCAGAGGAACAAGGAATGGAAGTAACATTTATCGAAGAAACGGCGATAACGGATCATCCGAATACGGCTCGTTTAAAATTAATAGATGAACACAGTGAATTAGAAGTAGTTGGAATCTCAATCGGTGGAGGGAAAATTCAAATTACTGAGCTCAACGGATTTGAATTAAAGCTCTCAGGCGTAGATCCAGCCATCTTAATTGTGCATAACGATCGATATGGTGCAATCGCTGGTGTAACGAATGTTCTTATGAAGCACCGTATTAACATCGGACACATGGAAGTATCGCGTAAAGAAAAAGGCCAGGTGGCACTAATGGCAATTGAAGTTGATCACAACATCGAAGAAAGCGTATTGGACGAACTGCGAACGCTGCCAAATATTATTCAAGTAACACGTATGGTTGACTAACAAGAACGAGAAAGCGGGGAACAAATATGTTTCGTAATGTAGCGGAGGTTGTGGAATTAGCTGAATCAAAAGGCGTTAAAATAGCGGAAATTATGATTCAGCAGGAAATGGATATAACGGGTCGATCTCGCGAGGAAATTATTGCGCAAATGGATCGCAATTTAACGGTGATGGAAGAAGCGGTAGAGCGTGGCTTAAACGGAGTGAAATCTGTATCAGGACTTACAGGTGGAGACGCTGTACTTATTCAAAACTATATTAAAAGCGGAAAATCGCTTTCAGGTAATTTAATTCTAGATGCGGTCAGTAAAGCAGTAGCAACGAACGAAGTCAATGCAGCAATGGGAACGATTTGTGCAACACCAACTGCGGGCTCAGCTGGCGTAGTACCTGGAACTCTATTTGCGGTAAAACATAAGTTGAATCCAACGCGCGAAGAGATGATTGAATTTTTATTCACATCCGGTGCATTTGGTTTTGTAGTTGCAAACAACGCGTCTATTTCCGGAGCAGCAGGTGGCTGTCAGGCTGAAGTAGGGTCTGCTTCTGGTATGGCTGCGGCTGCAATCGTTGAATTAGCAGGTGGAACGCCGAGTCAAGCTGCTGAAGCGATGGCAATTACGCTTAAAAATATGCTTGGATTAGTGTGTGACCCTGTTGCAGGACTTGTAGAGGTACCGTGTGTCAAACGTAATGCAATGGGAGCTGCAAACGCCATGATCGCAGCAGATATGGCTTTAGCAGGTGTAACAAGTCGAATTCCATGTGATGAGGTTATTGATGCAATGTATCGAATTGGTCAAACGATGCCGGTTGCTTTAAAAGAAACGGCTAAGGGAGGTTTAGCGGCAACGCCAACAGGTCGTGCGTTAGAAGCGAAAATCTTTGGTATTCCGCTAGCGCAAGGTGAGTAACTTAACTGAAATCCCAATTACCGACCTCAAAGGAATCGGGAATGAAACAGCCTTAACACTGCACGAAATGGGAATTCAAAATGTGTATGACTTGTTAGAGCACTTGCCTTATCGATACGAAGACTATAAGCTGAAAGATTTAGCCGATTGTAAGCACGAAGAGAGAGTAACGGTAGAAGGAAAAGTACACGGCCTTCCTACTCTTACTTACTTCGGAAAAAAGCGTTCTCGCTTAACGTTTCGACTGCTCGTTGGACGTTATCTAATCACGGTCACATGTTTTAATCGTCCGTATTACAAAGATAAGCTGAAGCTAGACGAAACGGTGACGGTTTCTGGGAAATGGGATCAGCATAGGCAAACCATTACCCTCCAAGAGCTTCACTTTGGTCCCTTTCAGCGCAAGCAGGAAATTGAGCCTGTGTACTCTGTTAAAGGAAAAGTGACCGTAAAGGCGATGCGCCGTTACATGGCGTCTGCTCTTCATAGCTATATTGACCAGCTTGAGGAGGTTCTTCCGCCGTCTCTTCAGGCCAGGTATAAACTTTTATCTCGACAAGAGGCGCTAAAGGTCATGCATTTACCACCGGATCACGATAGCCTTAAGCAGGCAAGAAGACGTTTCGTATACGAAGAATTTTTATTGTTTCAACTCAAAATGCAGGCGCTTCGTAAAATGGAACGGGAGCAGGCACCGGGTATTCAGCAATCATTTGATTCAAGTAAGCTTGTGGAATTCACGAATATGCTTCCCTTCCCGCTTACAAACGCTCAGAAGCGGGTTGTAAATGAAATTACGTATGACATGAAATCGCCTTATCGAATGAATCGACTTTTGCAGGGGGACGTAGGATCAGGGAAAACGGTCGTCGCTGCCATTTCTCTATATGCGACCGTCCTTGCTGGTTATCAGGGGGCTTTAATGGTTCCAACGGAAATCCTCGCAGAGCAGCACGTAGATTCGCTCCAGGAGATGCTCTCAAAAGTAGGAATTAACGTTGGCCTGCTGACAAGCTCTGTTAAAGGAAAAGCACGCCGTGAAATCCTTCAGCGCGTCAAAAATAATGACATCCAAGTTCTTGTAGGAACACATGCGCTCATTCAAGATGAAGTCGTCTTTGAAAAGCTAGGCCTCGTTATTACAGATGAGCAACATCGCTTCGGTGTTGAACAACGACGTGTGCTTCGTGAAAAAGGAGAAAGCCCGGACGTTCTGTTTATGACGGCGACGCCAATTCCAAGAACGCTTGCGATTACGGTGTTTGGTGAAATGGATGTCTCCATCATTGACGAAATGCCCGCGGGCCGTAAAGTAATTGAAACGTATTGGGTGAAGCATGATATGCTTGAGCGCATCCTGCAATTTATTCATAAAGAGCTTCAAGAGGGACGTCAAGCCTATGTTATTTGTCCGCTTATCGAAGAATCAGATAAGCTGGATGTGCAAAATGCTATTGATGTTCATGCAACATTGACTCACTATTTTAACGGAAAATGCAACGTTGGCCTCATGCACGGCCGTCTTCATTCCGATGAAAAAGACGAAGTGATGAAAGCTTTTAGTGACAACGAAGTGCAAATCCTAGTGTCAACAACGGTCGTTGAAGTAGGGGTAAACGTACCAAATGCCACCATCATGCTTATCTATGATGCAGAGAGGTTTGGATTATCACAGCTTCATCAGCTGAGAGGGCGCGTTGGTCGTGGAAGTGCGCAATCATATTGCGTTTTAATGGCCGATCCAAAATCAGAGGTTGGAAAAGAGCGCATGAAGGTCATGACCGAAACGAATGACGGTTTTGTACTATCGGAAAAAGACCTTGAGCTTCGTGGACCCGGAGACTTTTTCGGGAAAAAGCAAAGTGGGATGCCCGAATTTAAAGTAGCCGATATGGTACATGATTACCGAGCGCTAGAAACGGCGCGGGATGACGCAACAAATCTCGTGAACTCCGACGCTTTTTGGCAGAGTGATGAGTATAAGCCTTTACGCTCATATTTGAAGGAAACAGGGGCGTTAAAAGGGGAAAAGCTTGATTAAAGACAATGTAGTCGGTAGGATGTTAAAAGAGTTTCTCTCTTTAACATCCTTTTTCATTTTGCGGAGCGATCCGAGCGAAAAAGAGGTAGTATGAGAGAGCGCTGTTAGCGATAAAGGTGATGACAAATCCTATTGCAACGCCTTTTCTTCATAGCTATTTCTGATATAATGGTTGCAAAATATTTTTAATGATTATATACTGCTGTTAGTACCTAGTAATAAAAGTTCGGATGGTGAATAATGAAGCGAAATAAAAAAGAACGGCAGCGCTTATTGAAAATCACAATTGATGAAAACCCCTTTATTACAGATGAAGAACTAGCAGATCAATTCGAAGTAAGTATTCAAACGATTCGACTAGATCGTTTGGAACTATCAATACCTGAATTACGTGAACGAATTAAGCATGTTGCATCAAAACAGCTTGAGGACGAAGTTCGATCACTGCCTATTGAAGAAGTAATCGGTGAAATTATCGATATTGAACTTGAACATTCAGCTATTTCCATCTTTGATGTTCGCGAAGAACACGTGTTTAAGCGAAATCAAATTGCACGAGGTCATCATCTTTTTGCGCAAGCCAATTCGCTTGCGGTCGCACTAATCAACGATGAATTAGCACTAACAGCTGATGCGGCGGTCAAATTTCTACGCCAGGTGAAGGTGAATGAACGAGTAATTGCAAAAGCGAAGGTAACAGAGATTGAACTCAGTGGCCGCACAACGGTAGAAGTGAACAGCTACGTAGGGCAGGAAATCGTGTTCGCAGGCATGTTCAAAATGTTTCGCTCAAATTATGATAAAAAGGATGAGGAACATCATGAAAATAGCCATTGATGCAATGGGAGGAGACAATGCGCCAAAAGCGGTGGTAGAAGGAGCTGAAAAGGCGATTAGTCATTTCCCTAATTTACATATTACCCTAATGGGAAAAGAAGAAGAAATTAACCAATACTTAACGAATCGTGAGCGTATTACGATTGTACATACGGATGAAACGATTGACGCAATGGACGAGCCCGTTCGCGCTGTGCGGCGTAAGAAAAATGCTTCGATGGTGCTGGCAGCGAAACAGGTTGCAGACGGTGAGGCGGACGCGTGTATTTCTGCTGGAAATACAGGTGCATTAATGACAGCTGGGCTGTTTGTCGTGGGACGCATTGATGGCATTGAGCGACCTGCGCTTGCACCGACGCTTCCAACGCTTGATGGCAAAGGATTTTTACTGTTGGATGCCGGAGCTAACGTTGATGCGAAAGCCACTCATTTGTTGCAATATGCCATTATGGGCTCTATTTACGCTGAAAAAGTTCGTAACATTGCATCTCCGCGCGTAGGATTATTGAATGTCGGAACCGAAGATAAAAAGGGTAATGAGCTTACAAAGCAAACATTCCAATTATTAAAAGAAGCAAATCTTAATTTTATTGGAAATGTGGAATCAAGAGATCTGTTAGAAGGTGTAGCAGACGTTGTTGTGACGGATGGTTTCACGGGAAACATCGCGTTAAAAACGATTGAAGGAACGGCTCTTTCTCTATTCTCTATGCTTAAAACAGAGCTTACAAGCACGTTCAAAAGTAAAATGGCAGCCGCTGTTTTAAAGCCTCAATTAAAAGGTCTAAAATCAAAGATGGATTATGCTGAATATGGTGGGGCTGGGCTATTTGGTTTAAAAGCACCGGTTATTAAAGCACACGGTTCATCAGATGCTACCGCTATTTTCAGTGCCATTAAGCAAGCCTTCACAATGGTTGAGCATGAAGTGAGTTCAACTATTAAAGCAGCGATTGAAGAAGAACAAACCGAAACGAATTAAAAGGAGGAAACTTCTATGGGTAAAATTGCATTTGTTTTTCCAGGGCAAGGTTCACAGGCAATTGGCATGGGAAAGGATTTCTTTGAATCCTATGAACAAGCAAAAAACATCTATCAACAAGCAGACAAAGCATTAGCATTTGATTTGTCGGGGCTCATTTTTGAAGGAAACCAAGAAGATCTAACGCTCACATACAACGCTCAGCCTGCTCTTTTAACAACGAGCACAGCGATGTTGCGTGTTTTTGAGGAATCTGGTATTTCAGCTGATTACGTAGCAGGACATAGTCTTGGCGAATACAGTGCGCTTGTTGCCGCAAATGCGATGACGTTTGAAGATGCGGTTGTAGCCGTACGCAAACGCGGTCAGTTTATGGATGAGGCAGTTCCTGCAGGCAAAGGGACGATGGCAGCTGTATTGGGCATGGAAGCTTCGCAATTAGAAGAAGTGACAAATGAAGTAACAGCAGAAGGACATCCTGTTCAATTGGCAAACATCAACTGCCCAGGACAAATTGTTATTTCAGGGACGGTTGAAGGCGTAGAGAAAGCATCTGCTTTAGCGAAAGAAAAGGGAGCAAAACGTGCGATTCCTTTAGTTGTAAGTGGACCTTTCCATTCAAGCTTAATGAAACCAGCAGCAGAGAAGCTAAATGACACACTACAAACGCTCCAATTAAAAGATGCTTCTATTCCAGTCGTATCAAACGTAGTCGCACAACCGATTACGTCAAAAGAAGAGATTCAGCAAAAGCTTGTTGAACAACTTTATTCACCGGTAAGATGGCACGAATCAGTTGAAACATTGATTGAAAACGGTGTGGACACATTCATTGAAATTGGACCAGGTAAAGTATTAGCGGGTCTAGTAAAAAAGGTGAACCGTTCGGTAACGATTCATTCTGTTTATGATCTTGAATCAATGGAAACAACTATAAAAGCGATTAAAGGGTGATTGGTATGTTGGAAAATAAAGTAGCGCTTGTAACGGGTGCTTCTCGTGGTATCGGAAAAGCGGTCGCGCTTGAGCTTGCTAAACAAGGTGCAAAAGTTGTTGTTAACTATGCAGGAAGCGAAGCAAAGGCTCTCGAAGTAGTAGATGAAATCAAAGCACTTGGAAGCGAAGCGGTCGCAATTCAAGCGAATGTAGCAGAGGCAGACGCTGTACAATCACTTGTGAAGCAAACGATTGAAACTTTCGGCTCGCTGGATATTTTAATTAATAACGCTGGGATTACGCGCGACAACTTGTTAATGCGTATGAAGGAACAAGAGTGGGATGATGTGATGAACATCAATCTAAAAGGCGTGTTCTTATGTACAAAAGCGGTAACGCGTCAAATGATGAAGCAGCGCCAAGGAAGAATTATTAACATTTCTTCAATCGTTGGTGTGAGTGGAAATCCTGGACAAGCGAACTATGTCGCAGCAAAAGCAGGTGTTATTGGTTTAACCAAAACAACAGCAAAAGAGCTTGCTGCGCGTAATATTACGGTGAATGCCATCGCACCAGGCTTTATTACAACTGATATGACGGATGAGCTTCCTGAAGAGGTAAAAGCAGAAATGCTAAAACAAATTCCGCTTTCACGTTTCGGTGAGCCTGAGGACGTCGCGAAAACCGTTGTATTCCTAGCATCTGAATCTAGCCGGTACATTACGGGGCAAACGATTCACGTAGATGGCGGAATGGTCATGTAATTAGAAAGATTTCTAGTATTTTTAACTAGAATACTCTATAATACCTTGAGGGGAGGTGAAAGGCAGTGGCAGAAGTAGTAGAACGTGTAACAAAAATCATCGTTGACCGTTTAGGTGTTGACGAGAGCGAAGTTAAATTAGAGTCTTCTTTCAAAGACGATCTAGGTGCAGATTCTTTAGACGTAGTTGAGCTTGTAATGGAGCTTGAAGATGAATTTGATATGGAAATTTCAGATGAAGAAGCTGAAAAAATCGCAACAGTAAATGATGCTGTTACGTACATACAGAGCAAAATCTAATCTGTATTTCCTTTTTGACAAGTCCCGTTCTTTAGCGGGGCTTTTCCTGCTTTTTCGCTTCATTATGAACGAAAAATGAGCGAAATGGTAAAAAAAACGAAAAAGATGTACATTTTTTAAAAAGATACTGTATCTTTTTTTTTATCCCGTTTTATAATGAAGTATGTTATGGTAAAAAATTAGAAAATGTATGTGGTATTATTGGAGGTACCTATGTCTAGACATTATGCAGGAAGAGAAAGACGAATTAATAGCAAGATGAAGCAAGGATTTCAAGAGTTTCAAGAGATGATTGGCTTCCATTTTGATAATGAATCATTACTGATCCAAGCATTTACCCATTCATCTTATGTCAATGAACATCGTCGTCGTCCTCACGAGGATAATGAGCGACTAGAATTTTTAGGTGATGCGGTATTGGAATTAACCGTATCTCAATTTTTATTTAAAAAATACCCGATGATGAGTGAGGGTGAGTTGACGAAGCTTAGAGCTGCGATTGTGTGTGAACCTTCTCTTGTAACGTTTGCCAATGAGTTGTCATTTGGGCACCTAGTGTTACTGGGTAAAGGGGAAGAAATGACGGGTGGTCGAACACGCCCTGCATTGCTTGCCGATGTGTTTGAATCATTCATTGGAGCATTGTACCTTGACCGAGGGATAGAAGCTGTAATGCAGTTTCTCGACAGAATCGTGTTTCCTAAGATTCATGACGGTGCGTTTTCTCATGTGATGGATTTCAAGAGTCAGCTTCAGGAATTAATCCAACGAGACGGACATGGACAATTAGAATACAAGGTCTTACAGGAAAAGGGGCCTGCGCATAACCGAGAGTTTATGTCACGGGTATCGTTGAATGGTGAAGAATTAGGTGTTGGAGTTGGCCGTTCAAAAAAAGAAGCGGAGCAAAAAGCAGCACAAGTAGCGATCACAAAGCTGAAATCCAACTCGAACTTATAAAAGAAGCCTAAGCGAACCTCGTTGTCATTATGTGATGGTACGTGAGTAGAATCGGTTGAGTCTACCGAACCGTCATTGATTAAGAGGTTGATTGGCAACAAATCCCCCTTCTTCATTCAGAGGGGGATTTGCTACGAAATGAGTCAAAAAAGAATACCAGAAAGTGAGGGGATTTCTATGTTTCTCAAACGGTTAGACATTGTAGGATTCAAATCGTTTGCTGAAAAAATGTCCATCGATTTTGTCCCCGGGGTAACGGCGGTCGTTGGTCCAAACGGCAGCGGGAAAAGTAACATAACAGAAGCTGTACGCTGGGTAATGGGGGAGCAATCAGCCAAATCGCTTCGCGGTTCAAAGATGGAGGATATTATCTTTGCCGGTAGTGATACAAGACGAGCGCTGAACCTTGCTGAAGTCACGCTGACCTTGGATAATGAGGATCAGTTTTTACCGCTTGATTACAATGAAATTAGTATTACAAGAAGAGTCTACCGCTCTGGAGACAGTGAATTTTTAATTAACAATCAGTCCTGTCGTCTAAAGGACATCGTCGATTTGTTCATGGACTCTGGATTAGGAAGAGAAGCCTTTTCAATTATTGGACAAGGAAAAGTCGAAGAGATCCTGAGCAGCAAAGCAGAGGAACGACGAAAAATCTTTGAAGAAGCTGCGGGTGTTTTAAAATATAAAACGCGTAAACGAAAAGCTGAGCTTCGCCTAATGGAAACGCAGGAAAATTTAAATCGTGTAATGGATATTCTTCATGAAATTGAAGGTCAGTTGGAGCCGCTTAAAATACAAGCCTCTGTTGCACGCGATTACCTTGAGAAGAAAGAGGAGCTTGAAAAGGTAGATGTCGCGGTAACTGCCTTTGAAATTGAAGAGCTTCACGAGCGCTGGGAGAAATTAAAAGCGCTTATTGCCGAACACAAAGGCTTAGAAGAAAAGCTGACGGAAAACATTCAATCTCATGAAGCGAAGATCACAGGTATTCAAGCGCAGGTAGAAGAATTAGATCGAGGCATTGAGCAGCTTCATCAATCCCTTCTTACAACAAGTGAAGAGCTTGAAAAACTTGAGGGGAAAAAGGAAGTATTAAAAGAGCGTAAAAAAAATGCCAAGCAGAATCAACAGCAGATGGAGCGACTTGTATTGGAGTACCAGCACAAGCTAGAAGAGCTCTATCAGGCAAGGGACCAAGAAGTTGGCCATTTGGTTACATACCGAGAAGAAGTAGCACACATGAAGGAAGAGCTTAAGAAAAAGCAAGAGCTGTTTGCTATTTACAATGAAAATCTCGAAGAAAAGCTTGAAGAACTGAAAAGTGAATATTTTGAGGTCGTTAATAACCAAACAACTTTTAAAAATGAGCGTACGTTTTTAGAAAATCAGCTCGTACAAAATAGTGACAAACAGCGTCGTTTAGATGAGACGAATGAGCGCTATGTTCGAGAACGTGAAGAACTTAGTGTGCGAAAAGAAGCGGAAGATGAAAAGCTACAAGCATTTTCAAATGATCTTGAGAAAAAGTTACGTGCTCTTAAGGATACACAAGCATCTCTTGAGAAGCTTCGAGAAGACTATCGTAAAAAAGAGTCTACGCTGTATCAAGCTTATCAATACGTGCAGCAAACAAAGTCTAGAAAAGACATGCTAGAAGAGATGCAAGAAGACTATGCGGGCTATTTTCAAGGCGTAAAAGAAGTGTTAAAAGCACGTGACCAAGAGCTTTCTGGGATTGAAGGCGCGGTCGCAGAATTAATCGTTGTGCCAAAGGAATACGAAACAGCGATTGAAATTGCGCTCGGAAGCGCCACACAGCACGTTGTGATGAAAGATGAACAAAGTGCGCGTGCGGCGATCAGCTTTTTAAAGCGCAATGGACATGGACGAGCAACGTTCTTACCGATGACAGCAATAAAAGGAAAAGAAGTGTCATCGTATCATGAGCAAACGCTACGCAATCACAGTGCATTTGTTGGAATTGCGGCAGAGCTGCTGCAATATGACCGGAAATATCATCACATTCTAACGAACCTTCTAGGAACGATTGTCATTGTGAAAGATTTGAAATCTGCCAATGAGCTAGCCAAATCTGTACAGCACCGCTATCGTTTTGTCACGCTTGACGGAGACGTAGTAAATCCAGGTGGATCAATGACGGGTGGAGCGGTGAAACAGAAAACCAATTCGCTTCTTAGCAGACAGCGTGAATTAGAAACCATTACAGCAAAACTTGCCGATATGGAAGAAAAAACGACCATTTTAGAAGAGCAGGTTAAAAAGCTGAAGCAAGCCATTGAGCGTGGGGAAGTAAAAGTAGCGGAGGAGCGCACGGAGGCCGAAGCGCTAAAAGAGCAGGAGCAGGAGCTGCGAGCAACGCTTCATAAACTTAGCTTAGAAGAAAAAGCACTAAATGATCGACTATCGATTTATGATCAAGACATTGCGAGCTTTGAACAAGATAAGGAAACGATGCATCAGCGCATTTCCGAGCTTAACCAATCGTTAGCTGACCACAAAGAACAGCTCGTTCTACTTGATGAGCAAATTGCGGATGTGACGGCTCGTAAAAATGAACAGAAATCATCGAAAGAAACGGTTCAAAGTGAGCTAACGGAGATTAAAGTACAGCTTGCAGGGAAAGAACAAATTTTAACGAATCAAGAAGAAAAGCAGGAGCGCTTAACGTTTGAAATCGATCAAACAACAAAGCGTCTTCAGGAAGTAAAAGAAGATCTTTCCCTTTTAACGACAGAAATGACGTCTAATGACTCAGGCGAGCTCACACTAGAGGATGCGGCAAAGCAGAAGCTAGAAGAGAAAAATGAAGTGGCAAGCCTTCTGCAAAAACAGCAGGATCATCGTCTTGCTTCACAGCGTCAGCTTGATGAGGCTGAGGGAGTACTGAGGGAGATTGAGCGTCAGTACAAGCAGGTAGCAAATTCTCTAAAAGATGAAGAAGTTCAAGTGAACCGTATGGAAGTTGAGCTTGATAATCGTCTGAATCAGCTACGTGAGGAATACGGCTTAAGCTTTGAAGCGGCGAAGGAGAAATATCCGCTAACGATGGATATCCTAGAAGCACGTAAAAAAATTAAGCTCATTAAAATGGCCCTGTCTGATTTAGGCCCTGTTAATGTGGGGGCAATTGAAGAGTATGACCGCATTCATGAACGCTATACGTTCTTAAATGAACAGCGTGAGGATCTAGACGAAGCGAAGCAAACGCTGTATCAAATCATTGAGGAAATGGACGAAGAAATGAAAAAACGTTTTTCTCAAACGTTCCAAAGTATTCGCGCTGAATTTGATGCGGTATTTACGAGTCTATTTGGTGGAGGGCGAGCTGATTTACGATTAACAAACCCAGATGATTTATTAAACACAGGGGTGGATATCGTTGCACAGCCGCCAGGTAAAAAGCTACAAAACCTAGGTCTTCTATCAGGCGGAGAGCGGTCGCTAACCGCAATTGCGCTTTTATTCTCTATTCTAAAAGTACGTCCTGTTCCGTTTTGCGTGCTTGATGAGGTGGAAGCAGCGCTTGATGAAGCAAATGTACAACGCTTTGCTACTTACCTGCAAACCTTTAGTGATGAAACGCAGTTTATCGTCATTACACACCGTAAAGGGACGATGGAAGAAGCGGACGTGCTGTATGGGGTGACGATGCAGGAGTCGGGTGTATCAAAACTCGTATCAGTTAAACTTGAAGAAACGAAGCAACTCGTGTAAAAAAGAAAGGAAGTTGATGAATGAGCTTTTTTAAACGCTTAAAAGAAAAAATCACTCAGCAAACGGATTCCGTAACGGAGAAGTTTCGTGATGGATTAACCAAAACAAGAACGGCATTCAGTGGTAAGATGAATGACTTGTTTGCCCGCTATCGCAAAATTGACGAAGATTTCTTCGAAGAGCTTGAAGATATTTTAATTAGCGCGGACGTTGGCGTGAATACGGTCATGGAATTAATCGATGAGCTGAAGATGGAAGTGCGTCGCCGTAATATCCAAGATCCACGTGAAGTACAGGACGTGATTTCAGAAAAGCTCGTTGAAATTTACGAAAAAGGCGAAGAGAATCTTTCAGCGCTTAATATTCAACAAGAGGGCCTAACTGTTCTTCTATTTGTTGGGGTTAATGGTGTAGGGAAAACAACCACGATTGGAAAGGTCGCAAACCAGTTTAAGCAACAAGGCAAAAAAGTGGTCATGGCAGCGGGTGATACGTTCCGTGCAGGTGCGATCGAACAGCTTGAAGTATGGGGTGAGCGCGTAGGCGTTGATGTCGTGAAGCAAGCGGCAGGCTCAGATCCTGCAGCCGTTATGTTTGATGCGATTCAAGCAGCGAAAGCGCGCGGAGCAGACATTCTTCTTTGTGATACGGCAGGTCGATTGCAAAACAAAGTAAACTTAATGAAAGAGCTTGAAAAAGTGAAGCGTGTAATTGAGCGTGAAGTTCCGAATGCACCGCATGAAGTACTGCTCGTGTTAGATGCAACAACAGGTCAAAATGCCCTTAGTCAGGCCAAAACATTTTCAGAAGCAACGAACGTATCTGGAATCGTGCTGACAAAGCTTGACGGTACCGCAAAGGGTGGAATTGTCATTGCCATCCGTAATGAACTAGGATTACCGGTGAAATTTGTCGGCCTTGGGGAGAAAGTAGATGATCTGCAAACATTTGATACAGAACAGTATATTTACGGTCTGTTTGCGAATCAAGTAGACAACGAAAGTACGGCTGAAGAGGAATAAAGTAAGCTGTTAAGAAAAAAACTTGACAACCGTTGTTAGAGTCGATAAAATAGCACATGTAAAGTGATTTCACTTAACAAGGAGGAGTGGCCAGATGCTGGAAAAAACGACGAAAATAAATTTTTTATATGATTTTTATCAATCGTTGTTAACTCCAAAGCAGCGAAACTACATGTCACTCTATTATTTAGATGACTATTCCTTAGGTGAAATAGCTGAAGAGTATAATATTAGTCGTCAAGCTGTGTATGACAATATTAAACGAACAGAACAGATGCTTGAACAATATGAAGAAAAGCTATTACTGTTTCAACGGTTTCAAGAGCGACAACAATTATTCAAAAAAATTGAAGAGAAATTACGCGTTCATCATATTGAAGATGAGGAGTTATATTCTCTTTTAAAATTGCTTGAGAAATTAGATTAGGGGGCGGCGTATATGGCATTTGAAGGATTAGCCGACCGTTTGCAAAGTACCATTCAAAAGTTAAAAGGTAAAGGGAAAGTTAACGAAGCAGACGTAAAAGAAATGATGCGTGAAGTTCGATTAGCTTTACTAGAGGCAGACGTAAACTTTAAAGTAGTTAAAACGTTTGTAAGCCGTGTGAGCGAGCGAGCTGTAGGACAAGAAGTGTTAAAAAGCTTAACACCAGGTCAGCAGGTTGTAAAAGTTGTTAAAGAAGAGCTCACAGAACTAATGGGTGGGGAGCAAAGTAAAATTGCGACTGCGTCAAAGCCACCAACTGTTGTAATGATGGTAGGTTTGCAAGGTGCAGGTAAAACAACCACGACAGGTAAACTAGCTAACTTCCTACGCAAAAAGCATAATCGTAAACCTCTTTTAGTTGCAGCGGATGTGTATCGTCCAGCGGCAATTAAACAGTTAGAAACGCTTGGTAAACAGTTAGATATGCCTGTGTTCTCACTTGGAGATCAGGTGAGCCCAGTGGAAATTGCAAAGCAAGCGATTGAGCATGCGAAGCAAGAACATCATGATTATGTCTTAATTGATACTGCTGGTCGACTTCATATTGATGAAAATCTAATGGATGAGTTAACGCAAATCAAGGAACTGTCCAACCCACAGGAAATTTTCCTTGTGGTAGATGCAATGACAGGTCAAGACGCTGTAAATGTAGCAGATAGCTTCAACAAACAGCTAGGTCTTACTGGAGTTGTACTTACAAAATTAGACGGTGATACACGTGGTGGTGCGGCGCTATCCATTCGATCTGTAACCGATACACCAATTAAATTCATCGGGATGGGTGAAAAGCTTGATGCTTTAGAAGCATTCCATCCGGAGCGAATGGCTTCTCGTATTTTAGGAATGGGAGACGTGCTGACGCTTATTGAAAAAGCACAGGCTTCTGTTGACGAAGAGAAGGCGAAGGAACTTGAGCAAAAAATGAAGACCATGTCCTTTACGTTCGATGATTTCCTAGATCAGCTAGGTCAAGTTCGTAAAATGGGACCAATCGATGAGCTGTTAGGAATGCTTCCTGGAGCGAACAAGATTAAAGGTCTGAAAAACGTTCAAGTGGATGAAAAACAAATTGGTCATGTTGAAGCGATTATTCAATCAATGACGAAAAAAGAAAAGACAAATCCTGAAATCATTAATGCCGGTCGTCGTAAGCGCATTGCAAAAGGAAGCGGTACGTCTGTACAAGAGGTAAACCGACTGCTTAAGCAATTCGAAGACATGAAAAAAATGATGAAACAAATGTCTGGTATGGCGAAATCAGGTAAGAAAAAAGGGATGAAATTTCCGTTCCTACCGTAATAAAATCGGTGAAATTTGAAACATGATACTTGCATTTTGGGCCTGTATAACGGCAACGAAACAGAAAAGAAGATTCTGTTAAGAAAAAAACCTTTACAGTGTCCATAATGTTTGCTAATATATTATTCTGTGTGAAACAATTTCGGAGGTGCTTTTAAATGGCAGTAAAAATTCGTTTAAAACGTATGGGAGCAAAAAAATCTCCTTTTTATCGTATCGTAGTAGCTGATTCTCGTTCACCACGTGATGGACGTTTCATTGAAACTGTTGGAACTTACAATCCTGTAGCTCAACCAGCAGAAGTTAAAATCAATGAAGAATTAGTTCTTAAATGGCTTAAAGATGGTGCAAAACCATCTGACACAGTGCGTAACCTTTTCTCTAAAGAAGGTATCATGGAGAAATTCCATAACGCTAAATTAGGTAAATAAGTAGGACGAAATGAAAAGCCTACTTGAGACGATCGTCAAGCCACTTATTGATAATCCTCATGAACTTCATGTTCGTGAAGTGTTAGAAGATCATAGTGTTACCTACCTTGTAACGGTTCACCCTGATGATATGGGGAAAGTAATCGGCAAGCAAGGTCGTATTGCCAAAGCGATTCGTACTGTTGTGTATGCAGCAGGATCTCAACTAGATAAGAAAGTGTATGTGAAGTTTGATCAATAAGTTGTCGAGTAAGATAACGTTATGAGGCAACGTATGATTCATTCCTCACAAATCCTCTTCTTTTATGCAAATAAAAAATGAGGGGTGTGATAGGGCGACTCACAAGGAGGAATTCTTCCTTTTGGGTCGTCCTATTTTTGTCTCTTATTTGTTTTTTCTACCATTTGATAAAAGGGAAAGGCTTCTGGTTGTGGGAGCGAGAAATAGGTATTAACGCACCTGCTGTCTGATGGAGGGGAAAATAGTATATACTTTGTATAGGAAGGGGAATGGTATGGAGATTATTCAAAAAGTAACGGTAAAACAAATTTTAACGGATAACAGCAAGAAGAAGCTGCTCGATCGTTTTAATGAACGAAAGAGCTTTCTCCAGCAAGAGCTTGAGCAACTGTCGTTTCAGCTTAAACGGTTGGAAAAAACGAAAAAGACTCATTCTGTACTCCTTGAGCAGCAGTTTGAAAAAGAGCGTGCAACAAGAATAGAAAAAATCAAAATCCTCGATTTTCAAATTGAGCAGCTTCATACATTGTCGATTGGCAGTGAATTGGTTGAAAAAGAGATTGAGGGACTTGTACCTGTGCAGGTTGGAGATGCATGGGAGAACGTGCAGCAAGAGAAATCAATCATCGTAAAAGATGGAATTATAGTAGAGATTCGATAGAGGTGAACGAATAATGGAAAACTGGTTTAACGTAGGGAAAATCGTCAATACACATGGTGTTCGTGGAGAAGTACGCGTCATTTCTAAGACGGACTTTGCAGATGAGCGCTATGAAGTGGGGAACAAATTGTACATATTTAAGCCGAACAGCACAGAGCCAATCGAGGTGACGATTGCGAGCCACCGTGAGCATAAATCCTTTAACTTACTAACATTTGAAGGATACGACAACGTCAATCAAGTGGAACAGTTTAAAGAGAGCCTCGTGAAGGTTCCTGAGAGTGCGCTAGGTGAGCTTGAGGAAGGCGAATTTTATTTCCATGAAATTATCGGCTGTGAGGTATATTCAATCGATGGGGAGAAAATCGGTAAGATTAAAGAAGTATTAACACCGGGTGCAAACGATGTGTGGGTTGTGCAGCGTCCAAAGGGAAAAGACGCGTTAATTCCTTACATTGAATCGATTGTAAAAGAAGTGGATATTGCAAATAAAACGGTTAAAATCGACGTAATGGAAGGACTTTTAGACTGATGAGAATTGATGTGCTATCACTGTTTCCAGAGATGTTTTCAGGGGTGCTCGGAGAATCTATTATTAAAAAGGCTCAGGAGAAAGAGGCAGTTGAAATCCATACGGTGAATTTCCGCGAGTATTCCACGAATAAGCATCAAAACGTCGATGATTATCCTTATGGCGGCGGTGCCGGAATGGTCTTAACACCGCAGCCTGTTTTTGATGCGATTGAAGAAGTAAAAAAAGAAGCGGTTAAGCCGCGTGTCGTGCTTATGTGTCCACAAGGTGAACGTTACACGCAGAAAAAAGCAGAAGAGCTCGCTAAAGAAGACCATCTTATTTTTATCTGTGGTCATTACGAAGGGTACGATGAGCGAATTCGAGAGCATCTTGTAACGGACGAGATCTCTATTGGTGACTACGTGCTAACAGGGGGCGAACTTGGGGCGATGGTCGTGATTGACAGCGTCGTGCGTCTACTTCCTGAAGTGCTAGGGAACGAAGACTCTGCAATGAAGGATTCGCACAGTACAGGGCTCTTAGAGCATCCTCACTATACAAGGCCTTCGGATTTCAGAGGAATGAAAGTTCCGGACGTTTTATTATCAGGAGATCATAAGAAGATTGCCGAGTGGCGGGACAAGGAGTCTATTAGACGAACGTTTGAGCGTCGTCCAGATATGCTTGAGACATACGAATTGACGCCTGTGCAGCAAAAGTGGCTCGAGGAAATCAAGGCAGAGAGCAACGAAAAGAAATAACGTCCTTTTTTTATGAGAGTTGCTATCCTCAATAAAAAAACGAACGAAAGCTATGTAAAAGTATGTGATGTTTTTAAAAATGATGTTGCATCCCATATCTATATATGCTAAGATATTGCTTGTGGCTTGAGTTCAGAAGAACTTGGCCCTTAAAACGGTGTTCCGCTGCAATGAGCATTTATGCCGGCATGAGCATTTGTTGGAAGGAGTTGAAAGAGACGATGCAAAAACTTATTCAAGAAATTACGAAAGAACAACTAAGATCAGACCTTCCTGAGTTCCGTCCTGGTGACACTGTACGTGTACACGTAAAAGTTGTCGAGGGTACTCGTGAACGTATTCAGGTATTCGAAGGTGTTGTGATTAAGCGTCGTGGTGGTGGAATCAGCGAAACATTTACAGTACGTAAGGTATCTTACGGTGTAGGTGTTGAACGTACATTCCCTGTACACACACCAAAAATCGCGCTAATCGAAGTTATTCGCCGTGGTAAAGTACGCCGTGCGAAACTTTACTATCTACGTAACCTACGTGGTAAAGCAGCGCGTATCAAAGAAATTCGATAATAAAGCGGAAAGGAGCTTGGAGACAAGCTCCTTTTTTTCAAATTTTAATACGATTTTAATGAACATAGAATCTAAAATCCTTTACAATAAAAGAAAAAAGCAGTTGGGGGATTTATAGATGGCTCGCAAAAAGAATGAATTATGGGAATGGATTAAAGCGATCGCAATTGCCGTATTGCTGGCGACTGTTATTCGCTATTTTTTGTTTGCCCCGGTTGTTGTAGACGGCTCGTCTATGATGCCTACTCTCCAGGATCAAAACCGCATGATTGTGAATCAGCTTTCGTACAAATTTAGCGAGCCCAAACGATTTGATATTTTAGTTTTTCATGCTCCAGGTGGGCAAAATTACATCAAGCGTGTGATCGGCTTGCCAGGAGATCATATTGAATATAAGAAAGATATGCTTTATGTGAACGGTCATGCTGTACCTGAACCGTACTTAGATACGTATAAAAAACAGGTGATGGATGGCCACTTGACGGAAGATTTCACGCTTGAGACAATCATCGGACGCAAAACGGTTCCAAAAGGGGAGCTGTTCGTGATGGGTGATAATCGTCGCTATAGCAAAGATAGCCGTCAAATTGGTACCATTCCTCTTGCGAAAGTAGTAGGGAAAACGGGGGCTGTATATTGGCCAATCCGTGAAGCACGTTTTGTAAAATAGCGCGTAGATGAAAGGCGCAGTGAGTTTATGTGCTTTTTAATACGTTTGAATAGAATGTAAGTAGGTGAAGAATATGACGATTCAATGGTTTCCAGGGCATATGGCAAAAGCCCGTCGTCAAGTAACAGAAAAGTTAAAGCTAATTGATATTGTCTATGAGCTTGTTGATGCACGTATCCCGCAATCTTCACGCAATCCAATGATTGATGAAATTGTGACAAACAAGCCGAGAGTAGTTCTGCTAAATAAAGCAGATAAAGCGGACAAAGCGATTACGAATGAATGGCTTCGTTACTACGAAGAAAAAGGCATTGCAGCAATTGCGATTGATGCACAGTCTGGTAAAGGACTCAATCAAATTTTGACGGTTTCCAAAGAGCTGCTTAAGGAAAAATTCGATCGTATGCGTGCTAAAGGTATTAAAAATCCTCGTGCGATTCGTGCGATGATCGTAGGTATTCCAAACGTAGGGAAATCCACATTGATTAACCGCTTGGCACATAAAAATATTGCTAAAACAGGCGATCGTCCAGGTGTTACGCAAGCACAGCAATGGATTAAAGTGGGTAAGGAGCTTGAGCTTTTGGATACACCAGGAATTTTGTGGCCGAAGTTTGAGGACGAACTTGTGGGGTACAAGCTTGCAACCACTGGTGCAATTAAGGACACCATTCTTAACCTTCAGGACGTTGCGGTGTACGCGCTGCGCTTTTTAACAGCAAGCTACCCGAACCGTCTACAGGAGCGCTATGATCTACCACATATTCCAGAAGAGATTGTGGATCTGTTTGATGAGATTGGAAAACGAAGAGGCTGTCTATTATCAGGCGGAATCATCGACTATGATAAAACAGCTGAGCTTGTGTTGCGCGAAATTCGCGGCGATAAATTAGGCGTCTTAACTTTTGAGAAGCCTTATGAAGAAAAGGTAGAATCAGAGTAAAAAAGCAGGCGTTCGCGCTTGCTTTTTTCTTTAGAACCAAAAGATAAAAGCCGATATATGTGCTAGAAAGAGTGAGAAGATGTCAAAAACAATTCAAGAAATCAAACAAGAATTAACAGAGGTACGAAGCGAAAACGATGCTTTTTATCAAGCATGTTTGAAAGATGAGCGAAAAGGCGTTCAAACTCTTATAAAGCAAAAGCAAAAGGAATTTGCGAAAGAGGCGCAATTAAAACAGCAATTTGACGAAATGATGCGCTATGAAAATGACCTATATGCACAAGGTGTAACGCGTATTGCCGGGCATTGATGAAGTAGGAAGAGGTCCTTTAGCAGGTCCTGTTGTTGCGGCGGCCGTTATTTTGCCAAAAGAATTTTATTTAGCAGGATTAACGGATTCAAAAAAGCTGTCCGAAGCAAAGCGTGACGCATATTATAATTATATCATGGAGCATGCAGTAGCTGTAGGAATAGGCATTCAATCCGCTAAGGTGATTGACGAGGTTAACATTTATGAGGCCACCAAATTAGCGATGCAAGAAGCGATTGTAGAATTAGGTGTGGAACCTCAACATCTATTGATTGATGCGATGAAGCTACCCGTCGCTATTCCGCAGGAATCCATTATCAAAGGTGATGCGACGAGCATTTCAATTGCCGCAAGTTCCGTTGTAGCAAAAGTAACCCGAGATCGCATGATGAAGCAGTTAGCAAACAAATATCCACAGTATGGCTTTGAAAAGCATATGGGATATGGAACGAAGCAGCATTTAGATGCAGTGGAACAATACGGTATTCTGGACGAGCATCGTAAATCGTTTGCGCCAATTAAACATTATGTAACACATCGTTAAACGTGTGGAGGTTTGGGAACGGATTGGTTCTCAAACCTTCATCGTATTTTTCAAAAAAGAGGTGATACGCTATGCAAATATCTGCTTTTCAACAATTGATGAAACAAATAGCGCCTTCAGCCAAAAATTTACCCTTTCATTCTGGCGATTTAGTAAAAGGAACGATTCAAAAATTGTTTCCGAATCAACTAGCTCTTGTGAATATCCATAATGTGACGGTGCTTGCAAAACTAGAAGCCCCGTTAGAAGCGTTTCAGAGCTATTGGTTTGAAGTGCAACCTAAGAATGGGGACAAACCCTACTTGAAACTTTTGCAGCCTCAAACAGCCTCTCAAGGCTCACAGGACCTATTTACTCTGACTGGAATGTCTTCTTCTAAGACAAATCGGGCACTGGTGGACTTTTTTCTTGAACAAAAGCTTCCCATACCGAAAAACATTGGAGACGTTTCTGCATGGATAAAAGGAGACGGTCCTACCCCGTTAGATAAACAAGTGCTTCAACTCATTTCGCAGCGCGAGCTTCCTTTTACAAAAACGGTGTTTACCTCTCTTACCGCTGCTTTACAAGATACTTCCATTTCAGCAGAAGCAAATCAGCTCTCATCTCTCCTTGCTGAGGGTCCTGATGTGAAAGCAGAGCCCATTCAGCAACTGACGAGGTTATTAACGACAATAGCTGGAAATGAAAAAATTGTCTCCTCTGTTGAAGGGTCTCAGTCTTTAAAGGAGCTTAGTCAGCTTATGCTAACTAATATTAAGCAAAGTGGAGTAGCTCCTACATCAATCTTAGCTGATTGGCTATCAAGAGGGAAGGCAGAGAACTGGAAAGGGGCGTTGACAGAAATTCTAGCAACTTTAGAATCAGAAGGCGACCGTTCTACTTTAGCGAATCAATTAAAAAACTTAGATGAAAAAGGCCAAAACGAGGTTTTTAGGGACGTGTTATCCTCCAATAAGCCAGAACTCACAAAAGGACTCACAGAGCTGTTTCTCAATGATGTGAGTAAAAGAAGCGTTTTCTCTGCATCTATGATTTTAGATTGGGCTGAAAGTTTGCAAGGCGAGGAGGGGAAAGCGATTCTACTTCGTTTGTTAAACGACTCTCATGCAACAGCGGATCTAGAAAAACTACATCAGCTTCAAACGTTTGCGGATCGTAAGGGAAGTTTGATTTCTGCTGATGATCCTGTGATGGATGGTCAAAATCGTACCGCTGATCTCTCCCAAGGCGCAGACACATTGAAGCCGAAAGTGATGCAAATGCTTACTGATTTACTTTCTAGACAGCAAGTGACCGCTAAAGAAATAATGGAGGTGCTAATTGGAGCAAATAAAATGAGCACTCCAAATACGGTATCTTCTCAGAATCAAACAGATGCACAAGAGATCGTGAAAAATCTAAAAGCGATCATTCAGTCGCTCGGTATGAGTCATGAGCACGACGTCAAGAATGTTCTCAATATGTCTAGCTCCCCTCACCAGGCCGAGGAGCTGCAAACGTTAAAGGCCCTATTAATGAAAAGCGAAGCGCTGATCCCCCCTCAAGGGAAAGAAGTAGCGGAAACGCTGCTACAGAAGATTACGGGATTTCAGCTTTTATCTCAAGACAATGGTCCTGTAACGTCTTTATATATGCAAATTCCCCTGCCGCTTGGGCAGTCTACAAAGGATGTAACAATTCAATGGAGCGGAAAAAAGACCAAGAACGACCAAATTGACCCTGCGTATTGTCATATTCTCTTTTATCTACGTCTTGATCATTTAGAAGACACGGTTGTCGATGTGCGTGTGCAAAATCGCGTTGTAACGATTGGAGTTATCAATGATCATCCCGCCATAGGAGCTCTTATTGGAGTGAAGAAACCAGAGCTTCAAGAGGCGCTAGCACAGTTAAATTATCGGCTGACAGAGGTGAAAACGGTCTCTAGTCACGGGAGCGCTAAAAAGCAAGGAACGCTGTTTCCGAGCGCTTCATCATCACAAAGCTATACGGGGGTGGATTTTCGAATATGAACGAACGTGAGGAGAAAAAACGAAAAAACGCCGTGGCTCTTTCCTATGATACGAGCACGGACGAAGCTCCAAGAGTAGTCGCAACAGGAAAAGGATTTGTGGCCGAGAAAATTATTGCAGAGGCGGAGAAAAATCATATTCCGATTCAACACGATGCCTCCTTAGTTGAACTATTAGGGCAGTTAACGATTAACGAGAAAATTCCCCAAGAATTATATGGCGTGGTCGCCGAAATTTTTGCTTTTATTTATCGAATTGATCAAGGGGTAACGCTACCTAAAAAGGATAAATAGTTTCCTAATCTAATAAATACGGCATTTTTTGGAATAAAAAGGATAAACTATTTTTCAAAAAAATATGACAAAAAACCCGATATATCGGGTTTTTTTGATAAAAAAATGAGGAATATTCAAATTTTTTTGTAGAATAGTAGACAACAGCATCATTACTCTTATAAAATGAAAGCGCAGTCTATTTTATTTCTTACATACGTTAGGAGGATGGGGAATGAATATTCATGAGTACCAAGGAAAAGAAATCCTCAGAAAATACGGGGTAGCAGTCCCAAATGGTCGAGTAGCATTCACAGTTGAAGAAGCGGTAGAAGCTGCGAAAGAATTGGGATCAAATATTACAGTAGTAAAAGCACAAATCCATGCAGGTGGTCGTGGTAAAGCAGGCGGCGTTAAAGTTGCCAAAAACCTTGATGAAGTGAAAGCGTACGCAGGGGAAATTTTAGGTAAGACGCTTGTAACACATCAAACAGGTCCAGAGGGGAAAGAAGTAAAACGTTTACTAATCGAAGAGGGCTGTGATATTAAAAAAGAATATTACGTAGGCCTTGTATTAGATCGTGCATCTTCAAAAGTAGTGTTCATGGCTTCTGAAGAAGGGGGAACGGAAATTGAAGAAGTAGCAGAAAAAACGCCTGAAAAAATCTTCAAGGAATATGTTGATCCAGCTATCGGATTACAAGGTTTCCAAGCTAGAAGATTAGCATTTAATATTAACATTCCAAAAGAGCTTGTTGGTCAAGCGGTAAAATTCATGATGGGTCTTTATCAAGTGTTCACTGAAAAAGACTGTTCAATCGCTGAAATTAACCCACTTGTAACAACAGGTGACGGCAAAGTAATGGCACTTGATGCGAAGTTAAACTTCGATTCAAATGCGCTTTATCGCCAAAAAGATATTCTAGAATATCGTGACCTTGAAGAAGAAGATGCAAAGGAAATTGAAGCATCTAAATACGACTTAAGCTATATTTCATTAGATGGAAACATCGGCTGTATGGTAAACGGTGCAGGGCTTGCAATGGCTACGATGGACATCATCAAGCACTACGGCGGAGATCCGGCTAACTTCCTTGACGTTGGGGGCGGCGCGACAGCTGAAAAGGTAACAGAAGCATTTAAAATCATTTTATCCGACCAAAATGTAAAAGGGATTTTCGTTAACATTTTCGGTGGAATCATGAAATGTGATGTAATCGCTTCAGGTGTTGTAGAAGCAACAAAACAAGTTGGCTTAAATTTACCACTTGTTGTTCGTCTTGAAGGGACAAACGTAGATCTTGGTAAAAAGATTTTACAAGAGTCAGGCCTTAACATTACGGCAGCAGAATCTATGGCAGACGGTGCTGAAAAAATCGTTTCACTAGTGAAATAGAAAGGCAGGGGATAGGAATGAGCGTATTTATTAATAAAAACACAAAAGTCCTTGTACAAGGTATTACAGGTGGAGTAGGCCTTTTCCATACGAAGCAAATGCTTGAGTATGGCACACAAATCGTAGGTGGCGTAACGCCAGGTAAAGGCGGCACTGAAGTTGAAGGGGTTCCTGTATTCAACACGTTAGCAGAAGCAAAAGAAACAACAGGTGCAAACGCTTCAGTTGTTTACGTTCCGCCAGCATTTGCTGCAGATGCAATCATTGAGGCAGTAGATGCAGATCTAGACTTAGTTATTTGTATTACAGAAGGTATCCCAGTGTTAGACATGGTGAAAGTAAAGCGCTATATGGAAGGCAAACGTACTCGCTTAGTAGGACCTAACTGCCCAGGCGTTATTACACCAGAAGAATGTAAAATTGGGATCATGCCTGGTTACATTCACAAAAAAGGTCATGTAGGAGTTGTGTCTCGCTCAGGAACGCTTACATATGAAGCTGTTCATCAATTATCAGAAGCAGGAATCGGTCAATCAACAGCGGTTGGTATTGGTGGAGACCCTGTCAACGGTACAAACTTCATCGATGTATTAAAAGCATTTAATGAAGATGAAGACACGTATGCTGTTATTATGATCGGAGAAATCGGTGGAACGGCTGAAGAAGAAGCAGCTGAGTGGATCAAAGCAAACATGACAAAACCGGTTGTAGGCTTTATCGGTGGCCAAACTGCACCTCCAGGGAAACGTATGGGCCATGCGGGTGCCATCATTTCTGGCGGTAAAGGAACAGCTGCGGAAAAAATTAAAACAATGAACGCATGTGGTATCCAAGTAGCAGAAACACCATCTGTTATGGGTGAAACCCTAATCTCTGTTTTAAAAGAAAAAGGTTTATACGAGTCTTGTAAAACTCATTAATAGAAGTGAGAGATGCCTCTGCTCTTGGAGGCATCTTTTCCATATCAATAATTAGGAGGCTTAGCATGGATGAATACAAACAAAAACTCATTCATTTAACACACTGTGAGCACGTAGGGCATAAGTCAATCGAACGTATGCTAAAGGTAGATCCTTCTCTTTCTTACCTCTATTCCTTTTCCTCAGCGGAATTGCAACAAATCTTTCAGCTCCCTTCCCAAAAAGTAGAACGAATTAAAAATGATTTGCAAACCATTCCTATACAAGATATCCTAGAGAAATACAAAAAACAGGGCATCTCTTGTATAAGTCTGAATGAAAGAGATTATCCTATGTTATTAAAAAACATATACGATCCGCCGTGGCTTTTATATGCATATGGACACTCCAAATTATTGCATCACGCTAAAATGCTTGGTGTAGTAGGGACACGTCAGCCCACAGAATATGGCTACAAAGCTCTGCAGGCTATCTTAGAGCCACTTGTAAAGAAAAACTGGCTCGTTGTAAGCGGCTTGGCCATTGGGATTGATACGGCTGCTCACAGGCTTGCTCTTGAGTGTGGAGGTCAGACAGTTGCAGTTTTGGGATCGGGCTTTTATAATATGTATCCTAAGCAGAACCAAGAATTGGCTGCTCATATTGGGAAGCATCACTTACTGCTTTCTGAATATCCGCCATCTCAAAAGCCCCGCCCATGGCAATTCCCGTTTCGCAACCGAATCATTAGTGGATTGACGCGAGGGACGGTTGTAGTAGAGGCGAAGACGAGAAGCGGTTCGTTTATTACAGCCGATCAGGCCCTTCATCAAGGACGAGAAGTTTTTGCAGTACCGGGATCCATTTTAAGTGAGCATTCAAAAGGTACACACTCGCTCATTCAGCAGGGAGCAAAGCTCATTACGTCTGCTGAGGATGTGGAGGTAGAGTTTTCTATGTAACCATAGAGGCACCCGTGCTTTATGCATTCAGGCGGATAAAATTAGAAAATTAGGATAACATTACAAAAAATATTAATTCTTGTTTGACAAAGTGTATACGAATATTTAATAATAATGAAGATTTTATTTTACCTCTTGAGGAGGAACAGTGGAATGTCTGACTACCTAGTTATTGTGGAATCGCCAGCAAAGGCTAAAACCATCGAAAAATACTTAGGAAAAAAATATAAAGTAAAAGCATCAATGGGACATGTTCGAGATTTACCAAGAAGTCAAATGGGTATTGATATCGAGCACGAATTTGAGCCCAAGTATATTACGATTCGAGGAAAAGGACCTGTTTTAAAAGATTTAAAAACAGCGGCGAAAAAAGCGAAGAAAGTCTATCTCGCAGCCGATCCGGATCGCGAAGGAGAAGCAATCGCATGGCATTTGGCGCACAGCCTTAATATAGATGTCCACTCTGATTGTCGAGTCGTATTTAACGAAATTACAAAGGATGCCATTAAAGAATCTTTTAAGTATCCTCGACCTATTAACATGGACTTAGTAGATGCACAACAGGCGCGACGAATTCTAGATCGTCTCGTAGGTTATAACATTAGTCCATTATTATGGAAGAAAGTAAAAAAAGGATTAAGTGCAGGTCGTGTACAATCGGTCGCTGTTCGCCTTATTATTGAGCGCGAAAAAGAAATCAACCGATTTAATCCTGAAGAATACTGGACGGTAAACGCGACGTTCCAAAAAGGCAATGACCAATTTGAAGGTAGCCTGATGGAGTACAACGGTAAAAAGCTTGATCTAAAAAGCGAAGAAAATGTAAAAGAAGTACTCGCACATATTGATGGGAACGAATTTGCGATTACAAAGGTAACGAAAAAAGAACGCAAGCGTAACCCGGCAACACCGTTCACTACATCTTCTCTTCAACAGGAAGCGGCACGTAAGCTGAATTTCCGTGCTAAGAAAACGATGATGATCGCACAGCAATTATATGAAGGAATTGATTTAGGTAAAGAAGGTACCGTCGGTTTGATTACATATATGCGAACAGATTCAACTCGTATTTCAGATTTGGCGAAGGAAGAAGCGTTTGGATATATTAATGATTCGTACGGTGAGGAATATACGCTGAAAGAAAAGCGTAAGGAAAAGAAAAATGCGAAGGCACAAGACGCGCATGAAGCGATTCGTCCGACATCCGTTCTTCGCAAGCCTGCTGATGTAAAGTCCGTATTATCACGTGATCAGCATCGCTTATACAAGCTCATTTGGGAGCGTTTCGTAGCAAGCCAAATGGCGCCTGCTGTAATGGATACGATGGCAGTTGACTTAGTGAACTCTGGTGTGATGTTCAGAGCAAATGGATCTAAAGTGAAGTTTCCTGGTTTCATGAAGGTATACGTCGAAGGTAACGACGACCAAGTGGAAGAAAAGGAAAATATGCTTCCAGCGCTAGAAGAGGGCGAAAACGCTTTCTCTAAAGACGTAGATTCCAAGCAACATTTCACGCAGCCACCGCCACGTTACACGGAGGCACGACTCGTTAAAACGCTTGAAGAGCTAGGTATTGGCCGACCTTCTACGTTTGCACCAACGCTTGATACCATTCAAAAACGCGGCTATGTTTCCTTAGATAATAAGCGATTTGTTCCAACAGAGCTTGGGGAAATCGTTTTAGAACTAATGGTGGAGTTTTTCCCTGAGATTATTAATGTGGAATTTACAGCCAATATGGAAACAAGCCTTGATGAAGTAGAAGATGGTAAAATACAATGGGTAAAGATCATTGATGATTTCTATAATGATTTTGAACCGCGACTTGATAAAGCGGAAAAAGAAATGAAAGAAGTCGAAATTAAGGATGAGCCTGCTGGAGAAGATTGTGAACTATGCGGCTCACCAATGGTATTTAAAATGGGCCGATACGGCAAATTCATGGCCTGCTCTAATTTTCCAGAGTGTCGCAACACGAAGCCAATTGTGAAACAAATCGGAGTGAAGTGTCCGAAATGTGAAAAGGGCAATATCGTGGAACGAAAATCGAAGAAAAAGCGTACGTTCTACGGTTGTGATCAATTCCCAGAATGTGACTTCCTGTCATGGGATAAACCTATTGCACGTAAATGTCCAAAATGTGATAGTCTCTTAGTGGAGAAGAAACAGAAAAAAGGAACACAGGTTAGCTGTATAAACTGTGATTACAAAGAAGAAACACAAGAATAAGTCGTTTGAGTGCTCATACAAATTGAGGTTGTGAAATGACATCGCCTGATGGGAATAGATGGTTAACCTATTCCACGGGCGATGTTTGTCTGTTTGTATCCATATCAAACACAGAAGCAGATGGAGGAAAAATAATGAGTGAAAAATTTATTAATGTAATTGGAGCAGGTCTTGCTGGTAGTGAAGCAGCGTGGCAAATTGCGAAACGAGGAATTAAGGTTCATCTATACGAAATGCGTCCTGTTAGACAAACAGCTGCGCATCACACAGACAAGTTTGCAGAGCTTGTTTGCAGTAACTCACTTCGAGGCAACTCGTTAACAAACGCAGTGGGTGTATTAAAAGAAGAAATGCGTCAATTGGATTCCGTTATTATTCGCTCAGCAGATGAATGTGCCGTGCCGGCAGGAGGAGCACTTGCGGTTGACCGTCATGAATTTGCGGCTCTTGTAACGGAAAGTGTTAAAAATCATCCAAATGTAACGGTATTTACAGAAGAAATTACAGAAATCCCAGAAGGACCAACAGTAATCGCAACAGGTCCACTAACATCAAAAGATCTTTCAGATCAGCTTCGTGTTCTCACTGGCGAAGATTACTTGTATTTCTATGATGCGGCAGCACCAATCATTGAAAAAGAAAGCATTGATATGGACAAAGTATACTTAAAGTCCCGTTATGACAAAGGAGAAGCAGCTTACCTAAACTGTCCAATGACAGAAGAGGAATTTGATCGCTTTTACGAAGCACTTACGACAGCTGAAACGGTTCCCCTTAAAGAGTTCGAAAAAGAAATTTACTTTGAGGGATGTATGCCAATTGAAGTAATGGGGCAACGCGGAAAGAAAACGATGCTATTTGGTCCGATGAAACCAGTAGGATTAGAAGATCCAAAAACAGGGAAGCGACCATATGCAGTTGTACAACTTCGTCAAGATGATGCGGCAGGAACCCTTTATAATCTTGTTGGTTTCCAAACGCATTTAAAATGGGGAGCACAAAAAGAGGTTCTTCGTTTAATTCCAGGACTTGAGAACGTAGAAATTGTGCGTTATGGTGTGATGCATCGCAATACGTTCATTAATTCACCTAACTTATTAAAGCCAACGTATCAGTACCGTGAACGTGAAGATCTATTCTTTGCTGGTCAAATGACAGGTGTTGAAGGATACGTGGAATCTGCTGCAAGTGGATTAGTAGCAGGAATGAACGCAGCGAAGCAACTTCTTGGAGAGGAACTTGTTGAATTCCCACAAGAAACAGCCATCGGTAGCATGGCGTACTACATTACCCATACAAACGCGAAAAACTTCCAGCCAATGAATGCCAACTTTGGGATTTTTAAAGAGCTTGAAGTGCGTATTAAGAACAAACAAGAACGTTATGAAGCCTACGCTAATCGAGCGTTGGAAACTATTCAGAATTTTATAAAAAAATAAGATTAATTTGTTTGCAAGGGCTACTAAATTGTGATAATATTTAGTAGCCCTTGTGAGGTGATAAGAGTGCAAAATGTTAAAAGTTTTTTAAATTCCTTTCTGGAATATTTACAAATTGAAAAAAACTATTCAAAATATACAATTGTTTCTTACACAAAAGATATTGAGTTTTTTCTAGCGTTTATGGAAGCAGAAGGTATTGAAACATTAAAACAAGTTACATATGCTGATACTCGATTGTTTTTAACGAAACTTCATAAGGAGCAATATTCAAAGCGATCCATTGCTCGAAAAATTTCGAGTTTACGCAGCTTTTACAGATACTTACACCGAGAGCAACTGGTAGAACAAAATCCGTTTGCTCTAGTTTCTTTGCCTAAAAAAGAACAAAAAACACCTCGGTTTCTGTACGAAGAAGAACTACAACAAGTATTTGAAGTGTCTGATTTAACGACACCGCTTGGGCAACGAAATCAAGCCATATTAGAATTGATGTATGCAACCGGTATTCGCGTTAGTGAATGTTCAAATATTCAGCTTCAAGATTTAGAACTTTCTTTTCAGACCGTACTCATTAATGGAAAAGGCAAAAAGCAGCGCTATGTTCCGTTCGGAAAATACGCGTTGCACGCTTTAGAAACTTATTTGGGGGACGGTCGTCTCACTTTACTTGAAAAAGGTAAAGCTGATACCAAAACACTATTTCTAAATGCAAGGGGAGGACCGCTTACGAATCGCGGAATTCGCTTAATCATCAACAAAGTGATGGAGCAGACCGCCGATCATATTCGTATTAGTCCGCACGTTTTACGTCATACTTTTGCGACGCACATGTTAAATCATGGAGCTGATTTGCGTACGATTCAAGAGCTATTGGGTCACGAAAACCTATCTACAACGCAAATCTATACCCACGTTTCAAAAGAACGATTAAAAAGTGTTTACATGGACGCACATCCCCGAGCATAAAAAGGAGGAGTTATTATGTCAACCTTTCATGCAACAACGATTTTTGCGGTTCAACATAAAGGGAACTGCGCGATGGCTGGTGACGGACAGGTAACGTTCGGTAATGCTGTTGTGATGAAGCATACAGCCCGAAAAGTTAGACGACTTTATCAAGGAAAAGTGTTGGCAGGTTTTGCAGGTTCCGTAGCGGATGCATTTACGCTATTTGAAATGTTCGAAGGAAAGCTTGAGGAATACAACGGCAACCTTCAACGTGCAGCGGTAGAACTGGCAAAACAATGGAGAAGTGATAAAGTTCTTCGAAAATTAGAAGCCATGCTCATTGTAATGAATAAAGACGTTATTCTGTTAATTTCCGGAACGGGTGAAGTGATTGAGCCTGATGACGGTATTTTAGCAATTGGTTCAGGTGGGAACTATGCCCTTTCTGCAGGTCGTGCTCTAAAGCATCATGCAGGAGATCATTTAACAGCACGTGAGATTGCAAAAGCAGCTCTAGACATTGCAAGTGATATTTGTGTTTATACAAATGGAAATATTATCGTAGAAGAGTTGTAGGAAAGGAGAGTTCATAATGAATACTCATTTAACCCCTCGTCAAATTGTTGAAAAGCTGGATCAGTATATTGTCGGTCAAACAAAAGCTAAAAAAGCAGTTGCTGTTGCTCTTCGTAATCGCTATCGTAGAGGCTTATTAGGCGAGCAGCTGCGTGATGAAGTGGTGCCTAAAAACATTCTAATGATTGGCCCAACGGGTGTCGGAAAAACGGAAATTGCGAGAAGACTTGCTAAGCTTGTCGGTGCGCCGTTTATTAAAGTAGAAGCCACTAAGTTTACTGAGGTGGGCTACGTAGGGCGCGATGTCGAATCAATGGTTCGTGATTTAATGGAAACGTCCATCCGTCTTGTAAAAGAAGAGAAAATGGAAGCAGTACAAGAAAAAGCGAAAGAACAAGCAAACAAGCGATTAGTGGAATTACTTGTTCCATCGTTGAAAAAGCAACAGTCTTTTAAAAACCCATTCGAAATGCTCTTCCCTGGCAACAATCCTTCTGAAAGCTCTGAGTCAGAATCAGAAGATGATACGATTCGAACAAAGCGCAAGCAAGTTGCCCATCAGCTCGCATTAGGAGAGTTAGAAGATCACTATGTAACGGTTGATGTACAGGAGCAACAGCCGCAAATGTTTGATATGTTGCAAGGAACGGGTATGGAACAGATGGGCATGAATCTTCAAGACGCATTAGGTGGTTTAATGCCGAAGAAGACGAAAAAGCGTAAATTGACTGTAAAAGAAGCGCGGAAAGTGTTAACGAACGAAGAAGCGCAGAAATTAATTGATATGGACGAAGTAACACAAGAGGCCATTCAGCGCGCTGAGCAGTATGGCATCATCTTTATCGATGAAATTGATAAAATTGCAAGTAAAGGCAATGGTAATGGCTCAGCGGAAGTTTCACGTGAAGGTGTGCAACGCGACATTTTACCAATTGTTGAAGGATCAACGGTAGTAACAAAGTACGGATCGGTCAAAACAGATCATGTATTATTCGTTGCAGCAGGGGCGTTTCACGTCTCAAAGCCGTCAGATTTAATTCCTGAATTGCAGGGCCGTTTCCCAATCCGCGTGGAGTTAACGAAGTTGACGGTTGATGACTTTGTTCGCATCCTTGTTGAACCAGATAATGCCCTTTTAAAGCAATATCAGGCGTTATTGGAAACAGAAGGTATACAAATTGAATTTTCTGACGATGCTATACGTAAGATTGCAGAAGTGGCATTTCATGTGAACCAAGATACGGATAATATTGGCGCACGCCGTCTGCACACAATTATGGAGCGTCTGTTGGAAGATCTGTCGTTTGAAGCGCCGGACGTTACGATGGAAAAAATCACAATTACTCCTCAGTATGTAGAAGAAAAGCTAGGAGAAGTTGCGCGTAATAAAGATTTAAGTCAATTTATTTTGTAACACATTTAGAGAGAGATCTTATCAGGAGGCACAATAATGGATTTATTAACAAAAACAAGAAAGATTAATGCAATGCTGCAAAAGGCAGCTGGTAAACCAGTAAACTTTAAAGAAATGGCTGAAACGTTAGGTGAAGTTATCGAGGCTAATACATTCGTAGTGAGCCGTCGCGGTAAGCTACTAGGAATTGCGATTAAACAACAAATCGAAAACCAACGTATGAAAGATATGTTAGAAGAGCGTCGTTTTCCAGAAGAATATACGAAAAACCTTTTCAGCATTAACGAAACATCTTCAAACCTTGATGTAGAAAGCGAATATACGGCTTTCCCTATTGAAAACAAAGAGCTTTTCAAATCAGGTTTAACAACGATCGTGCCAATCATTGGTGGGGGAGAGCGCCTAGGTACACTTATCTTAGCTCGTCTAGATGAGAAGTTCCATGATGATGATTTAATTCTTGCTGAGTACGGTGCTACAGTAGTAGGAATGGAAATCTTACGTGAAAAAGCAGAAGAGATTGAAGAAGAGGCAAGAAGCAAAGCGGTTGTTCAAATGGCCATCAGTTCATTATCATACAGTGAGCTTGAAGCAATTGAGCACATTTTTGAAGAGCTTAACGGCAATGAAGGCCTTCTTGTGGCAAGTAAAATTGCAGATCGCGTAGGGATTACACGTTCTGTCATCGTAAATGCTCTTCGTAAGCTTGAAAGTGCTGGTGTTATTGAGTCTCGCTCTCTAGGAATGAAAGGGACATACATTAAAGTCCTAAATGACAAATTCCTTGTTGAACTTGCGAAATTAAAATCAAATTAATCCATAAAAAAAGCGCTATGAGTAGCGCTTTTTTTTATGGATTTTTCCTCGTACAATAGTCATACATTCTCGTCTAGGAAGTATACTTTTAGAAGTGGTTTTGTGTGAAAAATGTCACGATAACAGATTACCTAACATCAAAGAAATTTGTTACAAATGGTACTTAAATAAGTCTATAATACGTCGAAATGTCTTCATAATTTTGTCAGAAATATAGGTTTAAAGTAGTGAAGTATGTAAAAAAAACCTAAAAAACATAGACATTTCCATAAACCTTCCCTAAAATGTTAGATAGCAAGGCAAGTCGAATTTTGTCAAAACAACAATACTTTACAAATGAGGGATTTTCGTGAAGTTATTTTCAACAACATTTGATGCTCTAGAACAAGGGCTAAACTATTCTTCACTAAAGCAAAAAACGATCGCTGATAACATTGCAAACGTGGATACACCGAACTACAAAGCGAAAAACGTATCGTTTAAAGGTGAGCTAGATCGTGCCTTAAATGAATCGCTAAAAGCTCATCGCACGAACCCGAGACATTTTGAATTTACTCCTTCATCCTCTTTTTCTAACTCTGCAATTGTAAGCCGTGCAAATGATTATCAACAAAATGGCAACAGTGTTGATATGGATTTGGAAATGTCAGAGCTTGCTAAAAATCAAATTTATTATCAGGCCTTGTCTGATCGATTAAGTGGAAAGTTTAGCTCAATGAAAATGGTGATAGGAGGCGGAAGATAATTATGTCGATGTTTGACAGTTTGAATATATCATCCTCTGCTTTGACAACACAGCGCCTTCGAATGGACGTGATTTCATCGAATATGGCAAATGCTGATACGACAAGAGCAAAGCTTGTGAACGGTAAATGGGAGCCATATAAACGTAAAATGGTTGAGGTTCAAACGAGTAGTGATTCCTTTCATTCCGTGTTTAACAAATTTTTAGGTGGGAAGCAGAATAGTATAGGCGAGGGAGTAAAGGCATCAAAGATTGTAGAAGATCAAACGCCATTCAAGCTTGTCTATGATCCGACGCACCCCGATGCGGATGCGCAAGGGTACGTCAAAATGCCGAACGTAGATCCGCTGAAAGAAACGGTAGATCTGATGAGCTCTACACGCTCATACGAAGCAAATGTAACAGTGGTAAATGCTACAAAAGGAATGCTGTTAAAAGCTTTAGAAATCGGTAAATAGGAGGAATTTCATTGATTAATTCTGTTGCAGCACAATCGCCTTTTCAAATGCTTCCAGCTCAAACGAATACGCCTATGAAAAATAGCGGGAGTGAAAGCTTTGGTACCCTTTTAAAAGAGGCGATTGATTCTGTTAATCAATCACAAGTAGCAGCTGATCAAGCCACACAAAAGCTCGTGAACGGAGAAGATATCGATCTACATGAGGTGATGATTACTTCTCAAAAGGCTAGCATTACCCTACAAACAGCTGTAGAAGTTCGTAACAAAATGATTGAAGCTTACCAAGAAGTTATGCGCATGCAAGTATAATGAATGAATTATGCGATTCGCGTTTAACGGTTATTAAAAGATAAAAGTAGAAAGAAATAATAACCGGAGGAGTAGAATGAACGAACGACTGTTGAAATATAGACAAAAAATCACTGAATACTGGACGAACAAATCAAAAAAGCAAAAAGGCTTTCTAATAGGGGGGCTTGTTGCACTCATTGTCGCGATTGCCGCCATTTATATATTTACAACGAGAGTCAGCTATGTCCCACTTTATAGTAATTTGTCGGCACAAGAGACAGGGCAAATTAAATCAGAGCTTGACTCAAGAGGCGTGCCTTCTGAAATTTCTCAGGACGGTCAGACGATCTCAGTGCCCAGCGATCAGGTTGATACGCTAAAAGTGGAGCTTGCTGCACAAGGTATTCCGAAAAGTGGCACAATTGATTATTCATTCTTTAGCCAAAATGCAAGCTTTGGAATGACCGACAACGAGTTTAATGTGTTAAAAGTGGCTTCAATGCAGACTGAAATAGCGAACTTGATTAAGGGAATTAGCGGCGTTAATGATGCAAAGGTCATGATTACCCTTCCGCAAGAGAGCGTATTTGCAAATGACAAAGGAAGCGAAGCATCAGCATCTGTGGTGTTAAACACAAAACCAGGATACGAGTTCGACGACAAGCAGATAAAAGCACTTTATCATTTGGTATCCAAAAGTGTTCCGAACCTTCCTACTGACAATATCGTCATTACGAATCAATATTTTGAGTATTTTGACCTAAAAAAGGACGAAGATTCATCAAGCTATGGCACGTTTATGGCGCAAAACGAAATTAAAAAGCAAATTGAACGTGATTTACAGCGCCAAGTTCAAACAATGCTAGGAACGATGATGGGGAATGACAAAGTTATCGTTTCTGTTTCAACAGACTTGGATTTCACAAAAGAAAATCGTGATGAACAACTTGTGGAGCCAGTCGATAAAACAAAAATGCAGGGGCTTGCTGTAAGCGCAGAACGTATTACGGAAACGTATACGGGAAAAGGTGCTAAAAATGGTGGAACAGCTGGTACCGGTCAAAGTGACGTATCAAATTACACTTCTACTACCACGAGTGATGATGGGGACTATGAAAAAACCGAAGAGCGACTGAATTATGATGTAAATCGGATTCATAAAAAAATCGTGGAAAGTCCTTATAAAGTAAAGGACATTGGTATACAGGTAATGGTCGAACCACCTAAGCCAAATAATCCATCTTCATTGTCACAGCAGAGCATTCAAGATATTCAACAAATCCTAGGAACGATTATTCGCACAAGTATTCAGCAGGACCCAGGCACTCCTGCTTTAACAAATGCCCAGGTGGACAGTAAAATTGCGCTTTCCGTCCAAAAATTTAATGGCAAACAAGCTACTGCCGCTTCTACAAACGCAACTATTCCACTCTGGATGTATATTGTAGGCGGATCGCTAGTAGTCATTATCCTATTATTACTATTTTTATTGTTTAGAAGAAGAAAAAATAGAGAAACAGAATATATTGAAAATGAAGAGGAAATCGTTGAAGAGTTTTCTCCAACTCTTGACCGAGTCCTTTCCACAGAACAGCAGCGCCGTAAAAAGCTTGAGCAATTAGCCAAGGATAATCCTGAAGAATTTGCGAAATTGTTGCGAACATGGCTCGCTGAGGATTAGGGGGGGAAAGCATTGGCTAAATTAGAGAAAAAAGGAGAGCTGACGGGCAGGCAAAAGGCGGCTATTTTACTTATATCGCTTGGGCCTGACGTCTCAGCCTCTGTTTACAAGCACTTAAGCGAAGAAGAAATTGAGCGATTAACGCTCGAGATCTCAAGCATGCGAAAAGTAGAAACCGATGTAAAAGAAGATATTATAGAAGAGTTTGAGCAAATAGCCCTAGCGCAGGACTATATTGCTCAAGGTGGAGTCGGATACGCTAAAACTATTTTAGAGAAGGCACTTGGAGCCGAGCAAGCATCAATGATTCTAAATCGACTTACTTCTTCTTTACAAGTAAAGCCATTTGATTTTGCTAGAAAAGCAGATCCGATGCAAATCTTGAATTTTATTCAAAATGAGCATCCGCAAACAATTGCACTCGTCCTGTCCTATTTAGATCCTGCGCAGGCGGGGATGATTTTATCATCGCTTCCTCAAGAGCGTCAGGCAGATATTGCAAGACGTATTGCGACGATGAGTAGTACTGCACCAGAAGTCATTAACGAAATTGAGCAAATTCTGGAACGAAAGCTCTCCACAACTGTTACCCAAGATTACACGCAGACGGGTGGAGTTGAAGCGGTCGTTGAAGTGTTAAGCGGAGTGGATCGTACAACAGAAAAGCTTATTTTAGATACGCTTGAAATTCAAGATCCAGAGCTGGCAGAAGAAATTAAGAAGCGAATGTTTGTATTTGAAGACATTGTCACCCTTGACAATCGAGCCATTCAACGCGTCATTCGTGACATCGAAAATGAAGACCTGCTGCTGAGCTTAAAGGTAGCAAGCGAAGAGGTCAAATCTGTTATTTTCCGCAATATGTCACAGCGTATGGTTCAAACATTCCAAGAAGAAATGGAGTTTATGGGACCGGTTCGCTTGAAAGATGTCGAAGAGGCGCAGTCACGTATTGTGGGTGTTATTAGACGTTTAGAGGACAGCGGGGAAATTATGGTAGCCCGCGGCGGTGGAGATGATATTATTGTCTAACGTAATTAAGCATAATCAAACAAACGAAAATGTTGCAAAAAGAACCATTGAAATTCGTTCGTTTCATTCCTATCAAGATGCAACGTTAGAAGAAGATGAGCAGAGCGAGCATTCTTCATCTGGGGTTATGCTTCAACAAGCGGCTGAGCAAGCAGAAATGCTACGAGCACAAGCAGAGAATTATATGGCTACAAGTCGTCACGCCATCGAGCAAGAGAAGGAACAATGGCTTGAGGAGCGCAGTCGTTTCGTAGAGCAGGCACGAGAGGAAGGCTTTCAGCTAGGTGTAGAAGAAGGAAAGCAGGCGGGGATCGAGCAGTATCAGCAACTCATTCAACAGGCGAGGGAGATCGTGGATCAAACAAAGGCAGAATATAATCGATATTTGGAATCCTCTGAAGAAGTGATTTTGAATTTAGGATTTGCACTTGCGGAAAAGATTTTGGCACAGCAGCTTGAATTAAATCCTGATATCTTTTCATCTGTTGTAAAAAAAGCGGTTAAAGAGGTTCGCGATCATAAAAATATCCAAGTCTATTTATCACCAGATTACTATCCGCTTGTGCTAGAACGAAAAGACGAATTAACAGTGCTTTTAGCGGGTGAAGCCAGTCTATTCTTATACCCAAGCGATGACCTTCAGGCAGAGGCTTGCTATATTGAATCTTCTTTCGGAAAAATTGATATTAGTATCGATGTGCAATTAAAGGAGTTAAAGCAGCAACTGATGGAACTTTTAAAGGATGTTGAAGGAAATGAAGGTTGAACAATTAATCAGTGAAATTCCCTATCTATCTTCGTTTAAGCGCTACGGAAAAGTCACTAGGGTAGTAGGGCTTATGATTGAATCAAGAGGCCCTGCCGCATCCATTGGGGATTTGTGCTATATCTATGTCGGTGCTAGAGAGAATAAACAACAACGTATATCAGCGGAAGTAGTAGGGTTTAAGGAGGAATTTGTGCTGCTTATGCCTTACACGTCTGTTCGTGATATTGCCCCGGGCTGTATTGTAGAGGCTACTTCTAAACCTCTACAAGTAAAAGTAGGGCCGGATTTAATTGGTCATGTTCTTGATTCTCTCGGGAATTCGTTGGATGGAAAAGAACTTCCGGTTGGAATGACGCCGGTGTTAACCGATCAGAACCCTCCAAATCCTCTTGAGAGACCACCTATTGATGAACCATTAGAAGTAGGGGTGCGTACAATAGATAGTCTACTAACTGTTGGTAGAGGACAACGGATTGGTATTTTTGCAGGAAGTGGTGTTGGAAAAAGTACGCTTATGGGAATGATCGCACGTAATACGACTGCGGATTTAAACGTCATTGCGCTTATCGGAGAACGTGGACGAGAAGTGCGTGAGTTTATCGAAAAAGATTTAGGTCCTGAAGGGTTAAAGCGATCAATCGTCATTGTGGCGACTTCTGATCAGCCTGCCCTTTTGCGTATCAAAGGTGCCTATACGGCTACAGCAATTGCTGAATATTTCCGTGACCGCGGCCTAAACGTCATGTTTATGATGGATTCTGTTACGAGGGTAGCAATGGCTCAGAGGGAAGTAGGGCTAGCCATCGGAGAGCCGCCTACGACAAAAGGATACACGCCTTCTGTCTTTTCCATTCTGCCACGCCTTCTTGAACGTACCGGAACCAATCAGCACGGCTCTATTACCGCCTTTTATACGGTCTTAGTAGACGGCGATGATTTTAATGAACCGATTGCCGATACGGTCAGAGGAATTATTGATGGACATATTGTGTTAGACAGAGCACTCGCGAATAAAGGACAGTATCCCGCTATTAATGTATTAAAAAGCATTAGTCGAGTGATGAATCAAATCGTCACAACCGAGCATAGACAAAACGCTGATCGTTTACGAGATTTGCTCGCCACGTATATTAATTCAGAAGACCTTATTAATATAGGAGCCTATAAAAAAGGATCCTCAAGAGAAATTGATGAAGCCATAAACTACTATCCGGCCATTATGTCTTTTTTGAAGCAAGGTACGGATGAACGTATTTCCATTCAGACGAGCGTTGAGCAGTTGACTAGTATTGCTGGAAAGGGTGAGTAACTATGGTGTATCAATTTAAATTTTCCAAAATTATGTCGATTAAAGAAAATGAAAAAGAGCGAATTCTAAACGAATACAATGAAGCGGTAGAACGATTTGAAACGGTTGGACAACGTCTGTACGACGCCCTGAAGCACAAAGAACAGCAAATTGAGGCATACAACCGGAAAATGATGAACGGCATGTCCATCACCGAACTGAAACAAGTGCAGGCTTTTTTAGAACGCACCGAACGATTAATAGAAGGCTTACAAAAAGAAGTCATTTCAGCAAGGCAATACATGCAAACGAAACAGTTTTTACTGCAAGAAAAAAATATCGAAATGAAGAAATACGAAAAAATGAAGGCAAACGATTTTCATCTTTATCAAGAAATTCAAAAGTCAACAGAAGCAAAGCAAATGGATGAAATATCACTGCAACAATATATGTTGAAAGAAAAATAGGTGACGAGATGAGCAAGAAAAAATCACAGGCCGTGGAAGAGGAAAGTACCAAAACGAGTAAAGTTCAGCTCTTTTTCTTCGTCTTTTTGATCCCTGCTATTTTTACGTTAGTCATTATGTATATTATCTTGATTGTTGCGGGTGTGGACGTGAATAAAAAAATTGGAGAAATTGCTCAAAATACTCCGATTTTAAATAAAGTGGTCGATAATAAAGGTGAATCTGCAGCACAGCTTCCAGGAGCAGAGCAACAGAAGGAAATGGATCGCTTAAAAAAAACGTTAGATAATCAGAACAAGAAAATGACAAAGGTACAGAAGGAAAGCGATCAAAAAGATACAACCATCCAGCAGCTGAAGGCACAGATTGAAAAATTGCAGCAAGAGAAAGAAGATGCGGCAAAAGCTGGTCAAAAATCTTCAGCTGATGATCAAAAGCTTTTGAGTACATTTCAAGGTATTACACCTAAAAAAGCTGCCCTTATTTTTGCACAGCTGGATCAGCAACAGGCGCTGACCTTAATGAAAAAATTAGATAGCACTCAGCTTGCTTCCATTTTAGAAAAAATGGATCCTGCTGTTGCCGCTAAGTATGTTAATTTATTGGCTTCTTCAACTTCATAATAAGGAGGAGGTGAGTGCATGGAGATTAATGGAACAATGTCCTTTTTGACAACTGGACAAATTGGAAGTTCAAACGACACGTCAAAAGCACCTTCTAATCTATTTCAAGGGCTGTTATTAAATGCCACGTCTTCGGAGCAAGGTGGAAAAACGGACGCACTAGCCAAAGCAATAAAAGGATTTATGAGTCACTCAGGTCAGGTAGTAGAAGTCCCTTCTCAAGTGCTTAATGATGCCGTCACAGAGGGATTAAATATGGGTTCTTTAACAGAAAAACAACAAGTTGCAAATAGCGGAAAAGATCAGCAAGAGCTCGCTCAATTTTTAGAGGCATTGAAAAATGAACCCGTGGAAGATGAATCACTTGTATCACCAACTGATAGTGCAGCCTTATTACAAATGATTAGTGCGCTTTTTTCACAGCCAGACGGTACAAAAGAAGTATGGTCAAAGATTGAGCAAAAGCTTAGTTCATTAAATGATAAAGAAGTTATTAAAAACGTATTGAACGTTTTACGCACGTTTACAGAATCCAAAGACCCTAAGGAAATGCTCAATATCTTACAGGGAGAAGTTAAGGACTGGATGAATGGAAACGGAGCTACGCTTTCAACAGATCAGAAGCGAGAAGTAATTGCTCTCTATTCCGTTATGAAAATGATCGAAACACCACAAGAAGCTCAGCAATTGTTAGGGAAAATAACAGCGCAATCGCTTAATCAATCTCCAACCACTGGCACTACGCAGCAAAGCCAAGGGGCGCTAAAAGAGCTTTACCCGAAAAATTTAGGTCTTAAAACATGGCAAGAACAAGTCTCAAGCGCCACAAAAGTGCTTGAAGAAAAGATGATGCCAAGTAGCCCGGTTAATTCGAATCAAGTACTACAAAATAAGCTTTTATCCAAGTCGTTTCGTATGCCAACAATCGTGACGAACGTATCAGCTAGTGAGACCAAAAATGATGTAAGCGAAACGCCTATTGTGCAAGGGGACATGAGCAAAGTGCAACAGCTCGTTCTTCACGTTGGAGCAACTACCACTAAAAGTGAGGGAACAGATGCAGAGTTCATAAAAAACTTTGAAGCAATTTTATCCAAAGGTGCGTTAACAACGAACGGCTCGTCTTCACGCTTGTTAATTAAATTGAACCCTGAACATCTCGGGAATTTGCAGATTGAGCTGGTGAAGCATAATGATCAGCTGGTTGCACGCATTCTGACATCAACATCTGAAGCAAAAGAGTTAATTGAATCTCAGCTTCAAGCATTAAAGCAAACGTTTCAACATCAGCACCTAGCAGTCGATAAACTAGAAGTACAGCAGCAATTCCAGCCGTTTACTTCAGACCAGACATTTAAAGAGGGGCAGAATCCTTCACAGGAAGAAAAGCGTCAGCAAAGTGAACCTCAGCAAGAAGAGGAATCAGTTCTAGAAGAGTTCGGATCGACTTTTCAGGAGGCTCTTTTAAATACGAAAGTGTAGGTGATAAACGTGGCAAATACGATTGATCCAACATCTTATCTATCAAATTACCAAAAACAAACTCCTAAGACCGGAAATAGTGCGCTAGGCAAAGATGATTTCTTGAAAATTCTCATTACCCAGCTTCGTAATCAAGACCCAACAAGTCCAATGGAGGATAAAGATTTTATTGCCCAAATGGCGACTTTTTCAACGCTCGAACAGATTACGAACATGAGCAAATCATTTGATAAATTTGCTGAGCAGCAGGATCAAATCGCACTCATTCAATATCAGCAGTTTATTGGCTCAGAAATCGCCTATGAAAAAGTGACGAAAAACGACGATGGAACGACGAATAAGACAAAAGGAACGGGCGTCATCGAGGGCATTCAATATACGAGTAGCGGCGTTGTTTTTCAGCTCATGAACGGAGAGCAAATTAGTGGGAATGACATTACGCAAATTAATGAAAAAGCAGACGAATCGTATATGATGCAAGCGAGTCAGCTTATTGGAAAAACCGTTACGTGGAAAGACAGTGCTAATGAAGAGCATACCGCTGTCGTAGGGTCTGTATCGTTTCAAGGTGGAAAGGCATCTTTTCACATAAACGACGGTGCTAATACAACGTTCACGGCCGCTCAAATCATAAAAATCAGTGGATAAGGAAGGGTGATGTGGAAGTGGAAAAGCCTTTCATTAGACCGTTTCACACACCGCCTGCATATCTGACAGCTCAGACAAAAAAAGTAGCCACTTCATCTTTTAAAGAAGAGCTAGAGTTAGTGGTTCAACCAGTAAAAATTAGCAAGCACGCCGATCAGCGCATTCAAGCGCGCAATATTCAAATTCAGCCCGAAGAGTGGCAGCTTCTTGAAAAAAAGATGGCAGAAGCGAAAAAAATGGGCATTAACGATTCATTAGTTTTAATGAAGAACGCAGCCCTCATTGTTAGCACGAAAAATCATGCCGTTATAACGGCGATGGAACGTAAAGAGGCGTCTTCTCAAATATTTACTAATATTAATGGAACAATTGTCATCGACTAATTGCTGGACCTTGTAAAGGAAAGCACGGACTGCGGACTGACAGAAGCAGTCTACTAAAACATGTATCTTATAAAAGGGGAAATGAAAGAATGTTACGTTCAATGTACTCGGGAATTAGCGGTATGAAAAACTTTCAAACAAAACTAGACGTAATTGGAAACAACATCGCCAATGTAAATACGTACGGATTTAAAAAGGGAAGAACGACGTTTAAAGACTTAGTAAGTCAACAAATCTCTGGTTCCAGCGCTCCGACAGCTACACTTGGCGGAACGAATGCCAAGCAGATCGGTTTAGGTTCACAAATTAGTACAATTGATACGGTGAATACACAGGGAAGTCTGCAAACAACAGGAAGAACGCTAGATTTAGGGATTTCCGGAGATGGATTTTTTACTTTACTAGACGGCAATGGACAAAGATATTATACACGTTCAGGAAACTTTTATCTCGATAAAAGTGGAGATGTTGTAAATAGCGATGGTCTCCATATTCTGGATACAAATGGGAACAAAATTAATATTGATCCCAATTCCCAAAGTTTTAGTATTGGTGCAGACGGGAGTGTAACAACAGTTCCAGCGAGCCCTACAGCCGTCTCAATTGGTTTGACAAAATTCCCTAATAGTGAAGGGTTAGAAAAAGCTGGTCAAAATTTATATCGTGCTTCTAATAACTCAGGTAACCCTACTGCCACTAATCCAGTTAAACCTGGAACGGGTGGAACAGGTTCACTTGTAGCAGGAGCTCTCGAAATGTCTAACGTCGACCTATCTGAGGAATTTACCGATATGATCGTGGCGCAGCGTGGTTTCCAGGCAAATACGCGTATTATTACGACATCTGATCAAATTTTAGAAGAGCTTGTAAACTTAAAACGATAGAGTAAGGAGGGAGGGTACTAGGTAGCGGACAGTTGCTTAGTACCCGCATATTGATGATCCAGGTGACAAGATTAAATGGGAAATTGTTTTCATTAAATGCCTTATACATAGAACAAGTAGAGGAGTTCCCAGACACGACCATCACTCTATCAAACGGAGATAAGTTTATTGTAAAAGAAAGTTTGGAAGAAGTCGTAAAACGAATCACCAATTTCTATCGGGAGATTAATATAGTAGCAACACGGAAAGACATGGAGGGATAAGCAGTTGTTTAAAAATAAATTAGTTAATATTATGATCATTATTTTATTGTCTTTAACATTAGTAGGAACGGCAGCCGTGATCATTATTATGAAAATGTCAGGAGATGAGGGTCCAAAAGATCCAAACATTGATGAAATTGTCGATGCATCTGTTGATGTTACTGATATTACAACCAATCTATTAGATGACAGCTTTATTCGCATTTCATTCAAGATTCAAACGGATAGTAGCGATGCGAAAGATGAGCTAGCGAAGCGTGATTTTCAAGTGCGCGATATTATTATTAAAGAATTATCAAATATGAAGTCTGCTCAGTTTCAAGGAAGCCGTGGCGTTGTCCAATTAGAAGATCGTATTAAAGCAAAAGTGAATGAATTAATGCAGGATGGACGCGTAGTAAAAGTTTATACAACCTCCAAAATGTTGCAATAAAATAATGAGAAGGAAAAAAGTAGGAGGTGAACAAAATGGCGGGCGATGTTTTATCGCAAAATGAAATTGATGCTCTTTTATCCGCGCTGTCTACCGGTGAAATGAACGCAGAACAGTTAAAAAGCGAAGAGGCGCAAAAAAAGGTTCGAGTGTACGATTTTAAGAGGGCCCTCCGCTTTTCCAAAGATCAGCTTCGAAGCTTAACGCGTATTCATGAGCATTTTGGACGACTGTTAACAACGTATCTGTCTGCTCAGCTACGGACATATATTCAAATGTCTGTTGCGACAACGGATCAGCTTCCTTACGAGGAATTTATTCGCTCCGTTCCGAAAATGACGATTTTAAACGTTATTGATGTGCCACCACTTGATGGAAAGATTATCATGGAAGTCAATCCAAGTATTGCTTATGCAATGCTCGATCGCATTTTAGGTGGGCAGGGAGAATCAGGTGCGAATGTGAGTAGCTTAACGGAAATTGAAACGAGATTGCTAACGAATCTCTTTGATAAAGCCATTGATAGCTTTCAAGAAGCATGGGAAGAGATTGCTAGCATTGATCCCATCTTATCTGATCTTGAAATTAACCCTCAATTTTTACAAGTCATCTCACCGAATGAGACGGTCGTGGTGATTACGTTAAACGTTCAGATTGGTGATGTGTCAGGAATGATCAATATTTGTATTCCGCATGTCGTCCTAGAGCCAATTATTCCGAAATTATCTGTTCATTATTGGATGCAGTCGGCCAAAAAAGAACCAACTTCTGAGGAAATGGCTACGCTTGAAAAGAAAATTCGTTTCGCAACGCTCCCTCTAGTAGCGGAGCTAGGGAAAACGGATATTTCAATTGACGATTTCCTGCAGCTTGACGTAGGAGATGTGATTGCGCTAAATCAAGATATTCAAAAACCGTTAACGATTAAAGTAGGGGAGACACCTAAGTTTATGGGGCAACCAGGAATGAAGGGGAAAAAATTAGCCGTACAAGTAATAGAAGAATGGAGAAAGGGGGAATCAGACGATGAGTGAGGATAACATGTTAACACAGGATGAAATAGACGCGTTGTTAAACGGGTCGGCAAACGATGATAGCTCTAAAAGCAGTAGTGGAGAAGAGGTAAATGTGAACGAATATTTCTCCGATATGGAACTTGATACGTTAGGTGAAATTGGAAACATCTCCTTTGGTAGCTCTGCTACAGCTCTATCGGCATTGCTTAATCAAAAGGTCGAGATTACGACGCCAAGTGTTGACTTAATCATGCGTACGAGATTAGCAGAAGAGTTTCCAAAACCATATGTAGCTGTTGAGGTTCAGTATACGGAAGGTTTCGCTGGATCAAACCTTCTTGTTATTAAGCAAAGCGATGCAGCCATTATCGCTGATTTAATGCTTGGAGGCAACGGTCTTGCGGCAGCAATGGAACTAAACGAGATTCAAATTAGTGCCGTGCAAGAGGCGATGAACCAAATGATGGGATCAGCAGCAACGTCGATGTCATCCATCTTTCAAAAGAAAATTGATATTTCGCCGCCCAATTTAGATTTGCTTAATTTATTAGAAGGCGAAGGAGCTCATATCATTCCGCAGGACGATATTTTAGTTCGAATATCGTTTCGACTACGAGTTGGTGAGCTGATTGATTCGTCAATTATGCAACTTTTTTCGCTTCCATTTGCGAAAAGTCTCACAAAAGATTTGTTAAATAATGATGAAAATTCTGTCGAATCTAGTTATAATAATACAGCAGAAAGTTCCAGTTCGACTAGCAATAGCCAAAAAACAGAGCCTGAAGCTTACGTATCTGCAATGAGTGAATCGTATGATGCGCATGCGCCGGTTTCGGCACCAGTAACCTCCTATCAAGAAAAACCAAAAGCTCCACCTCGTGACGTTAGCGCTGCAACATTTTCATCTTTTGAACCAACGATGAATCTACCAGAAAAAGAATCACGTAATTTGGATATGTTGCTCGATATTCCGCTTCAGGTGACGGTAGAGCTTGGGCGAACGAAAAAGACCATTCAAGAAATTTTAGAGCTAGCGCCAGGTTCAATTATTGAATTGGATAAATTAGCGGGGGAACCTGTTGATATATTAATTAACAACAAGCTAATTGCAAAAGGTGAAGTAGTGGTCATTGAAGAGAATTTTGGTGTTCGTGTAACGGATATTGTCAGTCGCCGTGAGCGAATTAATAAACTACGCTAGTTATAGGGGGAATTCAACATGTCAAAACGTATATTAGTTGTTGACGATGCGGCATTTATGCGCATGATGATTAAAGACATTTTAACGAAAAACGGTTACGAAGTAGTAGCTGAAGCAGCAGACGGTGCACAGGCGATTGAAAAGTATCAAGAGCACAACCCGGATCTTGTAACAATGGATATTACGATGCCAGAAATGGACGGTATCACAGCGTTAAAAGAAATTAAAAAAATGAATCCAAACGCAAAAATTATTATGTGCTCAGCAATGGGACAGCAGGCAATGGTTATTGATGCCATTCAAGCGGGTGCGAAAGACTTTATCGTGAAACCTTTTCAAGCAGACCGTGTGCTTGAAGCAATTGGAAAAACGTTAAGCTAAGGCCAGAATAAAAGAGGGTGAGACAAATATGCGTATAAAGAAAATAGTCATACTCATCCTCTCCTGCCTGCTTTTGATTACACCTCGTGTTGCTTTTGCAGAGGGAAATCAAACGGTGAAGGAATGTGTGGAAGCGAAAGATAAATGTCAAGATACGAAAACTCCCGACAGAGAATCGAACGAAGTCTCATCTAACGAGATGGTCTCTGGTTGGGATTTTTTTAAGATGTTTCTCGCTTTTGCGTTTGTAATAGCGCTGCTTTATTTATTGCTTCGCTTTTTAAACAAACGTCAGCACGGGTTACGATCCAATAAACTCATTCAGAACTTGGGGGGAACGGCTCTTGGAAGCAATCGTTCCATTCAAGTAGTGAAGGTTGGCGAACGCCTTCTTGTGCTAGGTGTAGGAGAGAGTGTCCAACTTCTATCAGAGGTGACGGGCGATGAGAAAGAACAGTTGATTGAACTACATAGTCAGCTAAATCAACAAACCATAGAGCCAAGTAAAATGTTAGGGCAGTTTAAATGGCCGTTTCTGAAAGAAAAGCCGGGACAAACGCCTAAGTTTAACCAAGTGCTCAAAAAAGAAATGAACGAGATAATCACAAAACGTAAGCAAACATTTGAGCACGTAGAAAAGGACGAGAATAAGTATGAATGATGTAATGCAACTTTTTAATGGAAGCGATCCGGGAAACGTATCGACAACAGTTAAGCTGCTGCTACTGCTCACCGTCTTCTCTCTTGCTCCGAGTATTTTAATTTTAATGACGTGCTTTACCCGTATCGTTATTGTTTTATCGTTTGTAAGAACGTCCTTAGGGACACAGCAAATGCCGCCTAACCAAGTCATTGTAGGGCTCGCATTGTTTTTAACCTTTTTTGTCATGGCACCAACATTTTCAGAGGTGAATAAAGAGGCATTGCAGCCGTTATTCGATGAAAAAATTACGCTAAACCAAGCCTATGACCGAGCGGCTGTTCCGCTCAAAGAATTTATGAGTAAAAATACGCGGCAGAAGGATTTAGCTTTATTTCTTGAATATGCAAAATTAGAGCGACCAAAGTCTGTAGAAGATATTCCGCTTACGGCGCTTGTACCCGCATTTGCGATTAGTGAGCTAAAAACCGCCTTTCAAATCGGTTTTATGATTTTTATTCCGTTTTTAGTCATCGACATGATTGTCGCCAGTGTCCTTATGTCGATGGGGATGATGATGTTGCCACCGGTTATGATTTCATTACCTTTTAAAATACTGTTATTTGTTTTAGTGGATGGGTGGAACCTCGTAGTGAAATCACTATTACAAAGCTTTTCGTAGGTGAGATAAATGAGTGGAGAATTTGTAATTTCAATTGCCGAAAAGGGCATTTACACCGTGCTAATTGTATGTGGACCGCTATTATTGATTGCGCTTGTAGTAGGTTTGATCGTCAGTATTTTTCAGGCGACCACACAAATTCAGGAACAGACGCTTGCGTTCATTCCAAAAATCGTGGCGGTTATGCTTGGTATTGTGTTATTTGGACCTTGGATGCTATCAAAAATGATTAGTTTTACACACGACATATTCGCCAATCTGTATCGGTATATAGGGTAGAAAATGGAGCAGATTCTACAGATTATTCCCGTCTTTCTTTTAGTATTGGTTCGAATTACGTCTTTTTTTGTGACGGTACCGCTTTTCTCGTATCGAAACATTCCCACATCGCACAAAATTGGCCTGTCTGTTTCACTATCGTTTATCGTCATTAATGTTGTAAAGCTTCCCAACATTCAGCTCGATGATCTTTTCATCATGCTTGTTGTAAAGGAATGCTTAGTTGGTCTAAGTATCGGCTTAATTGCTTACCTTGTTATGATGGCCATTCAAATTGCTGGGGGTCTTATTGACTTCCAAATGGGATTTACCATTGCCAATGTAATCGATCCTCAAAATGGAACACAGAGCCCGCTTATGGGTCAATATTTATACATCATTGCCCTTCTATTTCTATTATCGGTTAACGGTCATTATTTATTAATAGATGGGATCTATTATAGTTATCAAATGATAAAGGTAGATGAACTAAGTATTCATATAGGAAGTGGCCTTTTTGCGAAGCAATTTATCACTGCTTTTTCAACGATGTTTTTAATTGCTGTTCAGATGTCACTACCAATTGTCGGATCGATTTTTCTTGTCGACATTGCGCTTGGAATTGTCGCGCGAACGGTACCACAACTTAATATTTTTGTTATTGGTTTTCCGATTAAGATCATCGCTTCTTTTGCGCTACTAACAATCGTAATGGGAAGTATGATGATGGTCGTTCAAAAGATTTTTGAACAAATGCTAACATTCATGCAAGGCTTGATGAGGGTTTTAGGAGGAATGTGACATGAAGCAACTCAAACTTGATTTGCAGTTCTTTGCCGGAGAAAAAACAGAAAAAGCGACACCGAAAAAAAGGCAGGACTCCAGAAAAAAAGGCCAAGTAGCCAAAAGTCAGGATGTTACGACAGCGATCATTCTTCTTCTTTCCTTCCTATATTTTAGCTTTGGTGCAGGAAATTTATTTGAACAAATTCGAATGCTTCTGGTTCATAGCTTACAAGAGTATCTTGCAAAAGATGTAACGGAGTCAAACGTCTTTACGATTTTAATGGAGTTGCTTCCAAAGATTGCTCTTGCAGTAGGCCCTATTTTTCTTGTTGTGATCGTAGGAGCTCTCATTGCAAACTTTATGCAAGTAGGCTTTTTAATTTCAGCGGAATCGTTAAAACCAAACCTGAATAAAATTAATCCGATTAGCGGTGCCAAACGTATTTTCTCCATGCGCGCTATTGTTGAACTATTAAAGTCGTTACTAAAGGTAAGTTTAATAGGTGTTGCAACCTTCTCAATTTTATGGATTAATCATACGGAAATTTTACTTCTATCACAAAAGACGGTAGGAGCGGCGCTTGTGACGATCTCAAAATTAGTGCTTCAAATGGGTTTAACCGGCTCTGCTATTTTATTATTTTTAGCATTTCTTGATTATCTGTATCAGAAATTCGACTTTGAAAAAAGTATTCGTATGTCGAAGCAAGACATTAAAGATGAATACAAAAATATCGAAGGGGACCCCCATATAAAGGGGAAAATTAAGCAGAAGCAGCGTGAAATGGCCATGTCGCGGATGATGCAGGAAGTACCAAATGCAGATGTTGTCATCACGAATCCAACTCACTATGCAATCGCACTAAAATATGATGAAGCGAAGATGGATGCTCCCTATGTCATTGCAAGCGGAGTGGATTTCATGGCGCAAAAGATCAAGGCAATTGCTAAAAGTCATGAGGTCGTGATGGTTGAAAATCGGCCACTTGCGCGGGCTCTCTATGATCAAACGGATGTTGGGGATGCAGTCCCAGAAGAATTTTTCAAAACGATTGCTGAAATTTTAGCGTATGTTTATCGATTAAAGAATAAAGTATAAAAAACGTTTTACTACAGAACGATGAATTGAAGTCTAGTGAATGTGTAAGGAGAGAATAACAGATGCAAGCAAGAGATTTTCCCGTTATTTTAGGTGTTGTATTAATCATCATTATGCTCGTCATTCCATTACCGACGTGGTTATTAAGTATTTTAATCATGTTAAATATTTCTCTTGCGCTTTTAGTATTGCTGGTCTCTATGAATATGAAGGAACCGCTTGAACTCTCCGTGTTTCCGTCACTACTATTAGTGTTAACTCTTTTTCGTCTCGGGTTAAATGTCTCCACTACTCGAGCCATTTTAGGGACGGGGGAAGGTGGAGGCGTTGTTGAAACGTTCGGCCACTTTGTTATTGGCGGCAATGCGCTCGTTGGTTTTGTTGTTTTTATCATCTTAATTATCATTCAATTTATTGTTATCACAAAAGGTGCTGAGCGCGTATCGGAAGTAGCAGCGCGCTTTACGTTGGACGCGATGCCTGGGAAACAAATGAGTATTGATGCGGATTTAAACGCTGGCGCCATTTCTGAGCATCAAGCCATTGAGCGCCGGGAGAAAATTCAGCGTGAAGCAGACTTTTACGGCTCCATGGACGGAGCGAGTAAGTTTGTAAAAGGGGACGCAATTGCCGGCATCATTATTACCATTATCAACGTCTTGTTTGGAATGATAATTGGAATGGTGCAAATGGATATGTCTCTAACCGAAGCTTCACAAACTTTTACTCTCTTATCGGTAGGGGACGGTCTTGTGAGTCAAATTCCGGCTTTAATGATTTCAACCGCAACAGGAATTATTGTCACGCGAGCAGCATCAAATGGAAACCTTGGCCAAGATATTACGAGCCAATTGTTTGCATTCCCAACCATGCTATATGTAACAGGTGCAACCATCATATTATTAGGTCTTGTCACACCGATTAACGATATTATTACTCTACCCATTGGTGGCCTTTTAGCTGTGGGAGGTTATTTTATCTCTAGAGCACGTAAGCCAGCTGATCCTATGGATACGGCAGAAATGGATGAAGAAATTCAAGCCGATGAAATGAAGAGTCCTGAAAGTGTAGTAAATCTTTTAAGTGTTGATCCCATTGAATTTGAATTTGGTTATGGATTAATTCCGTTGGCTGATACGAATCAAGGAGGAGACCTTTTAGACCGGATCGTCATGATTCGTCGGCAGCTCGCTCTTGAAATGGGACTGGTTATTCCGGTTGTCAGAATTCGAGATAATATTCAGCTACAGCCGAATGAATATCGCTTAAAAATTAAAGGAAGTGAGATGGCCACAGGGGAATTGTTGCTCGATCATTATTTAGCCATTAGTCCGGGAAATGATGATGATCTGATCGAAGGAATTCCAACGGTTGAGCCAGCGTTTAATATGCCGGCGAAATGGATTACAGAGTCGGTAAAAGAGGAGGCTGAAATGATGGGCTACACGGTTGTCGATCCGCCGTCAGTCGTTTCGACTCATATTACCGAAATTATTAAAACATACGCACATGAGCTACTTGGTCGTCAAGAAACGAAGCAGCTGATTGATCATATGAAAGAAACATATCCAATTATTGTCGACGAAGTCACGCCATCGCCTCTATCGGTAGGAGAGGTTCAGCGCGTGTTAGCGAACCTTTTAAAAGAGAAGATATCCATTCGGAATTTACCGGTTATTTTCGAAACGTTAGCTGACTACGGAAAGATGACAAATGATACAGATTTACTAACCGAATACGTACGACAAGGTCTGTCGCGCCAAATTACGAATCAGTATATGACAGATGAGCAATCGTTGAAGGTTGTCACACTATCAGGCCGTGCCGAAAAAATACTTGCTGAAGGTGTACAGCAAACGGAGCATGGAAATTATCTATCTCTAGATCCACAGTCGTCACAGGCGCTTCTTGAAAATATTGCGCAGCAGGTAGAACAAATGGCTATTCATGCACAAACGCCGATTATTTTATGTTCGCCGGCTGTTCGGATGTACGTAAGACAGTTAATTGAACGGTATTTGCCACACGTGGCTGTTCTATCCTATAACGAATTAGAAGCAACAATCGAAGTGCAAAGTGTTGGGGTGGTGAACGTAGCATGAAAATAAAGCGATATGTAGCACCGTCTATGCCAGAAGCGATGAGGCTGATTCGTAATGAACTCGGTTCACAAGCGGTTATTCTCAATTCGAAACCCCTTCGTACGGGAGGGATTTTGGGGTTATTTGCTAAGAAGCAGGTAGAAGTAGTAGCAGGTGTTGATGTAACGCCTGCTTTTCAAAAGAAAGAAGCGATGAAAGCAGAAGTCACGCCATCGCCAATGACAGAGGCTGTGACGTCAGATGAATTAGGCATCATGAAGCAGCTAGATGAACTAAAAAGAAAACGAGAAGCAGAGGAAGCGCAGCGAAGCAAATCTCCGCGTGTAACACCTGCTTTGCAACACTTGCTTCAATCACTTCGAGAACACGAAGTGGCAGCTTCAGTTTTGCAACATCTAGGGAATGACTTAGCAGAAACAAATCCTTCAGAAGTGTATCAAAAAGCAAACGAATGGATTCAGCAGAAAATAGCGCCTTATGTAGAAGAAAGGCGATTATTTCCCAAAAAATATATTATGCTTGTTGGTCCTACAGGAGTAGGGAAAACGACAACGCTCGCTAAAATCGCATCCAAGTACGTAATTGAGCAACAAAAAAAAATCGCGTTTATTACAACGGATACGTATCGGATTGGCGCTGTTGAACAGCTTCGGACATATGCGTATATTTTAAATGTTCCTGTAGAGGTTTGCTACAATCGCGATGATTTCAAAGAGGCGATCCGCAAATTTCAGGACTACGATTATGTGTTTATTGACACCGCTGGTCGTAACTTTAAAGAAGAAAAATACATCGATCAGTTGAAAGAAATTGTTCATTATGAAAACGAGGTTGAAAAAGTGCTCGTCTTAGCGCTAACAGCTAGGTATCGAGATATGGTTCGTGTATACAAACAGTTCCAGACGATTGGCGTTGATTCTATTATTCTCACTAAATCAGAAGAGACGGATATTTTAGGAGCAGCGCTTAATTTTACGTTTCATCATCAACAACCACTTGCCTATATTACAAACGGACAAAACGTGCCGGACGATATTTTTGCACCAAGTGCTTCATACATTGCCAAAACTCTATTAGGAGAAGAGCGAGATGCATGATCAAGCGGAGCAATTAAGAATGCAAATGCAACAAATGATTGAACGTTCCCCCCTCAAAACAATGGCTGTTGTTAGTGGAAAGGGAGGGGTAGGAAAGTCAAATTTTTTACTTAATTTTGCTTTAGCACAGTGTAAAAAAGGGAAAAAAGTGCTTCTTTTTGATTTGGATATCGGAATGGGCAACATTGATATGCTACTAGGAAGCACCTCTTCGAAAACCATCGTTAACATGTTTGAAAACGGAGATCGTCTCGAGGCACTTATTCAAAAGGGACCGCATAACCTCTCTTATGTAGCAGGAGGAACGGGTCTTGTGAATATATTAGAGTTTACGGCTGAAAAAATTCATTACTTAATTCAAGAAATGGAAGCAATTGCTCATGACTATGACTATTTTATGTTTGATTTAGGAGCAGGAATGTCAGAGAGCTATGTTCGGTTTTTGAAAGCTGTGAGCAAAATTGTTGTCGTAACAACTCCAGAGCCGACATCCCTTATGGATGCTTATGCTGCAATTAAACTTTTTTCAGCAAATGGGGTAACGGGAAAGATTGATATTATCGTCAATCGAGCCGATACAAAGCAAGAGGGCGTTCTTACATTCAACCGATTAGAAACCGTCGTGAACAAGTTTTTGGATAAGGACGTTGAATTATTGGGGATCATCCCCAATGATCGGTCGGTAAGTCGGGCGGTGATGGCTCGTTCGCCTTTTATCCTTTCACAAGCTGCTTCTCCTGCCAGCCGCTCTATTCTGAAGATGGCGTACGAGGAAGACCACCAAAGAGAAGAAGGCCTTGAAACACAGGGGAGCTTTTTAAAACGTTTAAAACAATTTTTCCTAGAAAGGTAGGAAATGATTTTGAAGAAGATTAGGGTGCTTATTGTTGATGACTCAGCATTTATGAGGAAGTTAGTAACGGATTTTTTAAGTGAAGATGAACGTATTGAGGTGGTTGGAACAGCGAGAAACGGAGAAGATGGATTGAAAAAAGTCGCCTCGTTGCATCCCGATGTCGTGACGCTTGACGTCGAGATGCCTGTTATGAATGGACTTCAGATGTTAGAAACGTTAATGAAGCATAGCCCTGTTCCTGTGATTATGCTCTCAAGCACTACATATGAAGGGGCTTATAATACGATTGTTGCGATGCAATATGGAGCGATTGAATTTATTGCCAAACCATCAGGCTCCATTTCATTAGATCTTCACAAGATAAAAGAAGAGCTCATTTCAAAAGTAATATTGGCAAGTCGGGCGAACATCATTTCGATGAAGCAAACAATTGACCGCACACATAAAAAAGATAGTGAGAAAATGGAAAGTTATAGTAAAATAGAACTATCTAAAGAGTCGAAAAAGAGTACAATTAGTTTAAAGCCAATTGTGTGTATAGGCTCATCAACAGGAGGACCAAGGGCGCTTCAAGAAGTGCTAACAAAGCTTCCTCATCATTTTCAAGCACCGATTGTTATTGTGCAGCATATGCCCGCTGGATTCACAAAGTCACTCGCTAATCGTCTGGATAGCCTTTGTCAGATTCACGTGAAAGAAGCGGAGAATGGTGAAATCCTGAAGCCTGGGGTCGCCTATATTGCGCCAGGTGGTTTTCATACAACCGTTAAAAAGATGGGAACAACTCTTGCGATTACAACGGATGAAACTCCACCGTTAAGAGGGCATCGTCCAGCTGTAGATGTCTTATTCGAATCTGTCAGCTTAATTCAAGGTTATCAAAAATTAGCGGTTATTTTAACTGGTATGGGATCAGATGGAACAGAGGGAATGAAAAAGCTAAAACAAACGGGTCATACAAAAGCGATCGCTGAGTCTGAAAAAACATCAGTTGTGTACGGCATGCCCAAAGCAGCGGTAGCAACTAATCTTGTTGATGAAATCAAAGATCTCCATGATATTGGAGAGGCAATCGTTCATACTGTCGTACAGTGGAGCAGAGGGGGCAATTAAAATGGAGTTAAATCAATATTTAGAGGTATTCATTGAAGAAAGTAAGGAGCATCTGCAAAACGTTAACGATCAACTGCTAGAATTAGAAAAGCAGCCGGATAATTTGACGATCGTCAATGAAATTTTTCGTTCCGCTCATACGTTAAAAGGAATGTCCGCAACAATGGGCTTTGAAGATTTAGCGAATTTGACACATAAAATGGAAAATGTGTTAGATGCCATTCGAAATCACAAGCTTCAGCCGTCATCGCAAATTTTAGACGTGCTGTTTGCTTCTGTCGATGATTTAGAGGCGATGGTGGAATCAATCTCATCAGGGGGCGATGGCAAGCGAGATGTAAGCACAGTAGTGGCTCAGCTTCATGCAATTGAAACAGGAGAGTCGATCCCTGATACTAGTGAGAAAAGTGTGGAGCAGGAGGCTGTTTCTCAAGAAGGACCGATCACATACGATCCGTTCGAACGTACAGTAATGATGCAATCAATGGAGCAGGGATTTGTACCTTGTGAAATTGTTGTCCGTCTTAGCGAAGCTTGTTTATTAAAAGCAGCCCGTGTGTACATGGTATTTGACGTACTTGAGCAGGTTGGGGAAGTCATTAAATCAGTTCCCGAGACGCAAAAGCTTGAGGAAGAAAAGTTTGAACATGAATTTACCGTAACGGTTTTAACAAAAGTAGAAGAAGAAGAACTAAAAAAACGAATTTTAAAAGTGTCTGAGGTTGAGGATGTTCGAGTTAAAATTATTCAAATAGAAACAGAAGATGCAACGTCTGTAGAAGAAGTTCAAGAACAACTACAAGCAATGGAAGTAGAGCCGCAACACGAAGAAGCAGCGAATGCGAAAAAAGCATCTGCAGGAAAGCAGCAGGGGCAAAAAACCATTCGTGTAAATATTGAGCGCTTGGACAGCTTAATGAATTTATTCGAAGAGCTCGTCATTGACCGCGGGCGTCTAGAGCAAATTTCAAAGAATCTTAACAATAGCGAACTAAATGAAACGGTTGAACGTATGTCTCGAATTTCAGGCGACCTTCAGAGCATTATTTTAAATATGCGCATGGTTCCGGTTGAAACAGTCTTTAATCGTTTCCCACGTATGGTTAGACAGCTTGCGAAAGATCTAGGCAAAAAAGTAAACCTTGAAATTGTCGGTGCAGAAACAGAGCTTGATCGTACGGTTATTGACGAAATTGGAGATCCGCTCGTCCACTTATTACGTAACGCTATCGACCATGGGATAGAAATGCCAGACGTTCGAAAAGAAACTGGAAAACGTGAAGAAGGTACGATTCGCCTGAAAGCCTATCATAGTGGAAATCATGTATTTATTGAAATCGAAGATGATGGTCATGGTATTGATCGTGAAAAAGTATTAAACACGGCTATTCGAAAAGGATTAGTCACGGCTCAGGCAGGAGCAGCGATGACAAATAGCCAGGTATATGATTTGATTTTGGCATCTGGTTTTTCTACCGCTGACAAAATTTCTGATATTTCAGGACGAGGCGTTGGCCTTGATGTGGTGAAAAATACAATTGAGTCGCTTGGCGGAAGCATTACGATTGAATCGACGCTTGGAAAGGGATCGGTTTTCTCTATTCAATTACCGCTAACGTTATCTATTATTTCCGTTCTTCTTGTTGAAATGGGGACAGAAAAATATGCCATTCCATTATCATCAATTATTGAAACGGCCATTGTGAAAAATGACCAAATATTATATGCGCACAATCAAAAGGTAATTGATTTCCGTGGAAAAATTGTCCCTCTCATTGATTTGAAGCGAATCTTTGAAGTTCCAAATGTTGAGGAAGATGAGCTACATTCTGTTGTCATCGTTCGTAAGGGAGATAAAATGGCTGGACTAATGGTAGATTCCTTTATCGGACAGCAAGAGGTTGTATTGAAGTCATTAGGAGATTACTTGTCTACGGTGTTTGCCATCTCCGGTGCTACGATTTTAGGAGACGGTCAAGTTGCGTTGATTATTGATTGCAATGCGCTGATTAAATAAACGCATAGACAGAGAGGAGACGACAAAGATGGATATGAAAGTAATTGTGTTTCAGCTTCACAATGAAGAATACGGAATCCCTGTGCAACAGGTCAGAGGAATCGAAAAGATGCAGCACATCACTCGTGTTCCCCGCACGACTTCCTATATAAAAGGAGTCATTAATTTAAGAGGAGTCGTAACGCCTATTATAGATCTGCGATCACGATTTGACTTAGATGAAATTCCTTATACGGATCACACGCGCATCATCATTGCAGCCGTAGGTGAAATTGAAGTAGGACTTATCGTAGAAAGTGCGAACGACGTCATTGATATTGATTCAAGCACCATTGAGCCTGCACCAGAAATTGTGGATGGCATTGAAGTGGATTATTTAAATGGCGTAGTAAAAGTTGATCAGCGTCTATTAATCCTACTCAACCTGCATAAGATTTTAGAAATTGATGCTGCAGAAGTAGAAGGATAAGCGTGATGAATTATGGGTCTCTTGAACATCATCACATCGATTTATTAAAAGAAATTTGTAATATTGGCGCTGGTCATGCCGCAACAGCTTTATCAACGCTTTTAGGGAGACGAATCGATATGCAGGTCCCTCATGTAAAAGTCGTAACGTTTGAAGAAGGAATGAACTTAATGGGGGGCTCTGAACAAGTCGTCTCGAGCAGTTTTTTACGGTTTGAAGGCGATGTTTCCGGCGGGATGTTCTTTTTACTGTCCATTGAAGATGCCACAAAATTTGTGCAAGAGCTCCTACAGGACCAGCAAATTACGTTTCGGCATTTTCCGTACAATGAAATGGCCCTTTCTGCATTGAAGGAAATTGGAAATATTTTAGCAGGTTCGTATTTGTCATCTTTCTCTGATTTTACCAAACTGCGACTTTCTCAGTCTGTTCCAAGTATAAGCATTGATATGGTAGGCGCGATTTTAAGCAACGGTTTATTACAGGCCTCCTATGAAGGTGATATGGCGATTATGATCGATACCGTTTTAACAGACGGCGATAAGAACAACGTGCATGAACTGAACGGTCACTTTCTATTAATTCCAGACCCTGAATCCATCCCGAAAATCTTTTCGTCTCTAGGAGTTCAATAGAATGCTATACGACACGAACGTCATCAAAGTAGGAATTTCAGATATGAATATTGTAACGGCGCCTGACCATATTCGAACATCAGGACTAGGTTCATGTGTGGGTGTGGTGATTTACGACCTTCATAACCGAATTGCAGGCTTAGCACACATCATGTTGCCTGATTCTTCATTAGCAAAAGCGAATGAGCTAAATGTTGCAAAGTACGCTGATACGGCGGTGACGGCATTAGTAGAAGAGTTGCTTCGAAAGGGTGCGAGAAAAGCGTTCTTAAAAGCAAAATTAGCAGGAGGAGCGCAAATGTTTCAATTTCACTCCTCAAACGACTTAATGAGAATTGGTCCCCGTAATGTTGAAGCGGTGGAAGCGGAGCTGATTAAGTTACATATTCCCGTCCAGGCAAAAGACGTAGGTGGGAACAATGGGCGAACAATTGAATTTGACCCTACAAGCGGAATACTTCAAATCCGGAAGGTCCATCAAGGAACATTTGAAATTTAATGATTTTACGAATCGCCCGATGTTTATCACATTTCACTCGCTGAAATGAATGAACAAAGGGCGATTAGTTTGTATATTTCGACTGTATAAGCTGGTGAAAAACCATAACCAAGCAAATTCTACCGAAAACTCCTAGTTCTTTTGGCTCAACTATTGGAAAAAGGCTCCTCGTTTTCATAAAGAAGTTAAAAATTTGTTATAATGCAAGAACAAGCAAGTGATCGAAAGCGTACATTTTAAAGGGGGGGATTATGTTGGTTAACAAGACATCAAATGAAGAACTTATCTACTGGCAGAAATGGATTCATTCACGTGACCCTCATGCAGGTGATGTACTAGTAAAAAAATACATGCCGCTCGTTTACTACCACGTGCAGCGAATTTCCATTACATTACCGAAAAATGTGAACAGAGATGAGCTGATTAGCTTAGGGTTATTAGGTTTGTACGATGCCCTCGAAAAGTTTGACTACGAGCGAGAACTAAAATTTGATACGTACGCCTCCTTTCGAATTAGAGGTGCCATCATAGATGGTCTGCGTAAGGAGGACTGGCTGTCTAGAAGCGCCAGGGAAAAATCAAAGAAAATTGAAGCAACGGTTGAAAAGTTGGAACAAAAATATTTGCGCAACGTAACAGCAAAAGAAATCGCATCAGAGCTTGAACTGCCGGAAGAAGAAGTCGTTCAAACGATGAACGAAGGTTTTTTTGCGAACGTTCTATCCATGGAAGAACAGCCGAAAGATTCCGAGGAAGGGGAATTTCACTCGTATACGGTACGCGATGAAAAGGGACTCTCTCCGGAGGAAGCCATTATTAAGGAAGAAGTCTATCAAGAGCTTGAAACGATGATCGGAGACCTGAATGAAAAAGAGCAGCTTGTTATCTCCCTTTTTTACAAAGAAGAGCTAACGTTTACTGAAATCGGTCAAATCCTAGGTTTATCCACATCGAGGATTTCTCAAATCCATTCGAAAGCAATCTTTAAATTGCGTACAACATTAAGTAAAGTGATGTGACACGTTCATTATGATGAGTTTTGCTCTTATAATTAGTTTTATCTTACATGCCATTACCTTCTTTATTATCGTGATCTTATATTCCCACGTCACGCGGTTAAAAGAGACGGAAACGCGCACAAAGGCGCTAGTCGAAGAAGCCGAAACATTTATGACGAGTGCGCTTGTCGAAATGAAAGAACAAAACGAGCTTCTGTTAAAGCAAATAAAAGAAGAGCGTGCCAAAGTGCCACCGCGCCCAAAGGAAGCTGTGGTTCAGTTGCAGAAAGAGGGCTCACCGGTAGAACGTGACAAGCAACAGAGTAAACCGGTAGAAAAACAGAATCAGCCAGAGAATAAACAGGAAAAGCAGCAGGAAAGACCGAAAACCATCAACGTGGTCAGTGAACCTACGAAGGAAGATCTAAAGGAATTGCTTCAAGTGGAGGAGGAGAGCGAATCGCCTCGTATGAGAAGTCCGCTTACTCCAAAAGAAGTGGCCAAGCTTTCTGTTGAAGAGGTAGAAGAATTGGTGATTTCGTTGCAAAAGGAAGGTTTAACTTTGGATGAAATTGCTAAATACTTACATAAAGGGAAGACTGAGCTTGAATTATTGTTGAGATTTCGACAAGAAACAAGAAAATAGTCTTGCTTGTAATAGTTGATTATGCTATATTTGTTTTTGGTGTTATCACACACGTTTGTTGATTCAATCATTGGTGCTGCAGTTTTGCGGTTTTGGTTGAAGATGAGACGAACGGAGGAAACTAAAAACCATTTATCTAGGAGGAAAAACACATGTCAGTAATTTCTATGAAACAATTACTTGAAGCTGGTGTTCACTTCGGTCACCAAACTCGCCGTTGGAACCCAAAAATGAAACGTTATATCTTTACAGAGCGTAACGGTATCTACATCATCGACCTTCAAAAAACAGTGAAGAAAGTTGAAGAAGCTTACCAATTCGTAAGAGAGCTAGGAGCTAATGGTGGCACAATGCTTTTCGTTGGTACAAAAAAACAAGCTCAAGATTCTGTTAAAGAAGAAGCTGAACGTTCAGGCATGTACTTCATTAACCAACGTTGGTTAGGTGGTACTTTAACAAACTTTGAAACAATCCAAAAGCGTATCAAACGTCTTAAAGACATCGAAAAAATGCGTGAAGATGGTACTTTCGAAGTATTACCTAAAAAAGAAGTTGTACAACTTAACAAAGAATTAGCACGCCTTGAAAAATTCCTAGGCGGAATCAAAGATATGAAACAACTTCCTGATGCTTTATTCATCATCGACCCTCGTAAAGAGCGTATCGCAGTGGCTGAAGCTAGAAAATTACACATCCCTATCGTAGGTATCGTTGATACAAACTGTGATCCGGATGAAATCGACTACGTAATCCCTGCAAATGATGATGCAATTCGCGCAGTTAAACTATTAACTGGTAAAATGGCGGATGCGATTCTTGAAAGCAAACAAGGTGAAGAAAACGCACCTGTTGCTGAAACAGAAACTGAAACAACAACTGCTTAATGAGCGAAAGGTGATAAGAGGGAAAGCCTTTTATCACCTTTTTTAAAAAAACGATATTTATTTTAAATATACATATCTTACTAAGGAGGATATTAACATGGCAATTACTGCTCAAATGGTTAAACAGTTACGTGAAAAAACTGGTGCTGGTATGATGGATTGTAAAAAAGCTTTAACAGAAACTGATGGGGATATGGACAAAGCAATCGACTTCCTACGTGAAAAAGGGATTGCAAAAGCTGCTAAAAAAGCTGATCGTATCGCTGCTGAAGGTTTAGCTGCAATCGAAGTACAAGGAAACGAAGCTGTAATTTTAGAAGTTAACTCTGAAACTGATTTCGTTGCAAAAAACGAAGGTTTCCAAAAGCTTACAAAAGAACTTGGCGCTTATCTTTTAGCTGCAAAGCCTGCTAACGTTGAAGAAGCATTAGCTGGTAAAATGGAAAGCGGTGCTTCTGTAGAAGAACACATCAACTCTGCGATTGCAACAATCGGAGAAAAATTATCTCTACGTCGTTTTGAAGTAGTAAGCAAAACTGATGCTGATGCATTTGGTGCTTACCTACACATGGGCGGACGCATTGGTGTATTAACTGTTCTTGAAGGTACTACTGATGAAGCAGCTGCTAAAGATGTTGCTATGCACATCGCAGCAATCAACCCTAAATACGTTTCACGTGATGCTGTATCTGCAGAAGAAACAGCTCGTGAGCGTGAAGTATTAACACAACAAGCGTTAAACGAAGGTAAACCAGCAAACATCGTAGAAAAAATGGTTGAAGGTCGTCTAAGCAAGTTCTTCGAAGATATCTGCTTATTAGACCAAGCATTCGTTAAAAACCCTGACCAAAAAGTACGTCAATTTGTTGAAAGCAAAGGCGGTACTGTAAAAGGCTTCATCCGTTATGAAGTTGGTGAAGGTATCGAAAAACGCGTTGATAACTTTGCTGAAGAAGTTATGAACCAAGTTAAAAAGTAAAACCATGAATGAATAGGGAACACATTGTGTTCCCTATTTTTGAAATAAAGTTCGTAAATGCGATGATGGAGGTTTATCATGAGTAGCGCAAAATATGATCGTATCGTTTTAAAATTAAGTGGAGAAGCATTAGCAGGAGATCAGGGGTTTGGGATTAATCCAAGCGTCATCAAATCAATTGCAGAGCAAGTGAAGGATATCCATGAGTTAGGGATTGAAATCGCGGTAGTTGTTGGTGGTGGAAACATCTGGCGTGGTAAAATCGGTAGTGAAATGGGTATGGACCGAGCTAATGCAGATTATATGGGAATGTTAGCTACAGTGATGAATTCCCTCGCGCTTCAAGATAGCTTGGAAAACTTAGGCGTAGAGACACGTGTTCAAACATCCATTGAAATGCGTCAAGTAGCAGAGCCATACATAAGACGAAAAGCAATTCGACATCTTGAGAAAAAGCGTGTGGTTATTTTTGCAGCAGGTACAGGAAATCCATATTTCTCTACAGACACAACAGCCGCGTTACGTGCAGCGGAAATTGAAGCTGACGTGATCCTAATGGCGAAAAACAATGTAGATGGCGTATACAGTGCCGACCCTACTAAATTCCCTGATGCGGTGAAGTACGAAACGTTATCTTACATCGATGTATTAAAAGACGGGTTAGCTGTAATGGATTCAACAGCATCCTCTTTATGTATGGACAACGATATCCCGCTTATCGTCTTTTCCGTTATGGAAGAAGGCAATATTAAGCGAGTAGTAGAAGGCGAAAATATTGGAACAATTGTGAGGGGGAAATAATATGCCGAAACAAGTTATTCAAAGTACAAAAGAAAAAATGGAAAAAGCTGTACAAGCTTATCAACGTGAACTAGCTTCAGTACGTGCAGGGCGCGCTAGTGCATCACTTTTAGACAAAGTAACAGTTGAATACTATGGTGCACCAACACCTGTTAATCAACTAGCACAAATTAGCATTCCAGAAGCTCGTATGCTTGTTATTACACCTTATGATAAGTCACAGTTAGGTGAAGTAGAAAAAGCGATCCTTAAAGCTGATTTAGGTCTTACACCAACAAATGACGGTTCAATCATTCGTCTTAGCATCCCAGCTTTAACAGAAGAGCGTCGTCGCGACTTAACAAAAGTCGTTAAAAAGTATGCAGAAGAAGCAAAAGTAGCGGTTCGTAACATCCGTCGCGATGGAAACGAAAACCTTAAAAAGCTTGAGAAAAACGGTGAAATCACTGAAGATGACTTAAGAAGCTACGGAGATGACATTCAAAAGTTAACAGATGAGTACATTGCTCGAGTGGAGTCCGTTACAAAAGATAAAGAAAAAGAAATTATGGAAGTATAAGCCTTTTCACTGTAAAATATATTGTAAAAGACCCTCTATGTTTACAGGGGGTTTTTTTGTTAATAATGTCTAGTAACATGGATTACTAAAGGGCACAACGGGGGACCTTTTGATGTTTAAAAAATTTCAACGTTGGAAGAAAGATCAATCTGACGCTGTACGTAACCTTTCAGAAAAAAAACGTGAGCTACTCAAATCCGAAATTCCAGGTCATGTGGCCATCATTATGGATGGAAACGGACGCTGGGCTCAAAAGCGTGCCTTACCACGTATCATGGGACACCATGAGGGAATGAAGGTAGTCCGACACATTACCAAAACAGCGAATGAGCTAGGGATAAAAGTTCTAACCCTGTATGCTTTTTCAACAGAAAATTGGAAAAGACCAAAGCCAGAAGTGGAATTTTTAATGAAATTGCCTGTGGAATTTCTCGGCACGTTTTTACCTGAGCTGATTGAAGAAAATGTACAGGTGCGAATTATGGGAGATACGACTGCTTTACCTCCTCATACATTAAAAGCTGTAAATCAAGCAATTGATGATACAAAGCACAATACCGGTCTCATTTTGAACTTTGCCTTAAATTATGGAAGTCGCTATGAGATGATGGAAGCGATGAAAGCAATGATGAAAGATCATCAAGAAGGCCGTATAAAGGAGCCTTTGTCAGAAGAACTATTTTCTACCTATCTGATGAGTGGTGGCCTTCCAGATCCGGATTTACTCATTCGAACAAGTGGAGAATTACGCGTAAGCAATTTTATGCTTTGGCAGCTTGCCTACACAGAATTTTGGTTTACAGATGTTTTATGGCCTGACTTTACAGATGCCCTTTTTGTTCAAGCCGTTGAAGATTATCAAAATAGAGGACGCCGCTTTGGTGGAGTATAAAAGGTGTTGAATTTATGAAACAACGAATTATTACGGCCATAATTGCCATTGCGATCTTTGTGCCAGTAGTATATTTAGGTGGCATACCATTTGCCACTGTTATCTATCTTGCAGGAACAGTCGGTTTATATGAATTATTACGAATGAAAAAAATGAGTATCGTATCGGTGCCAGGACTGCTAAGTTTCCTATTACTGTGGCTTTTACTGGCGCCGCATACATGGCTCATTCATGCATACAAAATGGAAGGAATTGTAGTCGCTGTACTGCTCTTCTTAACCTATTCGGTCTTAACAAAAAATCGCTTTACGTTCGATGAAGTGGGATTTGCGCTCTTATCGACGGTCTATGTCGGGATGGGCTTTTGCTACATGCTTGAAATTAGAAGCAGTGGCCTCGTCTATTTATTGTTTGCCCTCTTTATTATTTGGGCGACGGACTCAGGCGCTTATTTTGTGGGACGCGCAGTCGGAAAGAAAAAGCTATGGCCTGAAATTAGTCCTAATAAGACGATTGAAGGTGCGGTAGGTGGAGTCGTATGTGCTTTAGTAGTGGCCGCATTATTTTTCTTCTTTGCGCCGCTCGATCAATCCCTTATCTATTTACTCTTAATCGGATTGGTTATTTCCATTTTTGGACAAATTGGAGATTTAGCTCAGTCAGCCTTTAAACGTCATTACGGGGTAAAGGATTCAGGGAAAATCTTACCTGGTCACGGAGGCATTCTCGATCGTTTTGACAGTTTGTTGTTTATTTTACCTATCCTGTATTTCTTAATGATGGCATAATAGAAAGATAGAAGAAACAGGAGGAATTACGATGAAGCATATTTCACTGCTCGGTGCGACAGGATCGATTGGGATCCAAACACTAGATGTTATTCGAAACAATCCAGAAGATTTTCGTCTTGTTTCAATGTCGGTTGGTTATAATATAGTAGAAGCAAAAAAAATTATTCATGAATTCTCTCCCAAGCTAGTATCGGTCCTAAAAAAAGAGGATTGTGAGGCATTAAAAGTAGAATTCAGCAATATTAGTGTTGTATATGGTATGGAGGGCTTAATCGAGGTAGCGACGCATCCACAAGCAGATGTTGTCGTGACTGCAGTGGTAGGAAGTGTTGGTTTAATGCCAACGCTTGAAGCTATCCGAGCTCGCAAAACCATTGCCCTTGCAAACAAAGAGACGCTCGTAACTGCAGGGCATATCGTCATGAAAGAAGCAGAGAAGTATGGAGTTAGCATTCTACCCGTAGATAGCGAGCATTCGGCTATTTTTCAGAGTCTACAGGGAGAAAAGCGTGAAAGCATCGAACGCTTAATTTTAACAGCTTCTGGTGGTAGCTTCCGTGATAAAACGCGAAGCGAGCTAAGCGGCGTAACGGTGGAGGATGCTCTAAATCATCCAAACTGGTCAATGGGAGCAAAAATTACGATTGATTCCGCAACGATGATGAACAAAGGGCTTGAAGTAATTGAAGCGCACTGGCTGTTTGATCTTCCGTATGAACAAATTGATGTTCTTCTTCATAAAGAGAGCATCATTCATTCTATGGTTGAATATAAGGACACAAGCGTCATTGCTCAGCTCGGTACGCCAGATATGCGTGTACCAATTCAATACGCACTTACTTACCCGAATCGCATTCCGTTAGCCGGTTCCAAGCAGTTAAAGCTTTGGGAGATTGCCACGCTTCATTTTTCACAAATGGATTTTGAACGCTTTCGTTGCTTGGATCTTGCTTATCAAGCTGGAAAAGTCGGCGGCACGATGCCAACGGTCTTAAATGCAGCAAACGAAGAAGCGGTAGGAGCATTTTTAGCGAATAAGCTTTCGTTCCTGCAAATTGAAGATGTGATTGAAGAAGCACTATCTTCTCATGATGCTATTCAACATCCAAGTTTAACGACGATACAAGAAGTAGATTCGTTTACAAGAGATCATGTAAAATCTCTAATTACTAAAAGGGGGTAAGACCCGTTGCATCTGAATACCATTATCGCATTCATTGTTATTTTCGGGGCTTTAGTATTCTTTCACGAACTTGGTCATCTGGTTTTCGCTAAACGTGCAGGTATCATGTGTCGAGAATTTGCTATTGGATTCGGTCCGAAAATTTTATCCTTCCGCAAAAATGAAACCGTCTATACGATTCGTCTCCTACCACTAGGAGGATTTGTGCGAATGGCGGGTGAAGATCCAGAAATGATCGAAATTAAGCCAGGACAAGTCGTTGGCTTAAAGTTTGATCAGGACGGTAAAGTAAACCGCATCATTATAAATAATAAGGATCAGCATCCAGACGCGAAAAGTATTGAAGTAGAGCAATCTGATCTTGAACATCAAATGTTCATTACCGGTTATGAATCGATGATGGATGAACAGTTAGAACGGTTTGAAATTAGCGAAGAGAGTTACTTCGTAATGGACGGTGAAGAAGTTCAGATTGCTCCGTATAACCGTCAATTTGCTTCTAAAACGCTCGGTCAACGAGCAATGGCGATTTTTGCTGGGCCGCTGATGAACTTTATTTTAGCGTTCGTCATCTTCTTAGTTATTGGGCTAGCGTCTGGTTATTCGATTGACAAACCTATTATGGGAGAACTTACGAAAGATGGCAGTGCAATCAAGTCAGGTCTCCAAACAGGTGATAAAGTCCAAACGATCGATGGCAGTGCGATGAAATCATGGACAGATGTGGTAAAAACCATTCAAAAGCATCCTGAAGAGGAGCTGTCTTTTAAAGTAGAACGCGATGGGAAAACAAAGGATATTTCGGTTACGCCAGAAAGTAAAAAAGTTGGCAATGAAACCATTGGAATTATCGGTGTCTATCAGCCTGTCGAAAAGTCAGTGGTAGGTGCAGTGAAAAATGGTTTTGTTGAGACGTATACGTTTACAAAAGAAATTATTACAGGCTTAGGGAAATTAATCACCGGCCAATTTTCTATTAAAATGCTTTCTGGTCCTGTTGGTATTTATGCATCAACTGATCAGGTCGCTCAATCAGGCATCTATTACTTAGCTAAATGGGCAGCACTTCTTAGCATCAACCTTGGAATTGTGAACTTACTTCCACTTCCAGCCCTTGACGGAGGTCGCCTCGTATTTTTCTTAGTGGAAGCAGTACGCGGCAAGCCTGTCGATCGTCAAAAAGAGGGACTTGTTCACTTTATTGGTTTTGCGTTATTAATGTTGCTAATGCTTGTTGTAACATGGAATGATATTCAACGTTTCTTTTTACAATAGCTCTATGTGGTGAAAGTTAACAGGTGGCACAAAGAAAGTGACGGAGAAGAATTTATTTTCTTTTCCGTCACTTTTCTTTTGATAGTTTTTACGATGAATTTATACTATAATAAAACTTACTGTGATAAAACAAGTACATAAATCATGACTCGTCATGATGATAATAAAGAGGTGCAAAAGAATGAAGCAAAGTGCTGTATTAATTCCAACTTTACGTGAAGTTCCAGCTGATGCGGAAGTGAAAAGTCATCAATTACTTTTACGTGCTGGTTTCATGAGACAAAATGCAAGTGGGATCTATAGCTTTTTACCACTTGGAAAACGCGTATTAAATAACATTGAAAAAATTGTGCGTGAAGAAATGGAGCGTGCAGGTTCAGTTGAAATGCTTATGCCAGCTCTTCAACAAGCTGAGCTTTGGCAAGAGTCAGGCCGCTGGTATACATATGGACCTGAGCTTATGCGCATGAAAGATCGTCATAGCCGTGAGTTTGCATTAGGAGCAACACACGAAGAGGTAGTAACAAGCCTTTTACGAGATGAAGTGAAATCGTACAAGCGTCTACCTTTAAACGTGTATCAAATTCAAACGAAATTCCGTGACGAAAAGCGCCCTCGCTTTGGTTTACTTCGTGGACGTGAGTTTGTGATGAAAGATGCTTACTCTTTCCATGCAACAGCTGAAAGCTTAGATGAAGTATACCAAAAGATGTATGATGCATACGGTCGTATCTTCGAGAGATGTGGCCTAAACTTCCGTGCTGTTATTGCCGATTCAGGTGCAATGGGTGGGAAGGATACGCATGAATTTATGGTATTATCGGAAATCGGTGAAGACACGATTGCTTATTCAGACACATCTTCTTACGCGGCAAACGTAGAAATGGCGCCGGTTGTAGCCACATACGAAAAGCCATCTGTTCAAGAGGAAAAACTTGAAAAGGTAGCCACACCAGAGCAAAAAACGATTGAAGAAGTGGCTACTTTCTTTAATACAGAAGCGTCTCAGTGCATTAAGTCACTTTTATTTAAAGTCGATGACCGCTACGCTTTAGTGTTAGCACGCGGCGATCATGAAGTAAACGATATTAAAGTGAAAAACTACTTTGAAGCTTCTACAGCAGAGCTTGCTTCTCCTCAAGAAGTCAAAGAAGTTATGAACTGTGAAGTAGGATCTCTTGGACCAATCAACTTGCCAAGTACGATTGAAGTCGTAGCAGATCATGCGGTAAAAGCAGTAGCAAACGGTATTGCGGGTGCAAATGAAGAGGGACACCATTTCACAAATGTAAACCCAGAGCGCGATTTCAACGCAACGTATACAGACCTTCGTTTTATTGAAGAGGGTGATCCATCTCCAGACGGTCAAGGAACAATCAAGTTTGCAAAAGGAATTGAAGTAGGCCATGTGTTTAAATTAGGTACTCGCTATAGTGAAGCAATGGGCGCTACGTTCCTTGATGAAAACGGACGTTCACAGCCAATGATCATGGGCTGTTATGGAATTGGGGTTTCTCGAACAGTTGCTGCAGTAGCAGAGCAGTTCAATGATGAAAATGGATTAGTGTGGCCGAAGAATGTGGCACCGTATCACGTTCACTTAATCCCAGTGAATATGAAAAACGATGAACAAAAAGAAGTAGCAGAAAAGCTGTACGAAACGCTTTTAGATAAAGGCTATCAAGTTCTAATGGACGATCGTCAGGAACGCCCAGGCGTGAAATTTGCCGATTCTGATTTAATTGGTCTTCCTGTCCGCGTAACGGTTGGAAAGCTAGCTGCAGAAGGCGTAGTAGAAGTGAAAGTGCGTGAAACAGGGGAATCAATGGACGTATCAATTGATGAACTTCAAGATAAATTAGCTGCATTACTAAGCTAATCACAAGCAAGGTACCTCTTTGGTTTGGGGTACCTTGCATTTATGTTACAATCAAAACCGTATTGTTAGAGGGAGGGGGATTACATGGAGCGATTTAGTCATGATCAGAAACATCGATTTCAGCTGCTTTTGCAACAGCTTGAAATGACAGATGATCAATATATGAATTACTTTGAAGGAGCAGCAATTGAAAAGCTGACCATTCGAAAAGAACAAAAGGCGTGGCATTTTCATTTATACATGCCGCGAATTTTGCCGTTTCGTGTATATGAAATCTTGCTCACGCGATTGACCACAACGTTTGCGCATATCGCACAGGTAACATTCTCAATCGAAGCAGGTGACAAGCAGTGCACAGAAGAAGACGCACAGTCTTACTGGCGTCACTGTGTAAGTGAATTGCAGGGAATTTCTCCTATGCTTCTATCACTTTTGCAAAATCAAATGCCTACCTTACAAGGCGTGAAGCTTCAAGTACAAGCACGTAATGATGCAGAGGCAACGTCTGTGCGACAAAAATACGGTCAGCTCATTGCGGATCAGTATATGCAGTACGGCTTCCCAGCTCTTCAGTTTTTAACCGAAGTTAAGCAATCAGAAGAAGCATATACGAAATTTTTAGAACAGAAAAAGCAAGAAGATGAAGAGCGTGCATTTGCAGCCCTAACGGAAATGAAAAACAAAGAAAAAGAAGAAGCAAGTGAACTTCCATCAGGTCCACTTACGGTTGGATATACAATCAAAGATGACGTTGTACCAATCGAGCAAATTGTGGATGAAGAAAAGCGAATTGCGATTCAAGGATATATCTTTCATTCGGAAACGAAGGAACTTCGCAGTGGGCGCACACTACTTACATTTAAAATTACAGACTACACGAATAGCCTCATGATTAAGATGTTTTCTCGTGATAAAGAAGATATTCCATTGCTGCAAGCCGTTAAAAAAGGCATGTGGGTGAAAGTGCGAGGAAGCGTTCAAAACGACACGTTTGTTCGCGATCTCGTCATGATTGCCAATGATGTGAATGAAATTAAAGCACAAGAGCGTGTGGATGAAGCGCCAGCAGATGAAAAGCGTGTCGAGCTACATCTGCATACGCCGATGAGTCAAATGGACGCCGTATCATCTGTAGGCGCATTAGTTGGTCAAGCGAAGAAGTGGGGACATCCTGCCATCGCTATTACGGATCATGCCGTTGCACAGTCGTTTCCAGAGGCGTATAGTGCGGGGCAAAAAAACGGCGTGAAAATTTTATACGGACTTGAAGCGAATCTTGTCGATGACGGTGTGCCGATTGCCTATAATCCGACGGACAGATCGCTTGCGGATGCTACATACGTCGTGTTTGACGTTGAAACGACGGGGCTTTCAGCTGTTTACGATACGATTATTGAGCTTGCTGCCGTAAAAATGCGTGAAGGGGAAATTATCGACCGGTTCGAATCCTTCGCCAATCCACATCATCGACTATCAGCCACAACAATTGAGTTAACGGGGATTACCGATGATATGGTACAAACCGCTCCTGAAATTGAAGAGGTGCTACAGAAGTTCAAAGACTGGATTGGGGACGATATTTTAGTTGCCCATAATGCAAGCTTTGATATGGGGTTCTTAAACGTTGGGTTCCAAAAAATTGGTTTTGGAAAAGCCGAAAACCCTGTTATTGATACGCTTGAGTTAGGTCGTTTTTTGTATCCAGAGATGAAAAATCATCGTTTAAATACGCTCGCGAAAAAGTTTGATATTGAACTTGTTCAGCATCACAGAGCGATTTATGATGCGGAAGCAACGGGATATTTGCTTGCGAAAATGCTGAAAGATGCGATGGAAAAAGAGATTACCTCTCACAATCAGTTTAACGATTATATGGGACAAGGAAACGCCTATCAGCGTGCAAGACCCTATCATGTAACGATCCTAGCAAAAAATGAAACGGGGCTTAAAAACTTGTTTAAGCTTGTTTCGATTTCGCATTTAAATTACTTTTACCGCGTACCGCGCATTCCGCGTTCCAAGCTACAAAAGTACCGTGAAGGATTGTTAATTGGAACGGCATGTGATCGTGGAGAAGTATTTGAAAACATGATGCAAAAATCAGCGGAGGAAGCAGAGAAGGTCGCAGAGTTTTATGATTATATCGAAGTCCAGCCTCCTGCAAACTATCAGCATCTAATTGAAATGGAGCTTGTCCGCGATCAAGTCGCTCTTCGTGACATCTTAACGAAGATCGTGCAAATGGGAGAGAAGCTTGAAAAGCCTGTCGTTGCGACTGGAAACGTGCACTACTTAAATCCGACCGATAAAATTTATCGTCAGATCTTAGTTAGCTCACAGGGTGGGGCAAACCCGCTTAATCGTCATTCACTTCCAGACGTGCATTTCCGAACAACGAACGAAATGCTCGATTGCTTTGAGTTTTTAGGTAAAGAAAAGGCGAAAGAAATCGTTGTAACGAATACACAAGGGCTAGCGGATAGCGTTGAAGACGTAAAACCGATTAAGGATGATCTTTATACGCCGCGCATTGAAGGTGCGGATGATGAAATGAGAGCGATGAGCTATGCGAGAGCGCGAAGCATTTACGGTGACGACCTTCCTGAAATCGTCGAAGCGCGCCTTGAGAAAGAGTTAAAAAGTATTATCGGACACGGATTTGCCGTTATTTACTTAATTTCTCATAAGCTCGTTAAAAAATCGCTTGATGACGGCTATCTAGTAGGTTCGCGTGGATCAGTCGGTTCTTCGTTTGTTGCGACGATGACGGAGATTACAGAGGTAAATCCATTGCCTCCTCACTACGTCTGTCCAAAATGTAAGCATTCTGAGTTCTTTGATGACGGATCGGTCGGTTCAGGATTTGACCTTCCGGATAAAAACTGTCCGAACTGTGATATTAAATACACAAAAGACGGACATGACATTCCGTTTGAGACGTTCCTTGGATTTAAAGGAGATAAAGTTCCCGATATCGATTTGAACTTCTCAGGGGAATATCAGCCACGCGCTCATAACTATACGAAAGTACTGTTCGGTGAGGACAACGTATACCGCGCAGGAACAATTGGTACGGTAGCGGAGAAAACGGCTTATGGCTACGTGAAGGGATATGCAGGTGATCATAACTTGCATTTAAGAGGAGCAGAAGTTGATCGTCTTGTTTCAGGCTGTACGGGCGTCAAACGGACAACAGGACAGCATCCAGGGGGAATCATCGTAGTTCCAGATTATATGGACATATTCGATTTTTCGCCGATTCAATTCCCTGCCGACGATCGTAATTCCGAGTGGAAAACAACACACTTTGACTTCCATTCCATCCATGATAATCTCTTAAAACTTGATATACTTGGTCACGATGATCCGACCGTTATTCGTATGCTGCAGGATTTAAGCGGAATTGATCCAAAAACAATTCCAACCGATGATCCTGAAGTGATGAAGATTTTTAGTGGAACGGAATCATTAGGCGTAACGCCTGAACAAATTATGTGTAAAACAGGAACGCTTGGTATTCCAGAGTTTGGTACACGATTCGTTCGTCAAATGCTTGAGGATACAAAGCCAACAACATTCTCAGAGCTCGTTCAGATTTCCGGACTTTCTCACGGAACAGACGTATGGCTTGGGAATGCCCAAGAATTAATTCATAATGCGATCTGTACGCTGAGTGAGGTAATTGGTTGTCGTGATGACATTATGGTCTATTTAATTTATCAAGGACTTGAGCCATCACTAGCGTTTAAAATTATGGAATCGGTACGTAAGGGGAAAGGATTAACCCCTGAATTTGAAGAAGAAATGCGTAAAAATGATGTACCAGAATGGTATATTGATTCTTGTAAAAAGATTAAGTACATGTTCCCGAAAGCCCATGCCGCTGCATACGTATTAATGGCGGTAAGGATTGCTTATTTCAAAGTTCATCACCCGCTTATGTATTATGCGGCATACTTCACGGTTCGAGCAGACGATTTTGACATTGATACAATGGTGAAGGGATCGACAGCTATTCGCGCAAAAATGGAAGAAATCAACGCAAAAGGTCTCGACGCATCACCAAAAGAGAAAAACTTACTAACGGTGCTAGAGCTTTCTCTTGAAATGTGTGAACGTGGGTTTGGCTTTAAGAAGGTAGATTTATACCGATCAAGCGCTGATGAGTTCATTATTGATGGAACAGAGTTAATTCCGCCGTTCAACTCTATTCCAGGACTTGGAACAAATGCGGCGATTAACATTGTTAAGGCAAGACAAAATGGTGAATTTTTATCCAAGGAAGATCTTCAGCAGCGTGGGCGAGTTTCCAAAACAATTCTTGAGTATTTGGACAACCACGGATGCTTAGAATCACTGCCAGATCAAAACCAGCTATCACTATTTTAATTTGCATAAAAAAAATGGTTATGGTATAGTAAATATGGAAACGCTAAGGATAACGGACGGAAAAGAGTGGGGAAACCCGCTCTTTTCTATTGATGGTAGGTTTACTTAGCACGTCTTTTATTTCGTAAAGTTGTAGAACCGATAGTTTTTTAGCTGATCTGACCGACTTTACATAAATACAAGGCAGTAAAGCTAAGCACTCACTTGAACAAACCTTTCCTGAGCCCTGCTAATTTAGCAGGGACTTTTTATCAGGAGAAAAAGTGAAGGTCGTACAGCTTTTATTGATTGAAGCACATGCATCATTCAAAGGACATTAGGGACTGCTATTACGCAAACGGTGAAGGTGTCGAACATAATTGAAGGAGGAATAGGATGGCTAGAAAAGTAACAGAAATCGTCGAAGAACTAGTGACGCCTATTGTAACAGAGTTGGAAATTGAACTAGTTGATATTGAATATGTGAAGGAAGGAAAGGATTGGTTCCTGCGCGTATTCATCGACACAGAGAATGGCATTGACATTGAACAATGCGGAATTGTGAGCGAGCGTTTAAGCGAAATAATGGACGAAATTGATCCGATTCCTCACAATTACTTCTTAGAGGTGTCTTCACCAGGTGCGGAACGTCCACTGAAAAAGCCAGAGGATGTTGAAAAAGCAATTGGGAAAAATGTATATATTAAAACGTATGAGCAAATCGAAGGCGCAAAAGAGTTTGAAGGTGAGCTCGTAGCTTTTGATGGACAAACTATTACAATTACAGTGAAAATTAAAACAAGAAAAAAGGATATCGAGATTCCATACGAAAAAGTAGCGCTAGCAAGATTAGCGGTCGTTTTTTAAGTGATAACTCGTGATTTTTATTAAGGGGGACTTAGGTAGATGAGCAGCGAACTTTTAGATGCTTTGACTCTGTTAGAAAAAGAAAAAGGCATTGGAAAAGATGTAATAATTGAGGCAATTGAAGCTGCCCTTATTTCAGCATATAAACGCAACTTTAACCAAGCACAAAACGTGCGCGTGGATATGAATCTAGGAAAAGGTACAATGCGCGTTTTTGCTCGTAAAGATGTAGTTGACGAAGTATACGATCCTCGTTTAGAAATTTCGGTAGAAGAGGCACAAAAAGTGAACCCGAACTACCAAATCGAAGACGTGATTGAAATTGAAGTAACACCAAAAGACTTCGGTCGTATTGCGGCACAAACAGCGAAGCAAGTGGTAACACAACGCGTGCGTGAAGCTGAGCGTGGTATCATTTACTCTGAATTTATTGACCGTGAAGAAGACATCATGACAGGGATCGTTCAGCGTCAAGATGCAAAATTCATCTACGTGAGCTTAGGTAAAATTGAAGCATTGCTTCCACAAAGTGAGCAAATGCCAAATGAACAATACAAGCCACATGATCGCATTAAGGTGTATATTACAAAAGTAGAAAAGACAACAAAAGGCCCTCAAATTTACGTATCACGTACACATCCAGGTCTGTTAAAGCGTCTTTTTGAAAAAGAAGTTCCAGAAATCTTTGATGGAACAGTTGAAGTGAAATCTGTCGCTCGTGAAGCGGGAGATCGTTCTAAAATCTCGGTTCATTCTGAATTCCCTGAAGTGGATCCAGTTGGTTCATGTGTAGGACCAAAAGGTCAGCGCGTTCAAGCAGTTGTGAATGAATTAAAAGGTGAAAAAATTGATATCGTTCGCTGGTCAAAAGATCCAGTTGAGTTTGTTGCCAATGCGCTAAGCCCTTCAAAAGTAGTAGAAGTAATGGTGAACGAGGAAGCAAAAGCAACAACTGTAATCGTACCAGACTATCAATTATCACTTGCGATTGGTAAACGTGGTCAAAACGCACGTTTAGCAGCTAAATTAACAGGTTGGAAAATCGATATTAAAAGTCAATCAGAAGCAGAGCAAGAAGGCATCTATACAGGCGAAAAAGAGTCATTAATCGACCGTGATGCTTTTGACTTTGATGAAGCTGATAGCGAATAAGAGGTGATACCAGGTGAACAATCAAAGAAAAGTACCGATGCGTAAATGTATCGCGACACAAGAAATGAAACCGAAAAAAGAGCTAGTGCGCGTAGTTCGCTCCAAAGAAGGAGAGGTTTCGATTGATTTAACTGGTAAAAAGTCTGGAAGAGGAGCCTATTTAAATAGAACAAAAGAGGCCATTCTTCTAGCCAAAAAGAAAAACATTTTAGCAAGTCATTTAGAGGTGGCGGTAGACGATCACATCTATGATGAGCTACTTGCACTAGTCGAAGGGGAGACAAAAGCCAATTGATGAAACAAGAAAAATGGTATTCCTTTTTAGGCTTAGCAAATCGAGCACGTAAAGTCATTTCTGGGGAAGAGCTCGTGATTAAGGAAGTGCGTAAGCAAAGCGCCAAACTAGTCATTCTTTCTCAAGATGCATCGGAAAACACCACGAAAAAGGTTCAAGACAAATGCGCTTATTACAAAGTGCCCATCAAATACGTATCGGATCGACATCGCTTAGGGGAAGCAATCGGAAAAGAAGCTCGGGTTGTGATTGCGATCGTTGACGACGGATTTGCGAAAAAGATGTCTACCATGCTCGATTAAATTTTCATGGGGGTGGAAGTGTTGAGCAAAATTCGTGTATATGAGTATGCTAAGAAACATAATGTTTCAAGTAAAGATGTCATTACGAAATTGAAAAATATGCGTATTGATGTTTCTAATCATATGACAGCTTTAGAAGAATCGGCTGTGAAACGATTAGATGAACTGTTTGCTAAAAAACAGCCAAAAGAAACAGTGCAGGAGAGTGCTTCTTCTGTTCCGAGTAACAAAAATAAGGATTATGAAGAGGATGAATATATTAGCGTGAATAAAGATAAATCTTCAAACAAAAACCAACAAACAAAAAAAAATAATCAGCCAACTAAAAACAAACGTAACAACACTAAGCCAGCGGCTCAAAAACCGCCTGTAGCTCCGAAGAAAAAAGAGCTTCCAGAAAAAATTACGTTTGCAGGTAGCTTAACGGTTACTGAACTAGGGAAAAAATTAGGCAAAGAGCCTTCTGAAATTATTAAAAAATTATTCCTTTTAGGCGTTATGGCAACAATCAACCAAGAGCTTGATAAAGATGCAATCGAGCTAATCGCAGGTGAATACGGCGTAGAGGTTGAAGAAGAAGTCATCATCGACGAAACAGAATTTGAAACGCTTGACGTAGAAGATGACGCAGCGGATTTAGTAGAACGTCCAGCAGTCGTTACAATCATGGGACATGTTGACCATGGTAAAACAACGCTTCTTGACTCAATCCGTAACTCAAAAGTTACAGCAGGCGAAGCTGGTGGGATTACACAGCATATCGGTGCTTATCAAATTGAAGCAAACAACAAGAAAATTACGTTCTTAGATACACCAGGACATGCTGCTTTTACAACAATGCGTGCACGTGGAGCACAAGTAACGGACATTACCATTCTAGTTGTTGCAGCAGATGATGGCGTTATGCCACAAACGATTGAAGCAATCAACCATGCGAAAGCGGCAGAAGTTCCAATCATCGTTGCCGTGAATAAAATGGATAAAGAAGCAGCAAATCCAGATCGCGTGATGCAAGAACTAACAGAATACGGTCTTGTATCTGAAGACTGGGGCGGAGACACAATTTTCTGTTACCTATCTGCATTATCTGGAGATGGAATTGACAACCTATTAGAGATGATTCTACTTGTAAGTGAAGTAGAGGAATATAAAGCAAATCCTTCTCGTCGTGCACTTGGAACAGTTATTGAAGCTGAGCTTGACAAAGGCCGCGGTTCTGTAGCAACTCTACTTGTACAAAACGGAACGCTTCGCGTAGGTGATCCAATCGTAGTAGGAAACACATTTGGTCGCGTTCGTGCAATGGTCAATGACCTGGGCCGTCGTGTAAAAGAAGCATTACCGTCAACACCTGTTGAAATTACAGGGCTAAACGAAGTACCATTAGCGGGTGACCGTTTCATGGTATTTGAAGACGAGAAAAAAGCTCGCCAAGTTGGGGAAGCTCGTGCTCAGAAGCAGCTTGAAGCACAGCGTGGAGAGAAAAGCCGCGTAAGCTTAGAAGACTTATTTGAGCAAATCAAACAAGGTGAAGTAAAAGATATCAACATTATCGTAAAAGCAGACGTACAAGGTTCTGTAGAGGCAATGGCTGCTTCACTTCAAAAAATTGAAGTAGAAGGCGTGAAGGTTAAAATTATTCACACAGGCGTTGGAGCAATCACAGAATCAGATATTATCTTAGCATCTGCTTCTAACGCAATCGTAATTGGGTTTAACGTCCGTCCAGACGTGAACGCAAAACGCGTAGCAGAAGCTGAAAATGTTGATGTACGCTTGCACCGCATTATCTACAAAGCGATCGAAGAAATTGAAGCAGCGATGAAAGGGATGCTAGATCCTGAGTACGAAGAAAAAATCATCGGTCAAATGGAAGTTCGTCAAACGTTCAAAGTATCAAAAGTTGGAACGATTGCCGGAAGCTATGTAACAGATGGTAAAGTAACTCGTGACAGTGGCATTCGTCTTATCCGTGACGGCATCGTTATTTTCGAAGGTGAAATCGATGCGCTTAAACGCTTCAAAGATGATGTGAAAGAAGTAGCACAAGGGTACGAGTGTGGCGTAACGATTAAAAACTTTAACGATGTAAAAGAAGGCGACGTAATCGAAGCATACGTGATGGAAGAAATCACTCGTCAATGATTGGATACGTCGAATGTGAATGTATCATTTATGACGCACAGTCCTTAAAGGATAAGCGGTCTGTCTTACAGCGCATTACGACAAGGGTGAAACAGCGTTATAATGTATCCATTTCAGAAATCGATTTTCAGGATCAATGGCAGCGAACCAAGTTTGGAATTGCTGCCATTTCCTCCAATTCAACGGTGACAGAAAAAGAACTGAACCGTGTTCTTGAAATGATAGATTCCTTTCCAGAAATTGAACGTACGCTTACGTCGTTTGATTGGCTATAGAGAAGAGGTGTTTCAAAGATGAAACTACGTGCAAACCGTGTGGGCGAGCAAATGAAAAAAGAACTAGGTGACATCATTGGCCGCAAAATTAAGGACCCACGCATTGGCTTCGTGACAGTAACAGATGTTCAAGTAACGGGGGACCTGCAGCAGGCAACAGTCTTTATTTCAGTGCTTGGTGACGCAGAACAACGTGAGAATACGTTAAAAGGACTAGCAAAGGCGAAAGGATTTATTCGCTCTGAAATTGGTCAGCGTATTCGCTTACGTAAAACCCCAGAAATTACGTTTGAATTTGATGAATCCATTGATTATGGAAATCGCATTGAAACGTTACTGCACGAAATTAAAAAAGACGATCACGAAGAGTAAGCGATCCTTACCTCGTTGATATAGAAAAGGCATTGCCCCGGTAGAAATGACGATGGTGAAATACCCATTAACAGGGGAAATGCCTTTTTTTGTTGCAAGTGTATTGAGAAAGGAAGGAAACAGTACAATGGACGGCATCTTAGTTTTAAATAAACCAAAAGGTCTTACCTCACATGATTGTGTGTTTAAAATCAGAAAAATTTTACGAACGAAAAAAGTAGGTCATACGGGCACGTTAGATCCTGATGTAACAGGCGTACTACCGATCTGTATTGGGCGTGGAACGAAGGTTGTGGAATATTTGACGAACCACTCTAAAACCTACGAAGGAGAAGTCACGCTAGGTCTCTCAACGACAACGGAAGATGCTTCAGGAGAAACCGTGGAGGAGAAAAAGGTTACTCATACGTTCTCTCGCAAGCAGGTACTAGACGTACTTGAATCTCTTACAGGAACGATTCAGCAAACGCCGCCGATGTATTCCGCTGTAAAAGTAAATGGTAAAAAGCTTTACGAATACGCACGTGCAGGAATTGAAGTAGAACGACCAAGTCGTGACATTACGATTCATGAGCTTACCCTTTTAGATGAACGAGAAGAGTTCTCCGGTGAAACGATCTCCTTCCGATTCCGCGTTCACTGTAGCAAAGGGACTTACGTTCGAACTCTTGCCGTTATGATGGGTGAACGTCTAGGCTATCCTGCTCATATGTCAGACCTTATCCGTACAGCCTCAGGTGAATTCACACTGCAGGATTGCTTAACGTTTGAGCAAATTGAGCAGGCTATGGAAGAAGGCACCATTCAAGATCATTTACTACCCATTGAGAAGGCGCTCAATCATTTGCCGAAATGGGTAATTAGTGATACATTAGCAGAGAAAGTGAAAAATGGCGCTGTTCTTGCAAAACCAGATGAAATAACAGATGCCGAACAACTGATCCGAGTAATGGATGAAACGGGACAAGTTCTTGCGATTTATCAAGTTCATCCAACGAAAGAGGATAAAATCAAGCCTGTAAAAGTATTAGCAATTCATACCGAAGATTGACATAGAAAAAGGTGAACGAACTGTGGAAGTAATTGAAATTCAACATCCGCACCATTTTCAGCAAGACGCAATGCCACAAGCCGTAATGGCACTCGGTTATTTTGATGGCGTGCACTTAGGACATCAAGAAGTAATTAAAATGGCGAAGAAAAAAGCTGATGAGAAGGGAATCAAAAGTGCGGTCATGACCTTTGACCCGCATCCATCGGTCGTGCTTGGTAGAAATGTTCAGCACGTCGACATGATCACTCCTCTGCAGCAAAAAATAGAAATCATTGAAGAGCTTGGAATTGATCGACTGTATTTAGTGCATTTTGATCTTGCTTTTGCCAACCTGCTTCCGCAGGAGTTTGTCGATCAGTACATTATCGGATTACATATCAAACATGTAGTAGCAGGCTTTGATTATTCGTATGGAAAAATGGGAAAAGGGACGATGGAAACTTTACCCTTTCATTCGAGAAATCAATTCACGCAAACAGTTATTGATAAGCTAACGTTAGGCGAAGAGAAAATTAGCTCTACCTTTATTAGGAAGTGTTTAAAAGAAGGGAATGTAGACGCATTGTCGGATTTATTAGGAAGAGAATATTCAATTAAAGGTCATGTTGTTCACGGTGATAAAAGGGGCAGACAAATTGGTTTCCCAACCGCAAACGTAGAGTCAGATGACGCTTACCTGATTCCATCGACAGGCGTGTATGCAGTAGAAGCACATGTTCTAGGGCAATGGTACCAAGGCGTATGCAACGTCGGCTACAAGCCAACGTTTAATAAAGAGTCAGATGGAAAACCTACGATCGAAGTTCATTTATTTCAATTTGATGAGCAAGTGTACGATCAGCCAATGGAGGTTCGTTTCTATCAAAAGCTCCGCGGCGAGCAGAAATTCAATGGCATTGAGTCTCTAGTAGCTCAAATTGAAAAGGATAAACAAGAGGCGATTCGCTATTTTAATAAGAAATAATGAAATTTCCTAGAGAAAGACTTGCATTTAGTTGCTAGAAATAGTATTATAACAAATGTATTTAACCATTGCTTGGCGTTGCGCTTCACCAACGTACTGCTAGGTAATTGGGGTTTTTATTAATGAGGAGGTGACTCGGATGGCTATCACACAAGAGCGTAAAAATGAACTAATCGCTGAGTATAAAACTCATGAAAGCGACACTGGTTCTCCAGAGGTACAAATTGCTATCCTTACTGAGCAAATTAACAACCTAAACGAACATTTACGTACACACAAAAAAGATCATCATTCACGTCGTGGTCTTTTAAAGATGGTTGGTAAACGTCGTAACTTACAAACTTATCTTCGTAACAAAGATATCACTCGTTACCGTGAGTTAATCAACAAACTTGGTTTACGTCGATAATCTACAAAAAGCGGGAGCATTCCCGCTTTTTTAGTATGTTAAATTTGATACACAATTAAATTTGTACATATAATTGAAACATATATGTTTTCTTTCGTTTTCGTCTATACTAGAATTAAGTAGGCTAAGCGGGATTTTACATAATAGAGAGGGGTATTAAACTAATGGAACACAACAAACAAGTGTTCTCTATCGAATTAGCTGGTCGTGAGCTAGTTGTCGAAGTTGGGCAGTTAGCAAAGCAAGCGAACGGCGCTGCTTTAATTCGTTATGGAGATACAGCAGTATTAAGTACGGCAACAGCTTCAAAAGAGCCAAAAGATGTCGACTTTTTCCCATTAACAGTTAACTATGAAGAGCGTTTATACGCAGTAGGTAAAATTCCTGGAGGATTCATCAAACGTGAGGGACGTCCAAGTGAACGCGCAATTTTAGCGAGTCGTTTAATTGACCGTCCAATTCGTCCTCTTTTCGCAGATGGTTTCCGTAATGAAGTACAAGTAGTCAGCGTTGTAATGAGCGTAGACCAAAACTGTTCTTCAGAAATGGCTGCTATGTTCGGTTCATCATTAGCACTATCTATTTCTGATATTCCATTCGAAGGACCAATTGCTGGTGTTACGGTTGGGCGTATTGAAGGCAAATTTGTCATCAATCCAACAGTAGAAGAAATGGAAAAGAGCGATATTAACCTTGTTGTAGCAGGAACAAAAGATGCAATCAACATGGTAGAAGCTGGTGCACAAGAAGTACCAGAAGAAATCATGCTTGAAGCGATCATGTTTGGACATGACGAAATTAAGAAACTAATCGCGTTCCAAGAAGAAATTGTGGCTGCGGTTGGAAAAGAAAAAGTAGAAGTTTCATTATATGATGTGGATGCAGATCTAAAAGCTCGCGTAACGGAAATGGCTGAAGCTGACATGAATCGTGCGGTTCAAGTGCAAGAAAAGCATGCACGTGAAAATGCAATCAGCGAAGTGAAATCTGCGATCGTAGCGAAGTTCGAAGAAGAAGAAGCAGATGCTACAACGCTTAAACAAGTGAACGAAATTTTAGGTAAGCTTGTAAAAGCAGAAGTACGTCGCCTTATTACAGAAGAAAAAGTACGTCCAGACGGTCGTAAAATCGACGAAATCCGTCCACTTTCTTCTGAAGTCGGTCTTTTATCACGTACACACGGATCTGGTTTATTCACACGTGGACAAACTCAGGCCCTAAGCATTTGTACACTAGGTGCGCTAGGCGATGTGCAAATTCTTGATGGATTAGGTGTAGAAGAGTCAAAACGCTTCATGCATCATTACAACTTCCCATCCTTCAGCGTTGGTGAAACAAGACCAATGAGAGGTCCAGGACGTCGTGAAATCGGTCACGGTGCACTAGGAGAGCGCGCTCTTGAGCCAGTTATTCCTTCTGAAAAAGACTTCCCTTACACAGTACGTCTTGTATCAGAAGTACTTGAATCGAACGGTTCGACTTCACAAGCAAGTATCTGTGCAAGTACGCTTGCAATGATGGACGCAGGTGTACCACTTAAAGCACCGGTTGCTGGTATCGCAATGGGTCTTATCAAATCTGGTGAATACTACTCTGTATTAACAGATATTCAAGGAATGGAAGATCACCTTGGAGATATGGACTTTAAAGTAGCAGGTACATCAAAAGGTGTAACGGCACTACAAATGGATATTAAAATCGACGGGTTATCACGTGAGATTTTAGAAGAAGCATTAGAGCAAGCGAAAAAAGGCCGTATGCAAATTCTAGAACACATGATGACAACGATCAACCAACCGCGTACAGAGCTTTCACGCTACGCACCTAAGATTCTAACAATGTCTATTAACCCTGATAAAATTCGCGATGTTATTGGGCCAAGCGGTAAGCAAATCAATAAAATCATCGAAGAAACAGGCGTTAAAATCGATATCGAGCAAGATGGTACAATCTTCATCTCTTCTATTGAGAGTGAAATGAACCAAAAAGCGAAGAAAATCATCGAAGACCTTGTTCGTGAAGTAGAAGTTGGTCAAATGTACTTAGGAAAAGTAAAACGCATTGAGAAATTCGGAGCTTTCGTTGAATTATTCAGCGGTAAAGACGGATTAGTACACATCTCAGAACTAGCTGAAGAACGTATCGGCAAAGTAGAAGATGTTGTTTCAATGGGCGATGAGCTTCTTGTAAAAGTAATGGAAATCGACAAACAAGGCCGTGTAAACCTATCACGCAAAGCGATTCTAAAAGAACAGCGCGAAGCGGAGCAAAAAGAACAACAACAATAAAGCCAGAGCTGGGATGTCCCAGCTTTTTTTTTAGCCAGTCTTTTGGTCGAATGCGATGAAATTGCTTCTATTAGGGTTCTTCTAAGCTGTACAAAAAGCGTGTGAATAAAGACTAATCTGTTTAGGGTTTTACGAGTGCCACGAAAAAAAGACCGAAACGGAAGATGGGACACTCCTGCAGGAGCAACAAGCTAGATGAGACCCTGCAGAAGCCAAGCGACGAGGAGGCTCATTGCTTACCCTGCGGAAAGGGAGTAATCTGAAGTGAAGGTCTATCCTATTTAGGGTTCTACTCGTCCAAACATTTCGGTGACTTTAGTCGCAAGGCCAGTTCTACCTTGTCCTCTCTTAACATATTTTTTATGATAAGGGAGGGAGTAGAATTGAAGAAATCTACGCTACAACTAATTGCATTTGTGTTTTTATTTATCTTTACATATAAGATGGTCCAAAACCCATTTACGGATGAATACATTCAAGTCATGAAATCAAAGGACACACCACATGATCGGCTTTACGAAGAGATCGCTCAAAAAGCACAAAAGTATGAAATTCCACCACAAAAATGCTAAAGTAGATACCGTGTGGAAGCTTACACCCGGCTACAATGGACTGAAGGTGGATATTAATGCTTCATATAAACATATGAAAAAATCGGGTGTCTTTCAGCGTAATAAGCTCGTATACACACAGGTACCACCAACGGTTCATTTGAACGACTTAAAACCAGCACCTATTTACCGAGGAAATCCAGAGAAGCCAATGGTCTCTCTGCTCATTAACGTTGCCTGGGGAAATGAATATATTCCGTCTATGCTTGAGACGCTCAAAAAGCAACATGTCAAAGCAACTTTCTTTTTAGAAGGAAGATGGGTAAAAAATAATCCAGAAATGGCTAAAATGATTGTAGATGCAGGTCATGAAGTTGGAAATCACTCCTATACGCATCCTAACATGGCGGTACTAACAGCTGCGAAAATCAAAGAACAGCTAGAGAGCACAAACCAAATCATCGAATCGACGACAGGTCAAAAAGTGAAGTGGTTTGCGCCACCAAGCGGCAGCTACCGGGACGAGGTCGTAAACATTGCAGCAACGCTTAAACTACATACGATTATGTGGAGTGTGGATACAATTGATTGGCAAAAACCAAGCCCTGACGTTCTCCTTAACCGAGTGATGGGCAAAGTTCACCCAGGAGCGATGGTTTTGATGCATCCAACAGAATCTACGGCTGGCGCATTAGACCGTTTAATTACGCAAATAAAAGCAAAAGGATATACGCTTGGAAATGTGTCAACATTACTTAATGAAGAACGAGTGATGAAAGATCAATAGGTGATTGACAAAAGAGGAGGCAATAGCTTGATTAACAGATATACTTGCAAAAATGGAGTACGAATTGTATTAGAAAACATTCCAACGGTGCGTTCTGTCGCAATTGGTGTATGGATTGGAACAGGATCACGAAATGAAGATCCGACTATTAACGGTGTGTCGCACTTTTTAGAGCACATGTTTTTCAAAGGAACAAAAACACGCTCAGCGCGCGATATTGCGGAAAGCTTTGATCGTATCGGCGGACAAGTGAATGCGTTCACGTCAAAAGAGTATACGTGCTATTATGCAAAAGTTCTAGACGAGCATGCAGATCAAGCCCTAGATACGCTTGCAGATATGTTCTTTAACTCAACGTTTGATGAAGAAGAGTTGAAGCGCGAGAAAAACGTTGTGTACGAGGAAATTAAAATGTACGAAGATGCGCCAGATGATATTGTTCATGATCTTCTAAGCAAAGCATCTTTTGGTAATCATCCATTAGGATACCCGATTTTAGGAACAGAAGCGACGCTTGATACATTCAACGGCGATTCAATGCGCGATTATATGAGCAAAACATATATTCCAGAAAACGTCGTGATCTCTGTAGCAGGAAACATCGATGATTCGTTTGTGCAAGAAATCGAAAAGTATTTCGGTGAATATACGTCACCACACAAACCACAGCAGGCAGAAAAGCCAACGTTCTTTACGGAAAAACTAGCGCGCAAAAAAGATACAGAGCAAGCACATCTATGCTTAGGGTTTGAAGGTCTTGCGATCGGATCAAAAGATGTGTACAGCTTAATCGTGTTAAATAACGTGCTTGGTGGAAGCATGAGTAGCCGTCTGTTCCAAGATGTTCGTGAACAGCGTGGTCTCGCTTATTCGGTCTTTTCTTACCATTCTTCTTACCGCGACAACGGGCTTGTGACGATCTACGGAGGAACAGGAAGCAACCAGCTAGATGTTCTGTATGATACAATTCAAGACACGTTAAATGAGTTAAAAGATAAAGGGATTACCGACAAAGAGCTTAACAATAGCAAAGAACAGCTAAAAGGAAATCTAATGCTGAGCTTAGAGAGTACGAACAGCCGTATGAGCCGTAACGGGAAAAATGAGTTAATGCTTGGGGAGCATCGTTCACTGGATGACATTATTCAGCTTGTTAGTGATGTAACAAAACCAAGCGTGGATGAATTAGCACGTCGTATTTTTAAAGACGACTTTGCGCTTTCTCTAATCAGTCCATCAGGTGATCTTCCAAAAAGCTTACGAAAATAATAGGCATGTTTTTCTTTTCCCCTTTTATATATGATAGTAGAACATTGCGAAGGGGTGGAAAAGATGCGGTTAAGTGAGCTTAGTGGAAAAGAAATTGTTGATATAAAAAAAGCGGAACGCCTCGGCATTTTAGGTCAAACGGATTTAGAAATTAACGAGCAGTCAGGACAAATCAATGCATTGATCATTCCGACTGTAAAATGGTTTGGCTTTAAGCGCCAAGGAAATGAAATTCGCGTTCCGTGGAGCCATATTCAAAAGATCGGTACGGATATGATTATTGTGGATATTGCCGAGTATGAGCTAAGCGAATGAGAAACCTCTCTGACAGTTGTCAGAGAGGTTTTTTTATGGAGAAAAAAGATCCCCCCAAGTGTTTAATAGTGAGATACATAGTAGATGAAGCAGTCTGTATTTAGATTAATAAAACTATGTTCTAAATAATAATTAAGAAGAAAGATTCAGTTTCAGTAAGAAAGCGAAGAAAGATTCACCCATTCCCGCCTTAGAACATAATATGTTGGAGAAAAAGGTCGTTAGGCAAAAGGTAGGGTTTCAATAGAGTTTATGGCAGCCTTTTTTAATACACTACAAAGCACGCATCTTAGGAAAAGAAGGTGAACTAATAAGATGTTGACTGATTTGCATATCGCTGTCATCGGTGGTGATGCGAGACAGTTGGAAGTTATTCGAAAACTAATTGAATTAGATGCCAAAGTATCATTGATAGGATTTGATCAGCTTGATCACGGGTTTGCAGGTGCAACCAAATATCAAATTACCGAAGTAAACTTTTCAGATGTGGATGCGATTATTCTTCCAGTCCCGGGCACGAACCACGAAGGGCAAGTCGATACCATTTTTTCAAATGAAAAAGTAATACTTACTCAAAAGATGGTGGAACAAACACCATCTCACTGTGTTCTATACTCAGGTATCACCAATGATTATTTAAATACGCTTGTGAAAAACACAAAGCGGCGCTTAGTACAGCTATTTGAACGCGATGATGTGGCCATCTACAATTCAATTCCAACGGTCGAAGGAACGATCATGATGGCCATTCAGCACACGGATTTCACGATTCATGGCTCAAATATCCTCGTTTTAGGCTTAGGGCGAGTTGGAATGAGCGTTGCCCGATCGTTTGCTTCATTAGGGGCACACGTGAAAGTAGGCGCAAGAAAATCAGAGCATATCGCTCGTATTACAGAAATGGGGCTTACTCCGTTTCAGTTAGCTGATCTGGCACAGCATGCGACAAACGTTGATATTTGCATTAATACAATTCCGTATCCAATCTTAACGACCGGTGTGATTTCGAAAATGCCGTCTCATGCGTTTATTATTGATTTGGCATCCAAACCAGGTGGAACTGATTTTAGATACGCTGAGAAACGCGGTATTAAGGCAATACTCGCACCAGGACTTCCAGGAATTGTTGCTCCTAAAACAGCGGGGAAAATTTTAGCGAACGTTTTGGCGCAGCTATTGACTGATGAAGCAAAGAAAAGAGAGGAGAAAAAATCTTGACATCATTTAAAGGAAGACGAATTGGCTTTGGCTTGACTGGTTCTCATTGCACATATGAAGAAGTGATGCCTCAAATTGAAAAGCTCGTCTCGCTAGGTGCAGAAGTAATTCCAGTCGTGTCATATACCGTGCAAACAACGAGCACACGATTCGGAGAGAGCGAAGAATGGATTAAGCGAATTGAAGATATTACAGGAAATCCTGTTGTCGATACGATCGTAAAAGCAGAGCCGTTAGGACCAAAGCTTCCACTCGATTGCATGATCATAGCACCGATGACAGGAAACAGCATGAGTAAATTTGCGAATGCAATGAACGAATCCCCTGTGTTAATGGCAGCGAAAGCGACTATGCGTAATCATCGTCCAGTCGTACTTGGTATTTCAACAAACGATGCACTTGGATTAAACGGTGTGAATTTGATGAGGCTTATGGCAGCCAAAGACATTTATTTCATCCCATTTGGTCAAGACGACCCGATTGGCAAACCAAACTCAATGGTAGCTCGCATGGAGCAACTCGTTGATACGGTGCTAGCAGCCTTAAAAGGCGAGCAATTACAGCCGGTTATTGTCGAGAAATTCCGTGATAGCGAAAAATGAGGAAAATTGATAGAATGGGGAAGAGAAGATTTTATAAAATCTTCTCTTCTTTAGCGTAATAGTATGATAAAATAATAGCTATTCATTTATCCCGCATAAGCAGGATGATGACGTCATACCAGACGCCAAAACCCTGTCAAAGCTCGATAAAACATAACAATCGTTACTTAACAATAACAAGTACAAAGATGAAATGGGAATTGTGAACCGAATTTGGAGGGAACGAATATGTCAGAGAATGGATTACACGTAGCAGTAGTTGGAGCAACAGGAGCAGTGGGGCAGCAAATGCTTGCCACACTTGAAAAACGAGATTTTCCAATTGGTAAACTTACACTTCTTTCATCTGCACGTTCAGCAGGTAAAAAAGTTTCTTTTAAAGGGCAAGAATATGAAGTGCAAGAAGCAACTCCTGAAAGCTTTGAAGGCGTTCAAATCGCATTGTTCAGCGCAGGTGGTAGCGTATCAAAGCAATTTGCACCTGAAGCAGTAAAACGCGGTGCAATTGTTGTGGACAACACAAGTGCATACCGCATGGATCCGAACGTACCTTTAGTTGTACCAGAAGTGAACGAAGAAGATATTAAGCTTCACAACGGAATCATTGCCAATCCAAACTGTTCAACGATTCAAATGGTTGTCGCACTAGAACCGATCCGTCAGGCCTTTGGCTTAGATAAAGTAGTTGTATCCACTTATCAAGCGGTATCAGGTGCGGGTGCAGCTGCAATCAACGAATTAAAAACACAAGCACAGGCTATTTTAAATGGTGAAGAGTTCACACCTGAAATTCTTCCGGTGGGCAGCGATAAAAAGCATTATCAAATTGCGTTTAATGCGATCCCGCAAATCGATAAATTCCAAGACAATGGATTTACGTTTGAAGAGATGAAAATGATCAATGAAACGAAGAAAATTATGCATATGCCTGAACTTTCAGTAGCAGCGACATGTGTTCGTCTTCCAGTTGTCACAGGACACTCTGAATCTGTATATATTGAAATTAACAAGCAAGGTGTTTCAGCGCAAGAAGTAAAATCTCTACTTTCAACTGCACCTGGTGTAGTATTACAAGACGATCCAGAAAACCAAGTATATCCAATGCCGGCCGATGCTGTAGGGAAAAATGATACATTTGTCGGACGTATTCGTAAAGATTTAGATAAGGATACAGGTTTCCATCTATGGGTTGTTTCTGATAATCTATTAAAGGGCGCTGCATGGAACTCTGTGCAGATCGCTGAATCTTTACTGAAGCTTGGACTTGTTAAATAACAACACGATCTGAAGCAACGAACGAGGTGGAAGTATGAAGATAATAGTCCAAAAATTTGGAGGTACTTCGGTCCGCGATGAACGTGGACGCACCATGGCTTTAGAACATATCAGACATGCGTTAAACGAAGATTACAAGGTGGTTGTTGTCGTTTCAGCAATGGGACGTAAGGGAGAACCTTACGCTACTGACACACTGTTGTCCTTAGTCGATGCAAACGAAGCGCTTCTAAATAAGCGTGAACTAGATATGCTCATGTCATGCGGAGAATTAATTTCTTCCGTTGTATTTACCAATATGTTAAATGCGAATGGAATGAACGCGACAGCACTTAGCGGTGCTCAAGCTGGATTCCAAACGAACAACGATTTTACAAATGCCAAAATCCTTGAGATGAACTGTGACCGCGTGCTACAAGAGCTTGAAGAGCATGATGTAGTCGTAGTTGCAGGGTTCCAAGGGGCTACCATGAGCGGTGATATTACAACACTTGGCCGTGGCGGCAGTGACACGTCTGCTTCAGCACTTGGGGCAGCGCTTGAAGCTGATTTTATTGACATTTTTACCGATGTAGAAGGGGTTATGACTGCAGATCCACGTATTGTGGAAGATGCGCGTCCTCTTTCGGTATTAACGTACAATGAAATTTGCAACATGGCTTATCAGGGAGCAAAAGTCGTTCATCCACGTGCAGTTGAAATTGCCATGCAGGCAAAAATTCCAATGCGCGTTCGCTCTACGTACTCTGAGTCTGAAGGAACGCTTGTCACCTCTCTTGGTCATGCAAAAGGCCATGGTAGTGATATTCAAGAGCGTCTCGTAACAGGTATTGCCCATGTTTCAAACGTGACGCAAATTAAAGTAAAAGCCAAAGAGGGTCACTATGATCTTCAATCGGAAGTGTTCCGAGCGATGGCGAATGAAGAAATTAGCGTTGATTTTATTAACATTTCTCCGAATGCCGTCGTGTATACAGTTACAAATGAAGCGACAAATCGTGCCATTGAAGTTCTGAATGAACTTGGTCATGATCCAGTCGTGACACGTCATTGTGCGAAAGTATCAACAGTAGGAGCGGGAATCGCCGGAGTACCTGGTGTAACCGCGAAAATTGTGACCGCTTTGTCACAAGAGGGAATTCAAATTCTTCAATCAGCTGATAGCCATACGACGATTTGGGTATTAGTAAAAGAAGAAGATTTAAAACAAGCGGTTAATGCACTTCATAATGCATTTGAGCTTTCAAAAATGAATGTATAAACAAGTATTAGGAGTGAAAGCATGATTGATTTTGGGAAAGTTGCAACTGCAATGGTCACCCCTTTCGATAATAAAGAAAACATTGATTTTGCCAAAACGACCGAGTTGATTAATTATTTAATCGACAACGGTTCTGATTCCCTCGTTATTGCAGGGACTACTGGCGAATCACCGACTTTAACAAATGAGGAAAAGCTTGCTCTTTTCCGCCATGTGGTAGAAGTTGTGGATGGACGTGTTCCTGTTATTGCAGGGACAGGAAGCAACAATACGCGTGCATCAATTGATATGACGAAGAAGGCAGAAGAAATTGGTGTAGATGCAGTAATGCTTGTGGCACCGTATTACAATAAGCCTAGCCAAGATGGCTTGTATCTTCACTTCAAGACGATCGCAGAAAGCACAAAGCTACCTGTAATGCTTTATAATGTACCGGGCCGTTCCATTGTGAGTCTTGCTGTTGAGACGGTTGTACGTTTATCACAGCTTCCAAATGTGGTCGCAATTAAAGATGCAGGCGGAGATCTAGATACAATGACTGAATTCATTGCCAATACACCGGATGATTTTGCTGTATATAGCGGTGATGATAGCTTAACATTACCTTCTTTAGCTATTGGAGCGAATGGGATTGTATCTGTTGCCTCACATGTAATTGGAAACGAAATGCAGCAAATGATTCGCTTGTTTGAAAGCGGTCATTATCCACAGGCAGCGAAGCAGCATCAGCGTTTAGCACCTGTCATGAAGGGACTATTCGCAGCACCAAGTCCAACCCCAGTGAAGACGGCTCTTCAATTAAAAGGGTTAGACACAGGACCTGTGCGCCTTCCGTTAATTCCATTAACAGAAACAGAGCGTACAACGCTTGTGCAACTGCTTGAAACGTTATAAAAAGGAATCCTATGTCACTTTGGCATAGGATTTTTCTATGTATGAAAAGGATAATGGTGAAAGAAGCGGAATATACAATATCAAAAGGAATAAGAAAGAGGGAGAAAGATGAAAAAGCTGTATACAGATTTCTTTTTGTTTTTTGATATTTCCGTTTTGTTTTTATGTTTAATCACGGGCGTTGTGTTTTTAAGCGTTCAGAACATTACGTGGTGGCTGTTGGTGCATGTTAGCATCGGGCTTGTTGTGTTTATGTTCAGTGAATATTTCACGCACCGATTTCTGTTTCATTTAAAAGCACCGAAAAATCCTTTTTTTCTAAGGTTATTAAAGCGCTTACATTATGACCATCACACAGATCCAAACGATTTACATCTGCTCTTTTTACCTATCTGGTACAGTCTTCCAAACTTTGCGATCTTAAGTAGCATTTATTATGTAATAGTCGGGAGTTTCACATCAACAATCGCATTTGGAATGGGTCTCATCGCAATGCTCTTAACGTATGAATGGAAACATTATGTCGCTCATCGCCCTCTTAAACCAAAAACTCGCTTAGGAAAATGGCTGAAAAAAACTCATATTCTTCATCACTACAAAAATGAAAATTATTGGTTTGGCGTATCAAATCCGCTTATGGATGTCTTGTTTGGAACGTTAGAAAATGAAAAGAAAGTACAGACGAGTGAAACGGCTAAAAACTTAGAAAATAGCCGTTAAAGAGGGAGCATGAAAATACGAGAGGACGATTTCATGTAGAACAACAGAATAAGATTGAAAGAATTGCTCGCATGTTATTCTGTTGAAAAATGGTTTCCAGTCAAGGAAAATCATTGTACACCAATTTCTACATCAGTTATAATACTAGTAAGTGACTTTGAGCGGCTTTATATGATGTAGGAGGAACTAGGTTGAATATGAAAAAGACAGAAAATATCAAAATCTTCGCTCTAGGAGGAGTAGGAGAAATAGGCAAAAATATGTATGTAGTGGAATTGGATGACGATATCTACGTAGTAGACGCAGGTCTTATGTCTCCAGAAAATGAAATGTTCGGTATCGATGTTGTCATTCCAGACGTTTCATACTTATTGGAAAACAAGCATCGGGTAAGAGCAATTTTTCTTACCCACGGGCATGATGAAAATATCGGCGGTTTACCATTCATTCTACGTAAGCTAGATGCGCCAGTTTACGGGACAAAATTTACGATTGCGTTGGCGAAAGAAAAGCTCTCAGAAGTTGGTGTGAACAAAAAGCAATTATTATATGTGATTGATACGGACAAAACAATTCGCCACGAGCGAACAAACGTTACATTCTTCTCCACAAGCCACAGCATTCCAGGCTCAATTGGGATCGCATTTCATACGTCTGAAGGAGCGATTGTTCATACAGGGGATTTCAAATTCGATCAAACACCTGTTGGCAATCAGCGTGCTGATATTGGGAAAATGGCAGCGCTTGGCGAAGAGGGCGTATTGTTTTTATTATCAGATAGCACCAATGCTGAGCGACCAGGCTATACGGCCTCTGAAGCTTCTGTAGCAAATGAGATGATGAAATCATTCCGTCAAGCAAAACAGCGGGTAATTGTTGCCACATCTCTCACTCACGTGTACCGCATTCAGCAGGTAATTGACGCAGCTGTAGAAACAAATCGAAAAGTAGTCGTGCTAGGTCGTACGCTTCAGCGCATGGTTGACGTAGCAAGTGATCTTGATCAGTTATCTGTACCAGAGGAATTGTTTGTTTCTCCTCAGGAGATGAGCAAATATAGCGATTCAGAGCTGATCGTTTTGACAGCAGGAACGCATCAGGAGCCACTTCTGCCGTTCGTTCGTATGCTGCGTCAAAATGATAAATTTGTCGGAGTAAAGCAGACGGATACGATTATTATTTCAGTCGTCCCTGCACCACGAAATGAGCTTCCTTTTTCGAAAATCATTGATCAATTGTTCCGCACTGGAGCAAAAGTGATATATGGCCGTCAGCCTGTGACTGTATCAGGAAACGGAAGTCAAGAAGAGCTTAAGTTCATGCTTAATCTCATGAAGCCGACCTATTTTATACCGATTCAAGGCGAATATCGCATGCAAATGGCTCATGCAAAGCTCGCGGCAGAAGTAGGTCTATCAAAAGACCGTATCTTTATTGTTGATAAAGGGGACGTAATTGACTATAAAAAAGGAACGCCGTCCGTTTCGACAAAAGTACCATCTGGAAACACGCTTATTGATGGATTAGGTGTAGGAGATGTAGGAAATATCGTTCTACGCGATCGTCGTCTTCTTTCACAGGATGGAATTTTGCTCGTAGTCGTTACAATTGACAAAGCAAATCGAAAAATTGTGACAGGTCCTGAAATTATTTCAAGAGGGTTCGTATATGTTCGAGAATCTGAGCAGCTATTACGTGAGGCTACAGAACGAGTAGAGCAGCTGCTTATAGACTCTATTCGTGAACGCACAATCGAATGGTCCTCCCTTAAATTAGGAATGAGAGAGAGCCTTAATCAATTTTTATATGAAAAAACAAAGAGACGCCCAATGATTTTACCAATTATTATGGAAATATAAGCTGAACAGCTCAAAGTCAAATAGTCGTAGAAAAGCAAAAGGATGGATTCGTGCCGATACAGGTTCTAATCCGTCCTTTTTTTATGAGCAAAGAATGAAGTTAAAAGAGGAAAATAAGCATGAAAATGGACAGAGCGCTCATACTAACAGTATTCCATTATCGAAAGGAGCGGGAGCGCATTGACAAATGAACATGAATATCAGTCTGCAGAAGCAGCTCCTCAGCAAGACGAACAAAAGCAAAATAAATCAGATCTAGTAAATAAAATTCAACAGCTTGGTCAAACAAATGTTGCTCAAATGACACCAGATACGAAGATTCACTGTTTGACAATCGTCGGTCAAATTGAAGGACATATGCAGCTTCCACCACAAAACAAAACGACAAAGTACGAGCACGTTATTCCACAAATTGTAGCAATTGAGCAAAACCCAAATATTGAAGGTCTTTTGATTATCCTCAATACAGTTGGTGGAGACGTGGAGGCAGGCCTTGCGATTTCAGAAATGATTGCTTCTCTCTCCAAACCTTCCGTATCAATCGTACTAGGTGGAGGCCATTCCATCGGTGTTCCTATTGCTGTATCGACGGATTATTCGTTTATCGCGGAAACGGCTACCATGACGATTCATCCGGTACGACTAACAGGTCTTGTTATCGGAGTCCCACAAAGCTTTGAATATCTTGATAAAATGCAGGAACGCGTCATTAATTTTGTAACGAAGCATTCAAACATTCAGGAAGAAAAATTTAAAGAGCTGATGCTTTCAAAAGGGAATTTAACACGTGATATCGGTACAAATGTGGTCGGAGCAGACGCGGTAGAGTACGGCTTAATTGATGAAGTAGGCGGAATCGGGCAAGCTCTTCGTAAGCTAAATGAGTTGATTGGTCACGAAGATCAGTCCAATGAGGAGCATCTTCTTCAATGATTTTATACACGATGATGCCGCAAGAGCTGATTTTTCCGACTGAATCAGTTACGGAGGCACAACAAAAGGTTGTAGAGTACAACGGAATTCCATTTGTCGTTATGCAAAATGAGAATGGACAACATCAGATTGTCCGTATGCTAAGCACGAATCCACAAGATTACCTAGACAGTCGCTATCAGCCTGGCGAAACGGTGATGTAAGGCTTAAATTCATTAGCATATCATAGAAACTGAAAGAGAATATGGTATAATAGGATACATCGAAAGCACGTCGAACGTGTTCTTGAGGCATCGCTCCTTGTCTAATTGGCGTGAGAACGCACGATCATAAAAGACAATGGAGAGGTGTCTTTTTGAAGTTTTTAAGGGAACAAGCAGGGGATTGCAAAGAAATGGTGTACTTTTTGTATAGGATCATTTTTACAGCGCAATCTGTGTCGGGTGATTGGAGTGAAAGAATGGCTAAGAAAAAACAACGAAAACGAAGTGAAGCAAAGAAAGAAGAATGGAAGAAAATTTTACAGTATGAATTAATTGGGCTGTTTCTATTTGCGCTTGCATGTATTGGAATGGCTGAGCTTGGAGTAGTAGGTGAAACGCTTGTGCTGTTTATCCGATTTTTTACAGGTGAATGGTACATGCTCAACCTTATTGGCTTATTAATTGTTGCTGTGTATATTATCTGGAAGAGACAGCGTCCAAGCTTTGTCTCAAGACCGTTAATTGGTATTTATATTGTTATACTCGCCATCCTGTTATTTAGTCATGTGACCTTATTTCAAAATTTATCACGAGACGGAATGTTTCAAGATCCATCCGTCATTATGAATACGTGGGATTTATTTTGGCTGGAGGCACAAGGCAAGGCGACAGGCAGCGATCTCGGTGGTGGGATGATTGGTGCAGTGATGTTTGCCGCTTCTTATTACTTATTTGATCAGCTTGGAACGGAATTAATGGCCTCTATTTTAATCATTGTGGGAATTATTTTAATTACAGGTCGTTCGTTGCAAGAAACCTTGTTTCGTATCATTAAGCCAATTGGTTCGTTTATCGTAAATGAGGTACAAGAAGGCATTGAGGATATGAAGGATTGGCTGAATGAAAAGAAGAGTCAGCCAAAACAAGCACGAACACCACGTCCAAAGCGTAAAAAGGTGAAAAATGTGGAGCCTCCACAGGAAGAGGAAACAAATGAGCAGCAAGAGGCACCAGCACCACCACCAAGAACAGCAGGAGGGCCGCAAATTATTGCACACTTTGATCAAGAGGAGGAAGATGCAGCGATTTCGGCTACTCCTCCAGTGTTGAAAGTGGAACCGCCTGTAAAAGCTTCAGCAGCACCGAAAGAAAAGGCAGAGGTAGAAGAGAAGCCGGCACCTATTATGAATTTTGTTGAGCAGGAAAATACGTCATACGAGCTTCCTCCCGTTACGCTTCTTGCTGTACCGAAGAAAAGCAACCAGGCGAAAGAGCATAAAAACATTTATGCAAACGCGGAAAAACTAGAAAAAACGTTTCAAAGCTTTGGCGTAAAAGCAACGGTTGAGAAAGTTCATCTCGGTCCAGCGGTTACGAAGTATGAAGTGCATCCAGATGTCGGAGTGAAGGTAAGTAAAATCGTGAACTTAAGCGATGATTTGGCGCTAGCACTTGCAGCAAAAGATATTCGAATTGAAGCACCGATTCCTGGGAAATCAGCTGTTGGGATCGAAGTGCCGAACGAAGAGGTCGCAATGGTATCGATCCGTGAGGTGCTCGAGACAAAACAAAATAAACGACCAGATTCAAAACTTTTAGTTGGGTTAGGTCGTGATATTTCTGGTGAGGCAGTTCTAGCCGAACTGAATAAAATGCCCCATCTTCTCGTTGCAGGAGCAACGGGCAGTGGGAAAAGTGTTTGTATCAACGGAATTATCGTCAGTATTTTAATGCGCGCAAAGCCACATGAAGTAAAGCTGATGATGATTGACCCTAAAATGGTTGAGCTGAACGTGTATAATGGAATTCCTCATTTACTGGCTCCTGTTGTAACCGATCCGAAAAAAGCATCACAGGCATTGAAAAAAGTAGTAAGCGAAATGGAGCGCCGCTATGAGTTATTCTCTCATACGGGTACAAGAAATATTGAAGGCTACAATGAATATGTAACGCGACATAATGAAGAAGAAGAAGCGAAGCAGCCGCACTTGCCTTACATTGTGGTGATTGTCGATGAGCTTGCTGATTTAATGATGGTTGCTTCATCAGACGTAGAAGATGCGATCACACGACTAGCGCAGATGGCTCGTGCAGCCGGCATTCATTTAATTATCGCCACGCAGCGTCCATCTGTTGACGTTATCACTGGGGTCATTAAAGCGAACATCCCTTCACGTATTGCGTTTAGCGTGTCTTCCCAAACCGATTCAAGAACGATTTTGGACATGGGAGGAGCAGAGAAGCTACTCGGCCGTGGGGACATGCTCTTCATGCCTGTTGGGGCATCGAAGCCTGTCCGTGTTCAAGGGGCATTTCTATCAGATGATGAAGTAGAAACCGTAGTAGATTTCGTCATCTCGCAGCAAAAGGCTCAATACCAGGAAAGCATGATTCCAAGTGATGAGCCTGAACAAACAGATGACTTCGATGATGATTTATACGACGAAGCCGTACAGCTTGTAGTCGAAATGCAGACGGCTTCTGTATCAATGATTCAACGTCGATTCCGTGTGGGCTACAACCGTGCAGCGCGATTGATTGATGCAATGGAGCAACGCGGTGTAGTAGGACCATATGAAGGAAGTAAACCACGAGCTGTTCTCATCTCACAATACGGAAATGAAGAAGTAGGCTCATAATACAGATAATATACAAAAAAGAAGAGTGAATTCCATTCATTCTTCTTTTTTTATCGATTGGAAATGCATATTAAGGAATAAATATTAAAATGTTTGTGAGTAAATAGTAATAGTAATCGTTTACGTTTAAATAGCAACGTGGGGAGAAATGAAAATAAAGGAAAATGACAAGATTCATCTTCTTTTTTAAAAGGAGAGGATTTCTAGGTGTAAATAGTGCAAAATGGGCTAGGGAAAAGAGTGCGAATAAATAAAGGAAATAAAATAGTTGCTAATTTTTTCTATGTAGAGATAGAAAGAGATCAATAGACAAAATGGATTAAAGATATACAAATATAATGTAAAGTTCGGTTATTGTAGCACTTTATTAGAAAATTAATAAATTTTTAAAAGTTTTTTAATAAAATTAATATAACCTATTTATTTATTTGTCGAAAAATGATATATTATTTTCGGTTATGATAGGCGTAAAACATCAGATGTCTGATGACAGATATTTTTGTATGGGGGAACCGATATGTCTATAAAAGTAGATAGTCGACATCTGTATTTGCAAGTAATCGATAACATTAAGCAGAAGATTGCAGAAGGTGTCTACAAAGAAAAAGAGCGCCTTCCATCTGAGTTTGATTTATCGAAACAACTAGGTGTCAGTCGCGCAACGCTGCGTGAGGCTCTTCGAATTCTTGAAGAAGAGAATGTAATTATTAGACGACACGGAGTCGGTACATTTATTAACAGTAGACCGACGTTCAGTTCGGGAATTGAACAACTAAGCAGTGTCACAGATATGATTAAGCAAGCAGGAATGAAGCCGGGAACAATCTTTTTATCCACTCAAATTCAAGAAGCAACAGAAGAGGATAGAGAGCGATTTCAATGTGAGGAAGGCGATTCAATTTTAATGATTGAGCGCGTTCGTACTGCGGATGGACAGCCCGTTGTGTACTGTGTGGATCGAGTGCCGAGGAAATATCTCCCAAACTATTTTTCTGGTGAATTAGAATCATTACTAGACGTATTAAACTTACAGGCTGGGAAAAAAATCTCATATGCGATTGCTCATATAGAGCCGATCGGTTATCATGAAAAAGTGTCACCAGTCCTAGAGTGTAACCCAGAAACAGCACTTTTGGCACTGAAACAAATGCACTACGATGTACAGGACGATCCTATTCTTTATTCATTAAACTATTTTAAAGCGGATCAATTCAGCTTCCACGTATTGAGAAAAAGAACTTAATAGTTTGCTTTAAATTTTCAGAAAATTTTTTATTGGTTTTGGAAACGCTTTTGAGGAGGTGAATGTAAAAAAAGGTAATAAATAGGTTACTTTTTTTAGCATATCCATCATTCTTAGAAAAAAATTGGGGGTCATTTATCAATGAAAAAGGTTAAAGCAGGTTTAGCGTTATCATTAGTGTTAGCGGCAGGAACAATTTTGGGTGCTTGTGGTTCTGACAATGCTGAAAAAGCAGGCGGAGACGGCAAAAATTCAAACTTTAAAGTAGGGATGGTTACAGATACAGGTGGGGTTGATGATAAATCATTTAACCAATCAGCTTGGGAAGGGTTACAAGCATTTGGTAAAAAGCATGGTCTTGAAGAAGGAACAGGCTACAAATATCTTCAATCTACAAAAGCTGACGATTACCAGCCAAACTTAAGCAAATTCGTAGATGCAAACTTTGACTTAACATTCGGAATCGGCTTCTTAATGGAAGATGATATTCAAAAAGCAGCAGAGCAAAATCCGAAATCAAACTTTGCCCTAGTTGACAGCATTTTAACAGATGCAAAAGGAAATCCTGTTACATTAGATAACGTAGCGGCAATTACATTTAAAGAGCACGTTGGTTCATTCTTAGTGGGTGTAGCTGCAGCAAAGCAAACGAAAACAAACAAAGTCGGTTTCATTGGTGGAGTAGACTCTCCGTTAATTAAAAAATTCGAAAGCGGATTTAAAGCTGGTGTAAAATCAGTTAATCCAAAAGCTGAAGTAGTGGTTCAATACGCTGGTGACTTCAATGCTCCAGAAAAAGGTTCATCAATTGCAGCAACAATGTACGAGCAAGGCGCTGATATTATTTATCATGCAGCTGGTGGTACAGGTAATGGTGTGTTCACTGAAGCGAAAAACCGTAAGAAAAAAGGTCAAGATGTATGGGTAATTGGTGTTGACCGTGACCAACATGAAGAAGGTATGCCTGAAAACGTAACGTTAACTTCAATGGTTAAACGTGTAGACGTAGCGGTTCAAGAAGTAACGCAAGAAGCAATGGATGGAAAATTCCCTGGTGGTAAAGAAGTAGTATTCGGTCTTGAAGAAGATGGCGTTGGAATCGCTCCAACAAAAGACAATCTTACTGAAGACACGTTAAAAGCAGTAGATGAGTACCAACAAAAGATTCTTAAAGGCGAAATCAAAGTACCAGCAACTGACGATGAGTACAAAGAATTCGAATCAACTTTAAAATAAACGTGAGCACACGCTCATAAAGCAATGACGTATGTAATGTTTGTATTAGGGTGACTCCTGCTCCTATGGAGTCACCCTCTTTGTGAATAAAGATAACCTTCTAGTTTCATAGAGAACGTACAGGTAGAAGGAGGGTACATTGTGGAATATGTAATTGAAATGCTAAATATTCGAAAAGAATTCCCTGGTATCGTAGCAAACGATAATATTACGCTTCAGGTACAAAAGGGTGAAATACATGCGCTTCTAGGTGAAAATGGAGCCGGTAAGTCTACGCTCATGAACGTGCTATTTGGACTATATCAGCCAGAAAAAGGCGAAATCAAGGTTCGTGGTGAAGAAGTAAAGATTACGAACCCGAACGTGGCAAATGGCCTAGGGATCGGGATGGTTCATCAGCACTTTATGCTAGTTGAAAAATTCACGGTAACGGAAAACATCATTTTAGGTAGTGAGCCAACAAAGGCGGGGAAAATTCAAATTAAAGAATCCGCACAAAAAATTGAAGCACTATCAAAACAGTACGGGTTATCCGTTGATCCGTATGCCAAAATTGAAGACATTTCTGTAGGTATGCAACAGCGCGTCGAAATCTTAAAAACGCTGTACCGCGGTGCTGATATTTTAATCTTTGATGAGCCGACAGCGGTACTAACGCCGCAGGAAATTCAAGAACTTATTCAAATCATGAAAAACTTAATTAAAGAAGGAAAATCCATCATTTTAATTACGCACAAATTAAAAGAGATTATGTCTGTTTGTGATCGCTGTACGGTTATCCGTAAAGGAAAAGGAATCGGCACTGTAACGGTAGCTGACACAAACGCGGACGAGCTTGCTTCTTTAATGGTTGGACGTGAAGTGCATTTTAAAACAACGAAAAAAGATGCCGTTCCACAAGGAGTGGTGCTTGATATTCAGGACTTAGTAGTTGAGGACTCCCGCGGCGTTTCCGCTGTGAATGGTCTAAATCTTGAAGTGCGTTCCGGAGAGATTGTAGGGATTGCTGGAGTGGAAGGAAACGGCCAGACGGAACTCATCGAAGCTATTACAGGACTTCGTAAAGCAAAATCAGGCTCTGTTAAGTTAAAAGACCTTGATCTGACACCGCTTAGCACAAGAAAGATTACGGAGGCTGGGGTAGGTCATATTCCTCAGGATCGACATAAGCATGGGCTAGTGCTTGATTATACGATCGGAGCAAATACGGCTCTTCAAACGTATTACAAAAAGCCGTTCTCAAAAGGCGGAATTTTAAACTACAAAAAAATCTATGAAAAAGCCCGAACGTTAATTAAGGAATTTGACGTTCGCACACCGAGTGAATTTACGCCAGCACGTGCTCTTTCAGGGGGAAATCAGCAAAAGGCGATCATCGCCCGTGAAGTGGATCGAAGCCCTGAATTACTGATTGCGGCACAGCCTACTCGTGGTCTTGATGTGGGGGCTATTGAGTTTATTCATTCTAAGCTAGTGGAAGAGCGCGACAAAGGACGCGGCGTTTTACTCATATCACTAGAGTTAGATGAAGTTATGAACTTAAGCGATCGTATTGCGGTCATCTATGAAGGGAAAATTGTTGCCGTTGTTGATCCAAAAACAACGAACGAACAAGAGCTTGGCTTATTGATGGCTGGTGGAAAGCAAGAGAAAGTTGGTGCATCATCATGAAGATATTAAGAAATGAGCGCTTTATCAATGTTCTCATTCCGATAGTAGCAGCGATCTTGGGACTGTTAGTGGGCGGTATCATCATGTTAATCGGTGGCTATGATCCAGTGTTTGGTTATCAGTCGTTGTTTGACGGGATGGTCGGAGATCCGAAGGCGCTTGGAGAAACCGTACGTGCGATGACTCCGCTTATCTTAGCTGGGATTGCCGTGGCGTTTGCGTTTAAAACGGGGTTATTCAACATCGGGGTTGAAGGTCAGCTTCTTGTAGGCTGGTTTGCCGCCGTTTTTGTTGGATACAAATTTGATTTACCGGCGGTTATTCATATTCCGCTCTCACTTTTAGCAGCAGCAGCTGCAGGAGCCATTTGGGGATTTGTTCCAGGTTTCTTGAAAGCACGCTTTCGCGTAAATGAAGTTATCGTTACGATTATGATGAACTACATCGCACTATATACAACAAGCTTCTTAATTAAGACGTATATATATGGCGGAAACGAAAAGTCGTATAACATTAAAGAGTCAGCTTCACTCGCATCACCGTTTTTTGCATCGATTACGGAAAATTCTCGTATGCACTACGGAATCTTTGTTGCGCTTTTAGCTGCAATTGTTATGTGGTTTTTACTATCGAAAACGTCGAAAGGCTATGAACTAAAAGCGGTTGGTTACAATCAGCATGCTTCACAATATGCGGGAATGAGCGTAAAAGGAAACATCATTCTTTCCATGGTTATTTCGGGTGCGTTTGCAGGTCTTGCCGGTTCAATGGAAGGGTTAGGAACATTCCAATACATGAACAGCTTATCGTCCTTTACAGGAACAGGATTCGATGGAATTGCGGTAGCACTTTTAGGTGCGAACAGCGCCATTGGTATTGTGCTTGCTTCGTTTTTATTCGGTGGTTTAAAAACAGCTGCACCAGAAATGAACTTTATGGCGAATGTACCATCTGAGCTTGTTGGAATTATTATCGCACTGATCATTTTCTTTGTAGCATCTAGCTACGTTGTTCGCTGGTTTTTAACTCGACTCGGCAAGGAGGGAAAATAAATGAGCTTTCTTGACATTCTTGCGCTAATCACACAGGCTGCGCTTTACTCGGCGGCACCGCTCATTTTTACAGCTCTAGGAGGCGTATTTAGCGAACGATCAGGGGTTGTAAATATTGGATTAGAAGGTCTTATGCTTTTTGGCGCTTTTACAGGTATCGTTACGACACTGACGTTTCAAGATTCACTCGGTGCAGCTGCTCCTTGGTTAGGAATAGGGCTAGCGGCACTTGCAAGCATGATTTTTGCCCTTATTCATGCTGTTGCAACAATCACATTAAAAGCTGATCAAACCGTCAGCGGTGTGGCACTGAACTTCTTAGCAGCGGGTCTATCTGTCTTCTTAATTAAAAACATCTATGGAAAAGGTCAAACTGATTTTATCCAAGTTCGTATTGATAAAATCGATGTTCCGGTTCTATCGAAAATTCCGGTCATTGGAGATCTATTCTTTAAATCTGTACCGGCTACTTCGTACATTGCGATTGCACTTGCGTTTTTCGTTTGGTACATCATTTATAAAACGCCGTTCGGTCTTCGTCTTCGCTCTGTTGGGGAACATCCAATGGCAGCAGATACGATGGGGATCAACGTTACAGCTATGCGCTATGTAGGGGTTATGCTTTCTGGTTTGTTTGCTGGAATTGGTGGGGCTGTGTACGCAACATCTATTGCAACAAACTTCTCTGGAACGACAATTGCTGGACAAGGTTTCTTAGCGCTAGCAGCGATGATTTTCGGAAAATGGCATCCGCTAGGAGCACTGGGTGCTGCATTATTCTTCGGGCTTGCACAATCACTTAGTATCACAGGTGAGCAAATTCCGTACATTCAAGAAATTCCAAATGTGTTGCTAAAAATTGCGCCGTATTTATTAACAATTTTAGCGCTAACTGGATTTGTTGGACGTGCAGATGCACCGAAAGCACTTGGTACACCGTACGAAAAAGGTAAGAGATAAAGTCACGATTTAAGCGGTGTACTCACCGCTTCATGAAAGGAAGTGCCCTTCTTCTTTATAAAAGGTGGAGGACATTTCCTTTTATTTTGTTGACAAAGGGATTTTAACATTACTATAATTAATCTCGTAAGTCGAAAAATTTTGCCAATTACATAAATTTATAGTTACCAAAAATAAAGATGCGAAATCGCTTAAAAGGGAATGTGGTGAAATTCCACAGCTGCCCCCGCAACTGTAAGTGTGGACGAAATGATGAAACCACTGTCGAAAGTAGACGGGAAGGAATCAAAGTAGGCTGATACACGAGTCAGGAGACCTGTCTTTATTTTGAATGTTTCAATTTTTCGGGGATGGAAAGTTCGAGGCGTTGGTGCGGTGAAGAAGTCTATCCTTCTTCCCTTATTAACGATGCTCGGCCAAATTCCTTGGCGGAGTTTTTTTTATGTTCACTACAAATTGAATATTCGTTATGACGGTGTGTAGCTTCAAAGAGGAGCTGCGCTTAAAAGGGAAGATGGTGAAAATCCATCACGGTACCCGCCACTGTAAACGGTGAGTTTTATTGCACAATGCCACTGAATGCTCGGGAAGGCGCAATAAAATGATGAACCAAAGTCAGGAGACCTGCCGTCACAACAACTACTTCGTCTACGGGACTATAGACAGAAGTGCAGGCGTATGCTGATGTAATCTGTCTATTATTCTGCACCTCTATCTATTGATAGAGGTGTTTTTTTGTTTTAAAGCTTAACCATTTTAAAAAATGTGCCAAAAAGAATGGAGTGTTCATATGACAACCTGGAATTTAGAAGGAATGAAAAAACACGTACTAATGTGTAATGGATCAAGCTGTATGCGTAAAGGAGGAGAAGAGGTTACGGTGGCGATCCGCGATGAAATTAAGACGCTTGGCTTGGACGAGCACGTGCATACATCTCGTACAAGATGTAACGGTCGCTGTAAGGATGCGTGTGTAGTCGTTGTATATCCTGAAGGCGCTTGGTATGAAGGGATGACACCAGACAAAGCTCGTTTGATGGTGCAAAGTCATTTGCGTGATAACGTGCCTCTGCATGATTCTCTCGTCTACCACTTTGAAGAAGGACAGCTTGCTCGTACGGGTCATACAGAAGCGATCAAAGGAATTGAAAAGAATAAGGATGAAAAGAAAGAGTCTGTTAAGTCGTAATTCAATAGAAAGGAGTGGAATAGGAGATGAGCGGAAAAGTACTGGTCGTGGGATTTGGACCTGGAAGCTTTGAACATATTACGGAGCGTGCAAAAAAAGCGATTCAAGAGAGCGATATGATTATTGGATACAAAACGTACGTTGAGTTGATAAGCGGCCTGCTTGGGGATCAACAAATCATTAGCACCGGAATGACGGAAGAAGTAAGTCGGGCACAAGAAGCGGTGAAGCAGGCAGAGCAAGGTAAAACGATCGCTGTTATTTCAAGCGGAGATTCGGGCGTATATGGGATGGCTGGACTTGTCTACGAAGTATTAGTTGAAAAAGGCTGGAAACCGACTGATGGAATAAAAGTGGAGGTTGTCCCGGGGATTTCAGCCATTAATTCCTGTGCGTCACTGCTGGGGGCCCCTGTTATGCACGATTCGTGCACGATTAGTTTAAGTGATCACCTCACACCGTGGGAGCTCATTGCAAAGCGGCTAGATGCGGCAGCTCAGGCAGATTTTGTCATTGCGCTTTACAACCCTAAAAGTGGGAGACGAACACGTCAAATTATGGAGGCACAGCGAATTCTACTAAACTATCGCTCGCCTGATACGCCAGTAGGACTTGTGAAGAGCGCTTATCGCGATCGTCAGGAAATCGTTAAAACAACGCTAGCTGACATGCTGCAACACGATATCGGGATGCTGACAACGGTTGTAATTGGAAACTCGTCCACGTTTATGTATGAGGACTTAATGATTACACCAAGAGGCTATCAGCGTAAATACACGCTTAATCAAACGACACAGCCATTAAAGCCTCATCAGCGGTTAAAAAAAGAAGCGGAGCCGTGGGCACTTGATCAAGATGTCGAAATTAAATCGTCTAGAAGATGGGCAGAGGAGGCGCTTCAAGCTGCAAGCGGTGAGGCTGCTTCGACCATCGTTCAACAACAGGTGGAAACGATCTTTGAAGTGGCTGTTAGTCCAGGTGTAGTAGAGAAAAAGTTTACTCCAACGCAGCTAGCGACTCTTGCAGCAATCGCGGGAGAAAAAGGAAGCATTGAATATACAACGGACCACTATATGAAGCTATCAATTCCAACTTTATCTCCTCATGAAATAACAGAAAAGCTAGAAGCAGAAGGATTTTTACTTTTTCCGGTTGGCTCGGTTGTCACGGTAAAAGCATGTGACTTTTGCGAAGGAGAAAAGGATTCTTCGATTCCCCAGGTTCAGCAGCTACAGCAACTTCTTGGTGGAATGGATGTTCCTAAGGAATTGAAAATTGGCTTTAACGGATGCGCCATGGCTTGTTACGGCGCGGTAAACGAAGATATTGGCATTGTGTTTCGAAGAGGGAAGTTTGACTTGTTTTTAGGAGCCAAAACAGTTGGTCGCACGGCACATCCCGGACAACCTGTTGCAGAAGGTATTTCCCAGGAAGAGATTGTAGAGATGGTAACAGGCATCGTGCACGAATACAAAGAACAAGGACATGCGAATGAGTCCTTTTATAAATTTTTTAAACGTGTCGGTGCAGTCGGAGGATTTATTCATCGTGATGTCACACCAAAAATCAAATTAGAACCTGTTCCATGCGGGGACGATTAAGAGGAGGAAACATAGATGAAGGCAGTTTTATTTATTGGCCACGGTAGTAGAGATTCAGAGGGCAATGAGCAGGTGCTCGTTGTGACAGAGCGTTTGAAGGGAAAAATGGGAGCGGACATTTTGGTTGAAACGTGTTTTTTAGAGTTCCAGCATCCAACCATTACAGAGGGAATTCAGAACTGTATTGAAAAAGGCGCAAGTCATGTTCATCTTATTCCAATCATGCTTCTACCAGCAGGGCACTCGAAAATCCATATTCCAGCTGCCATTGATGAAGCAAAAGAACAGTATCCACATATCGGCTTCACGTACGGACGTCCAATCGGCATTCATGAAGAAACGTTTGAAATTTTAAAAACGCGCCTTCACGAGCTAGGAGAAAACACGGAATCACCAGCAGATGACACGGCTATTCTGCTTTTAGGAAGAGGCGGAAGTGATCCGGATGCAAATAGCGAACTTTACAAAATTAGCCGTCTTCTATGGGAAAAAACGAACTATAAGATGGTCGAACCTGCTTTTATGGGAGTGACGGACCCGCTTGTCGCACAAGGTATTGAACGATGTGTGAAACTAGGAGCGAAACGAATTATCATTTTACCTTATTTCCTCTTTACAGGGATCTTAATTAAGCGATTAGAGGGAATGGTCGAACAGTTTAATAATCAGTCGAATGGGACCGTGGTGTCACTTGCGGGCTACTTCGGCTTTCATGAAAAACTGGAGACGATCCTTCTTGACCGAGCACACGAGGCGTTAGAGGGAGAAGTGAAAATGAACTGTGATACGTGCGTGTATCGTAAAGAAGCGATGGAGCACATAGATCACCATCATCATCATCACGATCATGATCACCACCACCATCATGATCATAGCCACCATCATCATGATCATAGCCACCATCATCACGAGCTTGAGAAGGCAGGGAAATAAGATGATTCTATGCTTAGCGGGTACGAGTGACGCACGTGAATTAGCACGCAAGCTAAAACAAGCCGAGCATTCCGTGCTTGCAACAGTAGTAACTGAAAATGCTGCTATTGAGTTGAAAAATGAGAACATTCCTGTAAGAGTCGGCCGCTTAACGGCAGAAGAGATGGAGAAAATCATTCAAGACCTCAAGATTACGTTAGTAGTAGATGCGAGTCATCCGTTTGCAGAAGAAGCTTCTAAAAATGCAATTGCAGCGGCCGCCAATACGTCGATCCCGTATATCCGCTATGAGCGCGCACACCACGTTATTGATGATCCGCTTCTTCAGGTTGTCGAAAGCTATGAAAAGGCGGCAAAGCTTGCAGCGCTTCGTGGAGGCACCGTCATGCTAACAACGGGAAGCAAAACGCTCCAGGTGTTTACAAATGAACTGCTGCATTTGCCAAATGTAAAGCTTATCGCTCGAATGCTTCCTCGTAAAGACAACATGGAAAAATGTGAGCAGCTCGGTTTGCCACAGAAGCATATTATCGCTATTCAAGGGCCCTTTACAAAAGAATTTGATCAGGCTCTTTATAAGCAGTACGGCGTCACGACGATGATTACAAAAGAAAGTGGGAAAGTCGGATCAGTCGATCAAAAGCTTGAGGCCGCGAAGGATTTAGGGGTCCATGTCATTGTGATTAAGCGTCCTGACATTTCATATGGGAACGTGCATCAAACATTTGAGGACGTGCTAACAGCCGTACATCAGTTATCTAAGGGGGAGAAGTAATGGATTTTCGTACAGAGTTTAAACCGTTAACCGTGCAGCCACAGCAAATTGAAGGAAAAAGCTTCGAAATGATTACAGAAGAAATCGGGGAACATCCTTTTACACAAGAGCAATATCGGGTTGTTCAGCGTGTTATTCACGCTTCAGCCGATTTTGAGCTTGGGCGAAGTATGGTGTTTCACCGTGATGCTATTCAAGCAGGGATCAAAGCGATCAGAAGCGGAAAACGAGTTGTGGCAGATGTGCAAATGGTACAAGTTGGCGTAAGTAAACAGCGCATCGAGCAATTTGGCGGTGACATTCGCGTGTATATTTCAGATGAGGATGTAATGGAAGAAGCAAAACGTTTGGATACGACTCGTGCCATTATTTCGATGAGAAAGGCCGTAAAAGAAGCGGACGGCGGCATTTTTGCGATTGGAAATGCACCGACGGCTCTTTTAGAGTTAATTCGCCTTATTAAAGAAGGAGAAGCAAGACCAGGACTCGTCATTGGTCTTCCAGTTGGCTTTGTGTCCGCTGCGGAATCAAAAGAGGAGCTCGCAAAGCTTGATATTCCGTTCATCACAAACATCGGTCGAAAAGGTGGGAGTACGGTAACAGTTGCGGCGTTAAACGCGATTTCGCTTTTAGCAACAGCCGTTCAGTGAGATGGAAGCAAAGAAACAAACGGAAGAAAAGCCGCTTCGCCAAGGCTATACGACAGGAGCATGTGCGACTGCTGTCACAAAAGCGGCTCTAACAGCGCTTATTACCGGTATTCCGCAAACAGAAGCAACCATCTATTTACCGATCAAGAAATTTGCTACGTTTCAGATGGAAAGCTGTGAATGGCTAGACGGTTCTGTCAAAACTTCGACGATTAAAGACGCTGGGGATGATCCGGATGCCACGCACGGTGCGCTCATTGAAGCGACCGTAAGCTTTCAGCCTGAAGGCGTTACGCTAGACGGTGGGGTAGGCGTTGGACGCGTGACGAAGCCTGGACTACCTGTTTCGGTGGGAGAAGCGGCTATTAATCCCGTACCGCGGAAAATGATTTTACAGGTGGTCGAGGACGTACTAACGGAATACGGGGTGAAAACGGGCGTACGAGTCATTATCTCGGTTCCGAAAGGAGAGGAAATGGCTGAAAAAACGCTGAACGGTCGCCTCGGTATTATTGGCGGTATTTCCATTCTAGGCACAAGGGGAACTGTGGTGCCGTTTTCTACCTCTGCTTACATGGCAAGTATCGTTCAAGCGATCAGCGTTGCAAGAGCGTCTAATTGTGAGCACGTTGTCATTACGACAGGTGGGAGAAGCGAAAAGTACGCAATGAAGCAGTATCCACATTTGCCAGAGGAAGCTTTTATTGAAATGGGTGATTTTGTTGGCTTCACGCTGAAGCAATGCAAAAAGCAAGGTGTAAAAAAAGTATCAATGGTTGGGATGATGGGGAAATTCTCAAAGGTCGCACAGGGCGTTATGATGGTTCATTCTAAGAGCGCTCCTGTCAGTCTCGCATTCTTGTCCGAAGTGGCGGCCCAATCAGGAGCCTCTGATTCACTTGTAGAAGAGATTAAGGAAGCAAATACAGCATCACAGGCAGCCGAAATAATGGCGGGAAACGAATCTTTTTTTACAAAGCTTTGTACATATTGCAATCAATCAGCTTTAACTGAAGTAAAAGGTGATCTAACGATTGAAACGACGCTGTACACGATGAAAGGCGAACAATTAGGAAAGGCGATGGTCGAGAGTGGGGATTAAGGTAATTGGAATAGGAGATAGTGGTGTAGCTAGTATTCTTCCAACCTATCAGCAGTGGATTGATGAAAGCGAACTGCTCGTTGGAGGGGAGCGGATGCTAGACTTCTTCCCAAATTTTCAAGGAGAGAAACGTAGCATTACAAGTGGTTTGTCCTCTCTTGTAGAAGAATTAAAAAATGAAACGCGCCAAACGGTCGTATTGGCATCAGGTGATCCGCTTTTCTACGGAATTGGGAGCTACTTATCTAAAAAACTACCAATAGAGCTGTACCCTAGCGTGAGCTCGATTCAGCTTGCTTTTGCTAGAATAGGAGAAGGTTGGCAAGATGCAACGATGATTAGCGTACACGGTCGCTCGATGACGGGACTAGCGCAAAAGATAGATGGACAGAAGAAGATCGTGCTTCTTACCGATCATGAGAACTCTCCTTCCATCATTGCCAAATATCTGTTGTCATATGGGATGGACGAATATGAAATGTTTGTGGGGGAAAATCTTGGTGGAGAAGAGGAGCGTACAGGCTGGTGGACGTTAACGGATGCATGCGAACACTCCTTTTCTCCTTTAAATGTGGTTGTGTTAAAACAAGTAAAGAACGGTCCCGTTTGGTCACTTGGTATTGACGATCATGAATTTTACCAGCGTAAGCCCGAAAAAGGTCTGATCACCAAAAAAGAAGTGCGAACATTAAGCGTAAGTGCACTAGAGCTAACGGATACAAGCGTTGTGTGGGATGTTGGTACGTGTACAGGCTCAGTAGCGATTGAAGCGGCACGGATTAGCCGTCACGGCAGCGTATATGCGATTGAAAAAAATGAGGGAGACCTTGCCAATTGCTACCTCAATATGCACAAGTTTCGCACCGACTTTACAGCTGTACTTGGAAAGGCACCTGATCGTCTTCAAGAGTTTCCTGATCCTGATGCAGTATTTATTGGAGGAACCGCAGGAGATATGAATGGAATTTTGGATCAGAGCTGCGAGCGCTTAAAGCCAAACGGTCGTATCGTACTAAACGCGGTGACGATTGAAAACATGATGGACGCAGTGAGAGGATTTAAAGAGCGAGGGTTTGCTGTTGATATTATGCTCATTCAGGCCTCTAGAAGTAAGCCTATTTTAAATCTTACTCGCTTTGACGCACTAAATCCTATTTATATTATTACAGCAAGACGAGAAACGGAGGAAGAAAAATGATTGGAACGTTATACGGTCTTGGTGTTGGTCCTGGAGACCCAGAGCTTATTACCGTGAAAGCCTTCCGAAAATTGAAGGAATCTCACGTAATCGCTTACCCCAAAAAGCGTCAAGGAAGTAAAAGCTATGCCCATAAAATTATTGATGTGTACGTGAACCCAGCAGAAAAGGAAATGCTTGGTCTGGTGTTTCCGATGACAAAAGATCCTGCCATTTTAAACGAGCAGTGGATGCGAACGGTTGAGAAGGTATGGGAGAAGCTTCAGGAGGGGAAAGACGTTGCATTTGTCACGGAAGGTGATCCTCTTTTATACAGTACCTTTATTCATATGATGAAAATGATGCGTGAAGAGCATCCAGAAGTAGAGGTGCAGGTTGTCCCAGGTATTTCTTCCTTTAACGGTGCTGCATCACGATTAGCTCTTCCACTTGCGGATGGTGATGATCATGTAGCGATCATTCCAGCAACGGGCGATCGTGAAAAGATGAAGCAGGCGCTCGAACAGCACGACTGTGTGGTCTTTATAAAAGTAGCAAAGGTGATGGATGTTATGATCGATGTCTTAAATGAGCTTGGGCTTGCGGAGAAAGCATCTGTCATTACGAAGGTTACGTCTGATGAAGAAGTCGTTTGGAACATAAATGAATTACATAACGTTGATCTCGAATATTTAACATTAATGGTGGTGAGAAAATGAAGCTATATATTGTTGGCGCAGGACCAGGAGATCCAGATTTAATTACGGTAAAAGGCTTAACCCTCTTACAAGAAGCGGATGTGGTGCTTTATGCAGACTCTCTTGTGAGTGAGGAACTGATTAAAAAAGCGAAGCCAGATGCGGAAATTATTAAAACGGCCGGCATGCATTTGCAAGAAATGGTCGAAGTAATGGTGCAACATGTAAAAACAGGAAAAAAGGTCGTTCGTGTTCACACGGGTGATCCTGCGGTGTACGGAGCAATTATGGAGCAAATGGCGTTACTTAAAAAAGAAGGAATTGAAACGAAGATTATCCCAGGTGTGAGCTCTGTATTTGCGGCTGCAGCGGCTGTTGGAGCAGAATTAACGATTCCTGACTTAACACAGACCCTTATTTTAACAAGAGCGGAAGGACGAACGCCTGTCCCAGAGTTCGAAAAACTACGTGACCTCGGAAAGCATCAGTGTACCATTGCGCTCTTTCTGAGTGCGACGCTGACGAAAAAAGTGATGAAGGAATTTATAGCGGCCGGTTGGAGTAAGGATACTCCAGTTGCGGTCGTCTATAAAGCCTCATGGCCCGATGAAAAAATTGTCCGAACGACCGTTGAACATCTAGATAAAGATATGAAGAAAAATGGGATTCGAAAGCAAGCCATGATTTTAGCTGGCTGGGCACTAGACCCGGATATCCATGACAAAGATTATCGCTCAAAGTTATATGACCAAGCCTTCACTCATGGGTATCGTAAAGGAGTGTCAACGAGATGATTTCATTGCAAGAGTCGATGATACCTGACGTTAAAGTAGACGGCGATTATGCGCTTGTTGCGATTACAAAGCACGGGGTGGAGCTTGCCAGAAAATTACGTGCAACCTTTCAGCATGCCGATCTTTACTACATGAGCAAGTTTGGTAAAGGAGACGAGTCAGAAAAGCAAATTCAATTATTTGAGGGAAGCGTTCGATTGTTGCTTCCTTCTCTTTTTCAACGATATAAAGGGATTATTTTAATTATCTCGTTAGGAGCCGTTGTTCGAATGATTGCTCCGCTTTTAAAAGATAAAAAAGTGGATCCAGCGGTTGTCGTGATCGATGATAAAGGCGAAAATGTGATTAGTGTTCTTTCAGGTCATATCGGAGGAGCGAATGAGCTAACGAGGGAAGTCGCGGCTCTTTTACAGGCACATCCCGTGATCACAACGGCTTCAGATGTTCAGAAAACGATTCCCGTTGACTTATTTGGAAAGCGTTTTGGCTGGGTGTGGGAATCAGCAGAGAAGCTGACTCCCGTTAGTGCGTCAGTCGTAAACGAAGAGAGAGTGGTGATCGTGCAAGAGTCCGGTGAGCGTAGTTGGTGGAATTACGACCATCCATTGCCTGCTCATTTTACTTATAAACGTTCAACTAGAGAAGCACTAAATGAAGATTTTCAAGCTGCACTTGTTGTCACACATCGTATCTTATCCAAAGACGAAGAGGTGCTGCTACATAACGGTGTTCTTTATCGGCCAAAAACAATTGCTCTTGGAATTGGATGTAATAGAGGAACAACGAAGGAAGAAATCGAAGCAGTAATAGAGGAAACGTTAGATGAACTCCGCTTCTCTATTAAAAGCGTCAAAGCGATTTGTACGATTGATTTGAAAAAAGACGAACAGGGACTCATTGAGCTCGTCAATCAGCACGGATGGGAATTTGTTTATTACACGCCCGAACAGATGAATGAAGTGGAAATCAACGCACCGTCTGATACGGTTTTTAAATATACGGGTGCTTACGGGGTAAGTGAGCCTGCCGTTCGTTTGTATAGCGGAGCGAAATCTCTTGAAGTAGAGAAAAAGAAGTCGGGAAATGTGACGATCTCTGTTGCAGTAATTCCATTTTCGTAAACGAAAGGAAGATGTTTCATGACAACACGACGTATTGTCATTGCCGGAACGGGAAGCGGCGTTGGAAAAACAACGCTGACGATCGGATTAATGTCCGCTTTTAAACAAAAAGGATACGAGGTTCAAGGATTTAAATGTGGTCCTGATTATATTGATCCGACCTACCATAGCGCAGTGACAGGAAGAAAAGCGCGTAATCTAGATACGTGGATGCTTCCTCATGAAGTCGTAAAAGAGATTGTAAGTAGAGGAAGCGTCGGAGCTGATTTATCTATTATCGAAGGCGTGATGGGATTTTATGACGGGAAGAATCCGTTAACAGATGAAGGAACAACGGCGGAAATTAGCGTGATTACAGAAACGCCTGTTATTCTAGTCGTCAACGGCGCAAGCATGGCAAGAAGCGCAGCGGCAATCGTAAAAGGATTTCAAACGTTTTCTGATCAGCCCACGATTATAGGAGTCATCGTGAATCAAGTAGGTAGCGGTGGACACTACGAATTAATTAAAGCAGCCGTTGAGCAGGAATGTAACCTTCCCGTATTCGGTTATTTGCAGAAAAACGCCGTACCGTCCATTCCTGAACGTCATTTAGGGCTTGTACCGTCTATTGAGCGCGGAGAATTGGATCCTTTTTTTGAACAGCTTGCAAGAGCGGTAAGTGAAACGGTGGACCTTGATGAAATTTATGCGCGGTCAATTGCCCCTTCGTTATCCTCTACTCAGCCGCTATTCATAAATAAAGGAGAAAAACGTGTGAGGATTGCAGTGGCGAGAGATGCGGCCTTTAATTTTTATTACGAAGAAAACTTGGAATTGCTAGAAGCCTACGGCGCGGAGTTAGTTTACTTTTCACCGTTAAAAGGAGAAAAGCTTCCACCTGGCGTAGACGGTTTGTACATAGGCGGCGGTTTTCCAGAGGAATTTGCACGCGAGCTTTCACAGCAAACAGAAGTCAAACAATCGATTAAAGAAGCAATTGAAGATGGACTGCCAACGCTTGCTGAATGCGGAGGGTTTATGTACTTAACCGATGCCATCGTCACAAGGGAAGGAACATCTTATGAAATGTTAGGGCTTATTAAAGGTAAAGTGAAAATGCAAGATCGCCTGGCAGCGCTCGGTTATCGTGAAATTCGGGGTGGTGAAGGGAACTATCTGTTGAAGGACGGGGATGTGGCGAGAGGGCACGAATTTCACTATTCGACGTTTGAAGCAGTAAATGAACACCCACATGCTTACGAAGTAATTGCCCGCCGGAAAGTGTCCAATGAAGGAACGCTTTTACATAACGTAATTGCTGGCTATACCCATATTCATTTTGCGTCATGTCCAAAATTAATTGAAAACTGGATAAAGCGCTGTGAGGAGCGAAACGATGACTAAATCTCTTCCGGTAATGTTTCAAGGAACACACTCTGATTCTGGTAAAAGTACGCTTGTAACGGCCTTTTGTCGCATTTTCGTACAGGACGGCTATAAAACAGCTCCGTTTAAATCACAAAATATGGCCCTAAATTCGTACATTACATATGACGGCAAGGAAATTGGGCGCGCACAGGGCGTACAGGCAGAAGCAGCAAACGTTCAGGCTACGACCGATATGAACCCGATTTTAATTAAGCCCAATCGTGACAATGAATCGCATGTGATCGTTCACGGAAAATTCTATGCAAACATGCAGGCGAGTAAATATCGAAGTGATTTCTTTTACGAAGGGCTCGCACTCATTGAAAAATCGCTGAACGTATTAAGTGGATCATATGAGCGAATTGTCATCGAAGGAGCCGGAAGTCCTGCAGAGGTCAATTTAAACGACCGTGAGCTAGTTAACATGCGCGTAGCGAAGCTTGCAAATGCGCCCGTTATTTTAGTAGGAGATATTGAAAAAGGCGGCGTTTTTGCGAGCTTGGTAGGAACACTTCAGCTTTTGTCAGAAGAAGAGCGTTCAAGAGTAATTGGAGTCATCATTAACAAGTTTAGAGGGGACGTCGAACTGTTAAAACCCGGCCTTACTTGGTTTGAAGAGTATACGAACAAGCCTGTTCTTGGCGTTATTCCATATCTAGATCATTTGAATATTGAAGCAGAAGATTCAGTAGTGCTTCAGCAATATAAAAGTGACTATGACGGAGAAAAAGAGATTGATATTGCGGTTATTCAATACCCCCGTATTTCAAATTTTACGGACATAGATCCATTTTTCGCCGAGCCTGACTGTGACGTACGCTTTGTCAGACAGCTGAAGCAGTTAAAAAATCCAGATGTTATTATTTTACCAGGAAGTAAAAATACGATTGAAGATCTTTTGTTTTTAAAGAAAAGCGGATTGTATGAACAAATCTCCTCCCTATATAAAAGTGGCGAAGTAACCGTTGTAGGTATTTGCGGGGGCTATCAAATGCTTGGTGAAAACATTCAGGACCCTTACAAAATCGAATCCGAGTACGGTCAAATACAAGGTCTGCAGCTTATTCCGATGCAGACGGTAATGAACAAGGAAAAAGTGACAACATGGTCAGAGGGAGAGACAACGGGAGATAAGCTGTCTGTAAAAGGGTACGAGATTCATATGGGCAAGTCCACGTTTTCAACGGAAGAACGACCTTTTATTACATTAAAAGACGGTCGTAATGAAGGGTTCATTTCTGGGGATAATGGTTTACTAGGAACCTATTTTCACGGTATTTTCCATAACGATGCGCTTCGAGAACACTTCTTAAATGAGGTCAGAAAAAGAAAACATTTACCGCCTATCACTGGTCGTGTAAACTTTAATGAGATGAGAGAACAGGCCTTTGATCGATTAGCAGACCATGTTCGATCTCATGTTGACGTTCAGTGGATTACGGAACAAATGGAACAGTTTCAAAAAGGAGAGACTTCATATGAGCATACGCATCGAAATACCGGAATTGAATAAAGCAGTCAAGCAAGATACGTTAAAATACATAGATACATTAACAAAGCCACCTGGAAGCTTAGGAAAGCTTGAAGAGCTTGCAGCCGAGATTGCGGCGATGACGGCCGAACCATTTCCAGTTGTCACGCCACCTGGGGTGCTAATTTTTGCTGGTGATCATGGAATTGTCGAAGAAGGAGTATCCGCGTTTCCACAGGAAGTGACTGCCCAAATGGTTCAGAACTTTTTGACAGGTGGAGCCGCTATTAGCGTGTTTAGCGGCCAAATCGGAGCGAAGCTTGAAATTGTAGACGTTGGCGTAGCGGCTGAGATCGCGTCACATGCAGATCTTCACGTAGAGAAAGTAGGCTTTGGAACACGGAACTTTTTAAAAGAGGATGCAATGACTCGCAGTGAGGCAGAAACGGCGATTACTATTGGGATGAACCGCGCGTTCGCCATGATTGATCACGGTGTGAAATGCTTAATTGTTGGTGAGATGGGGATAGGCAACACAACGCCGAGCACAGCTATTCTAGCATCTTTCAGTGATGCGCCCATAGATGAGATTGTTGGGGCAGGAACGGGGCTTTCAAATGACGCCATCGCCGTAAAAGCTCGCGTTATTGCCGAGGCAATTTCAAAAAGACAACCAGATCGTCATGATCCCCTAGACGTTCTTTCAAAAGTTGGGGGCTTTGAAATTGCTGCGATGGTCGGGGCAATGTTGGCAGCAGCTTCACGCCGTGTTCCGGTTTTAGTGGACGGATTCATTAGCACAGTTGCAGCACTAGTGGCCACCCAACTAGAGCCAAATTCAAACGATTACATGATTGTTGGACATGCATCGGCAGAACGAGGCCACGAAACGGCCGTTAAAATGCTGAATAAGACGCCTCTTTTACAATTAGGGTTTCGATTAGGAGAGGGAAGTGGCGCAGCCGTTGCCTTTCCAATTGTACAGGCAGCAACGCTCATGCTAAACGAAATGGCCACGTTTAAAACGGCAGGCATTGCAGAGAAAACAGCTAGGAAGGAGGAAGTACGATGACAAAAGGACACGTTTATCTAGTAGGAGCAGGGCCGGGAGATCCGAAGCTCATTACGGTGTACGGACTAGAATGCATTCAAAAAGCGGACGTTATTTTATATGACCGCCTCATTAGTCAAGAGCTCTTAACACATGCAAAAGAAGGGGCAGAGCTTATTTTTTGCGGAAAGCTTCCTGGTAAGCATGAATTAATTCAGGAGGAAATCCACGCTCTTCTCGTACAAAAAGCGAATGAAGGAAAAGTGGTCACACGATTAAAAGGCGGTGATCCAGCCGTTTTTGGTCGAGTAGGAGAAGAAGCCGAAGTATTAAAAAATAATGACATTAAATATGAAATCATACCAGGTGTCACATCAGGAATTGCAGCCGCAGCTTATGCGGGAATTCCTGTCACACATCGTGACTACGGTTCATCGTTTGCGATGGTGACGGGACATGGTCGAGCATCAAAGGGTGCTGATCACCTGAACTGGGATGCCCTTGCGAACGGTATTGATACGATTGCTTTTTATATGGGGATTGGAAATCTAACGTATATTTGTCAACAGATGATTGCTCATGGTCGCTCCGCACATACACCGGTTGCGATCATCCACTGGGGAACAACTACAAAGCAGCGCACGGTTACTGGAACGCTTTTAACGATTGAAGAGGAAGTGAAAAAGGCAGCAATTATTCATCCCTCTATCGTATTAGTTGGGGACGTTGTAAATCTGCGTGAAAAGCTTCAGTGGTTTGAAGAAGCACAAACGCCACTTTTGCAGGAAGATTAATATCATCGCTCAGTGTTCAAAAAGCACTGGGCGATTACTGTATATAATACGACTCATGAAGGAAAGAGGAGATTGAGAAATGAAGGACAAAGGACGTCTTCTCGTCTACACAGGCGACGGAAAAGGAAAAACAACGGCCGCGATGGGACTTGCGATTCGAGCAGCTGGCAGAGAAAAGCGCGTACTCATTATTCAATACATCAAATCCAGAACAACCGGTGAACAGGCCTCGTTAAAAAAACTAGGCATTGACATGCATCAAACAGGAATCGGCTTTACATGGACAAAAACACCCCAAGAGCACCGCGACGCTCTTCAAAAAGCATGGGCACTCACAAAAGATAAAATCATGTCGGGTGGTTATGACGTAGTCATCCTAGACGAACTAAACAACGCCCTTGCCATTGAGCGTTTTCCTATCGATGACGTGCTTCCACTGCAAGAAGTGCTACACCTAATCAAAAATCGTCCCGAGCACATGCACCTCGTCATCACAGGCCGCTCAGCCAAACAACAACTCATTGACCTAGCAGACCTTGTCACTGAAATGAACCCAATCAAACATTACTATGATGAAGGAGTTCCTGCGATTGTGGGGATTGAGAAGTGAGATTTTTTCAATAATCAAAACATAAAAGGATTGTAGTGGAAAGCGGAGCAATCTGGAGCTGGAATCCGATCAAGTAAAAGGTGTTTCAGGTGGAATGAACAAAGCCAATCGGAATTACTCCTTCAGAAAAGAAGCCCAATGAATCGTCCCTTGTCGAAAGACCAAAGGATGGAAGTGGAAGATGCGAAGACTCCTACGGGATGAGCGAGACAGGTGAGATCCCTTAGAAACGGAGTGACGAGAAAGCTCGGCGCTCGCCCCGAGGAAGGCGAAGTAATCTGAAATGGAGGTCTCAACCAGTAAAAGGTTTTTCGCTCAATAGTACGTACAAAAGGAGAAATGGCGCCATTTCTCCTTTTTCTTTTCTAGGTTAAGCCTGCGCTGAATAGAATAAATGAATGAGTAAAGTTGCATTTTCTTGAAAATCTTTCCGAACTTTCGATATAGTAGTCTTAAGACTAGAATTTTTGTAAAAGCTAACAATAAGCAGATGAACCTAATTTGAACTGTACATAAAAGGAGGGTATCCATCCCAATGAAATTGCTAAACGAAGAAAAACATTCGCTTAGTGGCGTAACCGTTCATACGATTGAAACAACAAAGTACAAAACGAATACGCTAATTTTAAAAATGACAGCTCCATTGAAAGAAGACACGTTCACACTTCGTGCACTGCTTCCTTACGTGCTTCAAAGCGCAACCGAAACACACCCGAGTGCAACGAAGCTCAGAGCTTATCTTGATGAACTCTACGGCGCTACCCTTCAAGTTGATTTAACGAAAAAAGGTGAAAACCAAGAAATTACGTTCCGTATTGACATCGCCAATGAAAAATATTTAAAGGACTCGACGCCCCTTCTTAAAAAAGCGATCACGCTTTTATCAGAAGTGCTGCTAAAACCTGCGACAGAAAACGGTGCGTTTGTGAAAAGTACCGTTGACAAAGAAAAACGTGCGCTTCGTCAACGAATTCAAGCGGTATTCGACGATAAAATGCGCTACTCAAATCTGCGCCTAGTAGAAGAAATGTGTAAGGAAGAACCATATCGCTTGCACGTGAACGGTCGCATTGAAGACATTGAAGGAATTACGCCTGAAAGTCTTCATAACTACTATCAAGAGGCGCTGAACAAAGACGATATTCATCTATACATTATTGGTGATATTGATGTAAGTGACGTTGTCGCAACCGTTAAAAACGAATTTCCACTAAACGAGCGTGAGCGTCTTGCTCATGATCCACTCGTTCATAAGAAAGTATCTGACGTCAATGAAGTGATTGAAGAACAAGATATTAAACAAGGAAAACTGAACATTGGCTACCGAACAAACGTAACGTATAGCGACAAGCAATACTTTGCCCTGCAAGTGTTCAACGGCATTTTCGGTGGGTTCTCTCATTCGAAGCTTTTCATTAACGTTCGTGAAAAAGCAAGCCTTGCCTACTATGCGGCATCTCGTGTTGAAAGCCACAAAGGACTTTTGATGGTTATGTCAGGAATTGAAGTGAATAAATACGATCAGGCCGTAACGATTATTAAAGAGCAAATGGAAGCGATGAAAAAAGGTGACTTTACGGATGAAGAAATTGCTCAAACGAAGGCAGTCATTCATAACCAGCTTCTTGAGACAGTTGATACAGCGCGCGGACTTGTTGAAATTATGTATCACAACGAGCTAACGAATCAAGATATTTCAATTGAAGAGTATTTGAAGCGTATTGATGCGGTATCAAAACAAGAAATCATCAAAGTAGCAGAAGGTATTGATCTAGATACCATTTATTTCTTACGTGGAACGGGCGGTGAGTAAGATGGAAAAAATCCCATTTACACAATTAAAAGAAGAGCTCTATCATGAAAAGATGGATAACGGCTTGCGCGTGTATATATTGCCAAAGCCTGAATTCAATAAAACGTTTGCGACGTTTACAACAAACTACGGGTCCATTGACAATCAGTTTGTGCCACTTATGCAAGAAGATATGATTCGCGTCCCGGACGGCGTGGCTCACTTTCTAGAGCATAAGCTGTTTGAGAAAGAAGACGGAGATGTGTTCCAAGATTTCAGTAAGCAAGGTGCTTCTGCTAATGCGTTCACATCGTTTACGCGTACAGCGTACTTGTTCTCATGTACGTCAAACTTTGAACAGAATTTAGACACGCTTATGGACTTCGTACAAACGCCTTATTTCTCTGAAAAAACGGTCGAGAAAGAAAAAGGAATTATCGGACAGGAAATTACGATGTACGATGATAACCCAGACTGGCGCTTATATTTTGGAACGATTGAAAACATGTACCACAATCATCCGGTGAAAATTGATATTGCAGGTACAATCGACTCCATTTCAAAAATTACAAAAGACGATCTTTATACGTGCTACGACACGTTCTATCATCCGAGCAACATGCTACTATTTGTTGTTGGCCCTGTCGATGCTGAGAAGGTCATGAAGCAAATTCGTGACAATCAAACAAAAAAAGACTACAAGCAGCAAGATGATATTAACCGTCATTTTGACGATGAACCAACAAGTGTGGCGAAGAAAAAACAGGTTATTCCAATGACCGTTCAAACATCTAAATGTCTTGTAGGAGTAAAAGCAAAATCACCAAATCGTTCAGGTAAAGACTTACTTACGCACGAACTAGCGATGAATGTCGTACTTGATTATTTATTTGGCCGCAGCTCTGCATACTACGAGAAATTATATGATGACGGTTTGATTGACGAGACGTTCTCATACGACTACACGGAAGAAGGCGGATTTGGCTTTGCAATTATCGGCGGTGATACGGATCGTCCTGACGAGCTAGCAGAGCGCCTGCAAAAAACGCTTTTAGAAATGAAGAGTGTGACAATGACTGATGAAGAGCTAGATCGCATTCGTAAAAAGAAAATTGGAGCCTTTTTACGCTCATTAAATTCACCTGAGTTTATTGCCAATCAGTTTACCCGCTATGCGTTTAACGATATGGATTTATTTGGTGTTGTTGGTGCGCTTGAAGAGCTTAGAGTAGCTGATATTCAAAAAGTGGTAGAAGAAGTGATTGACGAAGACAACTTCACTGTCTGCCAGGTTGTACCAAAAGAACAAAAAGCATAATACGAGCAAAAGCCCTCTATTTCTAAACGATAGAGGGTTTTAGATGTGATAAGGAAAGTAGGAGAGCGGGTTGGAACGTTACGTACTAATTACAGGAGCAAGCGGGGGAATAGGACAGGCTGTGGCGCGTGCGATGGCTGCTGAAGGTTATTCACTTGTCCTCCATTACCATCAAAACGAAGAGGCCATTAATCAGCTAAAAACAGAGCTTAACACCCCTATATTGAGCGTAAAAGCGAATTTAGCGAGCGATGAGGGAGTAGAGGAACTGATGGGTCAGCTTTCAGTTCCGATCCACACGATTGTCTATATCAGTGGAAATAGCTATATGGGCCTTGTGACGGATATGACGGACGCTGAAACGAAAGAAATGATGAATCTTCACGTCACGTCTCCATTTAAGTTATCGCAGCGTCTGTTGCCGAATATGATCAAAAATCAAAGTGGAAATATTGTGATGATGTCATCCATCTGGGGATTAACGGGGGCATCTTGTGAAGTGCTTTATTCTACCGTTAAGGGGGCGCAAATTTCGTTTGTTAAGGCGCTTGCAAAAGAAGTCGCACCAAGTCGTATTCGAGTCAATGCGATTGCACCAGGTGCGATTCAAACCAACATGATGAGCCATTTTACAGAAGAAGACCTGCAAATGATAGCGGAAGAGATTCCGCTTGGGCGTATTGGAAAGCCTGAGGAAGTTGCAGATACCGTCGTTTTCATTACGTCACCGAAAGCGTCGTACATCACCGGACAAGTAATTTCCGTAAACGGCGGATGGCATACGTAAAAAAGCAGAAACATTTTTTCCATTATGACGCATAAAACTGTCTGACCTGAACAAAATAAGCTATGAATCAACCTTAAGGAGGGTCATTCATGTCTGTTATTGAAAACTGGGAAAATTGGAAAGGCTTTTTAGGTGATCGTTTACACCATGCGCAAAACCAGGGCATGGATAACGGAGTAGTATCAAATCTTGCATACCAAGTAGGAGACTACTTAGCGAAGCAAGTAGAACCAAAAAACCATCAAGAGCGCGTATTAGCGGATCTTTGGAGTGTTGCATCTCCTGAAGAACAACATGCGATCGCTAACATGATGGTAAAACTTGTTCAAAACAACGGTACTGCACCTAATGGAGCTCAACAACAAGCTCCAACAAACGAAACGAAGTAATAATGTAAAAAGCATTGTCTTATGCCTAAACTTTGTTCAGGCAGCGGACAGTGCTTTTTTATTTTGCAAAATCCTAAGAGGAATGAGGTGGTTAGAATGACTCCGTTAATATCCTTAAAAAGGAAGAAGAAAACGTATTCATTCTCATTTTTTTGCTTTCTTTTTCAAAACATAGAAATAGTTAGGTTTCAGGGTTTATTAATCCTAGCAAATCCTTTATATTTATTAAGAAGGGGAGTTCCTCTCAACAATAACTGTCTTGATAGGGAGAGGGTTTTATGTCTAAAATTGAGTGGTATCTAGAATATGAGATTCAGAAAAATCGCCCAGGTCTATTAGGAGATATCTCTTCTCTGCTTGGAATGCTATCAATAAATATTGTGACGATAAATGGAGTAGATGATCAACGTAGGGGGCTGTTATTGCGCTGTGATTCGAACGAGCAAATTGAGCGATTGGAATCGATTTTAAAAACGATGGATCATATCAAAGTAACAAAGTTGAGAGAGCCAAAGCTACGCGATCGCTTAGCGGTAAGGCACGGACGTTATATTCAGCGTGATGCAGATGATAAAAAGACATTTCGGTTTGTACGCAACGAATTAGGGGTATTAGTAGACTTTCTTGCCGAATTATTTAAGCAAGATGGCCACAAGCTAATTGGAATTCGTGGTATGCCTCGCGTAGGGAAAACGGAGTCCATTGTTGCCTCCAGCGTATGTGCGAATAAAAGGTGGTTATTTGTTTCGTCCACCCTTTTAAAACAGACGATACGCAGTCAGTTAATTGAGGAAGAATACAACGAAGATAATGTGTTTATTATCGACGGTATTGTTTCAACTAGACGAGCTACGGAGAAGCATTGGCAGCTTGTGAGGGAGATCATGCGTGTTCCTGCAACAAAGGTAATTGAGCATCCTGATGTTTTCGTGCAAAACTCCGAATATACGCTAGAAGACTTTGATTACATCATTGAATTGCGAAATGATCCTGATGAAGAAATTACATATGATGCAGTAGATGGTACTCAAATCTTTCAAGACAACGGGTTTTCAATGTTTGATTTTTAAGATAATTGGTAGGTGTTTTCGTTGACAGAGTTAGGCAAACGTTTAAAAGAAGCTAGAGAGCAACAAAATATTTCATTGGAAGATTTACAAAAGTTAACGAAGATCCAAAAGCGTTACTTAACAGGTATTGAAGAAGGAAACTATGATTTAATGCCTGGAAAGTTTTATGTTCGAGCTTTTATTAAGCAGTACTGTGAAGCTGTTGGATTAAATGCAGATGAAATTTTTGAAGAATACAAAGCAGATATTCCTCGTTCCCAAAATGAGGATATCCCAGAGCAATTGTCGCGTGTAAAAACGCGTAAACAGGAAGTGACGGCAAAACAGCCATCATCGTCTAAGTTGTTGGATTTACTTCCTACAATCATTGTTGTGGTTGTTATTATTGGTATCGCGATGCTAGTCTGGTTCTTTTTACAAAATCGTGATACAGACAAACCATCCGATAACGCCACACCGAAAACAGGTGCTGAAATCGAACAGTCTGATAACGCAAGTAAAGATGCTTCTGCAAAATCTTCTGCTACAAATACAGGGACTGACGATAAGAAAGATAAAGCAGACAAGGCAGATAAGTCCGAAGATAAGAAAAAGACGGACAAAAAAGACGATAAAAAAGATGAGCAAAAAGACGATGCGACAAAAGAAGAGCCTGCAAAAGATCAAACGATCACAGAGGTTCAAAAAAGCGGAAAGACTGCTACGCTACAGCTGCAAAACGCAGATGCGTTTAAAGTGGAAATCACCTCTTCAAACGATACATGGCTAGGGGTCCAAAACGCAACAGGCAAGTCATATTACAATGCACTTTTAGCAAAAGGCACAACGCAATCATTTGATTTTTCACAAGAAAAAGAAGTGCGTTTCAACATTGGATTCTCTCCTGGCGTACAGGTGAAAGTAAACGGCAAGCCATTAGCACTACCGTTTGATCCAAGTCAGAAAGTACAACAAAAAATAACCATTCAATATCAGCCTGCCGCAGCTCAGTAAGACTGCGAAGGTAGTATATATTAGGGCTTACGCTCTTGTGAAGATGGGTGATTCGAGCGGAGATAGGTTTATCTTTGAGAATCGCCCATTTTTCCTGTAAACTATGTAAGAATGGAATGTTATACATACTACACTTAGGGGATACTAATGGTATTCTCTTGAGTACATATTAATTGGTTTAATGGAGGAATAAAAGTGAATATACCTAATAGAATAACGATTTCAAGGATTTTTCTTATCCCCGTTTTCCTTATTTTTATGATGGTGCCATTTGGATGGGGAGATTTGCATGCAGGTAAAACAGCAATCCCTGTCGCTCATCTTGTTGGAGCACTTATCTTTATCTTTGCTTCTACAACGGATTGGGTAGATGGCTACTACGCACGAAAATATAACATGGTGACGAATTTAGGGAAGTTTTTAGATCCGCTTGCTGACAAACTACTCGTATCTGCAGCATTAATCGTACTAGTGGAGCTACAAATAGGAGCTGGAATTGGCCTTGCTTCTATTATTATCATTAGTCGTGAATTTGCTATTACCGGGCTACGTTTAGTACTAGCTGGTGAAGGGGAAGTAGTCGCAGCAAATATGCTTGGGAAAATTAAAACATGGACACAGATTATTGCGATCTCTGCCTTGTTGCTACACAACATTCCGTTCTCTTTCATTCCATTCCCGTTTGATGACATTGCACTGTGGGTGTCCGTATTCTTTACTGTACTATCAGGATGGGATTATTTTGCTAAAAACAGCAAAGCATTTGTAAACTCTAAATAAGAACGAAAAGAGATGAGCGCTATGAACGCAGAAATTATCGCAGTTGGATCTGAGCTATTGTTAGGTCAAATTGCTAATACAAACGCCCAGTTCCTCTCAAAGCAGCTAGCTGAGATCGGAATTAACGTCTTCTTTCACACAGTCGTAGGAGACAACGAACAGCGTTTAGAAGATACCATTCATCAAGCTAGTAAGCGCGCTGATTTAATTATTTTTACTGGCGGTCTCGGACCAACGAAGGATGACTTGACAAAAGAAACGATTGCAAGAGTATTAGGAAAATCGCTTGTGACCGATGAGCAGGCGATGAGAAGCATTGAGATGTATTTCGAAAAAACAGGACGAACGATGACACCTAACAATCGCAAGCAGGCGCTTGTGCTAGAAGGTGCCTCCGTTTTAACCAATGATTACGGAATGGCTCCTGGAATGGCCATTGAAGTAAGTGGCAAGCGCTACATGCTATTCCCGGGACCACCGAAAGAACTACAGCCAATGTTTTTAAATCATGGTCGTGCTTATTTACTCAACCAGCTAGCGGTTAAGGAGCGCATTGAATCGCGCGTCCTTCGCTTCTTTGGAATTGGTGAGTCACAGCTAGAGACAGAAATTGAAGATCTGCTAGAGGCACAGACGAATCCAACGATTGCTCCTCTTGCAGGAGACGGTGAAGTAACGCTACGGATTACAGCAAAGCACGAATCGCTTACAGAAGTGAACCGTTTGATTGACGAAGCGGAAGCAGCGATTATGGCACGCGTGGGCGAATTTTTCTACGGATATAATGAAACAACGCTTCCTTCTGAGCTAGTAAGAGAGCTTGAAGCACAGAAGCTAACCATTGCATCTGCAGAAAGTTTAACGGGAGGTCTTTTCTCTGAACGTTTAACGGAAATTCCAGGAACGTCGCAAATTGTAAAAGGAGCGATTATTTCCTATCAAACGGAAGTGAAGAATCAGGTGTTAAACGTTCGTTCAGAGACAATTGAGAAGCATGGTGTCGTAAGTGAGCAATGTGCGATTGAAATGGCTGAGCAGGTGATGAGCAAACTAGGCTCTGATATTGGGGTAAGCTTCACTGGGGTTGCAGGACCAGGCACCCAAGAAGATCAACCGGTCGGGACTGTGCATATTGCCATTGCCCGAAAAAATGAAAAAACGAAGGCGTATTTGCTGCAATTATCAGGCGGTCGCCAGGCGATTAGAATGCGTTCTGTTCGCTACGCATGTCAGTATTTACTAAAAGAATTACGTTCATAAAACAAAAACAATACGAGCCTAGGGGGATCCCTGGGCTCGTATTGTTTTCGTTGAAAATGAAAAGAAGCTTGTTTTCTTCAAAACAAAAAACGAATAAATGTTCGATTTTTTACTTGGCAAACGACTGAAAAAAAGGTATAGTATATATAGAAAGTTAGTAGCAAGTACGCAACTTAAGAACGTTTCGCGAAACGTCTTTGAAGGTATAAATGATTCATACACTTTTATAGAAATAGATAGAGGAGGAAATTGAGTGAACGATCGTCAAGCCGCATTAGATATGGCATTAAAACAAATTGAAAAGCAATTTGGTAAAGGCTCAATCATGAAATTAGGTGAGCAAACGGATAGAAAGATTTCTACTGCATCAAGTGGGTCTTTAGCTCTTGATATTGCTCTAGGCGTAGGTGGATATCCACGTGGCCGTATTATTGAAATTTATGGTCCAGAAAGCTCTGGTAAAACAACTGTAGCGTTACACGCGATTGCTGAGGTTCAGCAAAACGGTGGACAGGCTGCATTTATCGACGCTGAGCATGCACTCGACCCTGATTATGCACAAAAGCTAGGCGTTAACATTGATGAGCTTCTATTATCTCAACCAGATACTGGTGAGCAAGCTCTTGAAATTGCTGAAGCTCTTGTTCGAAGTGGAGCTATTGATATTCTTGTTATTGACTCTGTAGCTGCATTAGTACCAAAAGCAGAGATCGAAGGGGAAATGGGTGATTCACACGTAGGTTTACAAGCTCGCCTAATGTCTCAAGCGCTTCGTAAGCTTTCTGGTGCAATCAACAAATCGAAAACAATTGCTGTCTTCATTAACCAAATTCGTGAAAAAGTTGGAATTATGTTCGGTAACCCTGAAACGACACCAGGTGGCCGTGCACTTAAATTCTACTCGTCTGTGCGTTTAGAAGTAAGACGTGCTGAACAACTGAAGCAAGGAAATGATGTTGTTGGTAACAAAACGAAAATTAAAGTCGTGAAAAACAAAGTAGCACCACCATTCCGTGCTGCTGAAGTTGACATTATGTACGGAGAAGGAATTTCAAAAGAAGGTGAAATTCTAGATATCGGTTCAGATCTTGATATCGTTCAAAAAAGTGGAGCTTGGTACTCTTACAATGATGAACGTTTAGGGCAAGGACGTGAAAACTCTAAGCAGTTCTTAAAAGAGAACAAAGACATTCGTCAAACAATCTCACAACAAATCCGTGAGCACTATAAGCTTGATGAACCTGTCGATGCACCAGAAGAAGATGACAAGGAAGAGTTTGATCTCTAAACCGCTCTTCATCGAGTGATGTAGATGTTTTACTGGTAAAGGCGAAGCAATTCTCGATTTTTTAGAGTTGCTTCGCCTTTTTATCATGTACATAAAAGAAATAGATCTAGGTCTTTTTATGAATAATGAAGGGAAATATTGGTTTGAAATTCAGCGTTTCTGTGAACAATAGAGATGGACAGCGTAATGCTGTTGGTTAATACGTTTGAGAGAAGGACAAAATGCTCTTTATTCTCACTCATGAACCCATTTTTTAGTGGGAGAAATGCTTAATTGTTCGGTAGTTGATATATATTTCTGTTTCTACAATCTGACAGGCTTGACAATAAAATTTAGCAGCCTTACAATTAGGATGTATATTTTCCCTTTTAAGTGGATTTTAACTTTAAAAGCCTTAGTGTGTATTTGAGATACTAGTATCTTTAAATGCATGCCGACATGAAACTTTTACCGCAAGTATATAGCAAGGGGAGGTGAAATAATGGGAACAACTTTAACAATCATCTCCGCTTTGCTCGGCCTAATCGTCGGTGCAGTTGTTGGCTTTTTTGTTCGCAAATCGATTGCAGAGGCTCGTATCGCTGGTGCAAAGTCGATTGCAGATCAAATTGTTGATGAAGCGAAGCGTGAAGCAGAATCTTTGAAAAAAGAAGCCTTGCTAGAAGCGAAGGATGAGATTCACAAGCTTCGTACAGACGCTGAGCATGATATTCGTGATCGTCGAACTGAACTTCAAAAACAAGAGAATCGATTAATGCAAAAAGAAGAGAATCTTGATCGAAAAGATGAGACACTAGATAAGCGAGAAACAATGCTAGAGAAGAAAGAAGATTCTCTCGCTACTAGACAACAGCATATTGAAGAGATGGAAAGCAAAGTGGAAGACATGATACGTGTCCAACAAGCAGAACTTGATCGCATTTCAGGATTAAGTCGTGATGAGGCAAAACAATTTATCCTAGAACGTCTGGAGAATGAGCTTTCCCATGACTTAGCAGTGATGGTGAAGGAAGCAGAAATTCGTGCAAAAGAAGAGGCTGATAAAAAAGCGAAAGAAATTCTCTCACTTGCAATCCAGCGTTGTGCAGCGGATCACGTTGCAGAAACAACCGTTTCTGTGGTGAACCTGCCAAACGATGAAATGAAAGGCCGTATCATTGGTCGTGAAGGTCGTAATATACGTACTTTAGAAACACTAACGGGAATTGACCTCATTATCGATGATACGCCAGAAGCCGTTATTTTATCAGGATTTGATCCGATTCGTCGTGAAACGGCGAGAATCGCTCTTGATAAGCTTGTACAAGATGGACGTATCCATCCGGCTCGTATCGAGGAAATGGTAGAAAAATCTCGTCGTGAAGTAGACGAGTATATCCGCGAAGTTGGTGAACAAACTACTTTTGAAGTAGGTGTACACAGTTTACATCCGGATCTAATTAAAATCTTAGGTCGCCTTAAATTTAGAACAAGCTATGGTCAAAACGTACTGAAGCATTCAATGGAAGTAGCGTTCTTGGCTGGATTAATGGCTGCTGAATTAGGTGAAGATGAAACGATGGCTCGCCGTGCTGGTCTACTACATGACATCGGAAAAGCGATCGATCATGAAGTGGAAGGTAGCCACGTTGAAATCGGCGTTGAGCTTGCGACAAAATACAAAGAACATCCGATTGTTGTGAACGCGATTGCGTCTCACCACGGTGATACAGAACCAACATCGGTAATCGCTGTACTAGTAGCAGCAGCAGATGCCCTTTCAGCAGCACGACCTGGAGCTCGAAGCGAAACGTTAGAAAACTACATTCGCCGCTTAGAAAAGCTAGAAGAGATTTCTGAATCCTATGAGGGTGTAGAAAAATCATTCGCTATTCAAGCTGGTCGTGAAGTTCGTATCATGGTAAAACCAGATACAATTGATGACTTAGAGGCACATCGTCTAGCTCGCGATATTCGCAAGCGAATTGAAGAAGAGCTGGATTATCCAGGACATATTAAAGTAACAGTTATTCGTGAAACACGAGCGGTAGAATATGCAAAATAAAAAGAAAGCGGCGATTTCGTCGCTTTCTTTTTGTTTAAGTGGATGTAAATGACTTTGCTTTTTTTTTATATTTATGACAAACTTATAAAGAAGTTGATTGTAGAAGGAGTTTGTAAATGAAAATTCTATTTGTTGGAGATATCGTAGGCTCTCCAGGTCGTGACATGGTTCAAGACTATTTGCCTCGACTAAAGCAGAAATATAACCCAGAAACGATAATTGTAAACGGAGAAAATGCAGCGCATGGAAAAGGGATCACAGAAAAGATTTATCGCCAGCTGCTGAATGCGGGAGCAAATGTCGTAACGCTTGGTAACCACGCATGGGATAAAAAAGAAATCTTTGACTTTATTGATGATGCAAAACAAATGATTCGTCCAGCAAACTTCCCAGAAGGAACGCCTGGCAAAGGAATCACCTACTATACATATGGTAATCAAACCGTAGCCGTGATTAATCTTCAAGGAAGAACATTTTTACCGCCACTTGATTGCCCGTTTGAAAAAGCAGATGAGCTTGTCGAAGAGGCGCGTAAGAAAACGTCCATTATCTTCGTTGATTTCCACGGTGAAGCAACAAGTGAAAAGCAAGCGATGGGCTGGTATTTAGACGGACGCGTATCAGCAGTAGTTGGAACGCATACACACGTTCAAACAGCCGATAATCGTGTTCTTCCAAGAGGAACGGCTTATATTTCAGATGTTGGAATGACAGGCCCATACGATGGCATTTTAGGTACAGACCGTCATGCGGTTATTAAAAAGTTTAAAACATCTTTACCTGTTCGTTTTGAAGTAGCGGAGGGACGCACACAGCTAAGCGCTGTAGTGGTGGACATTGATGCAAAAACGGGGAAAGCAAATAAGATTGAACGCATTCTTATTAATGATGATCATCCTTATTTTGATATGTAATACGCCAGGTGGTAGAGCGAATGATGCTCTACCATTTTTTATTTGTTCATGAATGTGCAGAATTTGGAATATATTTCTGATAAAAGGGAATGAGTTACTATACCCTCTGGTTTTGAAAATTTAGGTAGAACAAGCAGGAATACCTTTACAAAATCGTGAATATAGTATCAATGAAATGAATTAGGCCATTTTTCTACTGAACTTGAACATACCTTGTAAAAGATAGGGAGGAACTAGATGTGGAAATCTTAAAAGTTTCAGCGAAATCAAATCCTAACTCTGTGGCTGGTGCTCTAGCGGGAGTTTTGCGTGAAAGAGGTGCAGCTGAAATCCAGGCAATTGGTGCTGGCGCCTTAAATCAAGCGGTAAAAGCCGTGGCAATTGCTAGAGGTTTTGTCGCTCCTAGTGGTGTTGACTTAATTTGTATTCCAGCTTTTACAGATATTCAAATAGATGGCGAAGAACGTACAGCAATCAAGCTTATTGTAGAGCCTCGATAATCAAAACACCTATAAATGCTTAGTGACCTGTGTGCGACATGCGACAGGTCCTTTTTGTACATGTTGGTCAGTCAGCATAGGAAGGAGAACGTATGACTCGTATTTTTGACACACACTGTGATGTATTAATGAAGTTATGGTGGAACCCTCGCCTATCCTTCAACAATTCCAATGCGCTTCACATCAACTACAAACAGTTAAAAGAAACGGGAGCAAAGGTCCAGCTGTTTGCGATTTACATTCCTGAGGCTGTCAAAGCATGTGATCGTTTCGACGTAGCGCTTGAAATGATCGAGCTTTTTCACAGCCATATTTTATCCAACCCCCATATGAAAATGGTGAAAACGAAAAGAGATATAGACATGCTTACGGCAAACGAAATTGGGGCGATGCTCACTATCGAAGGATGTGACATGATTGGCGACCAAATGGCCCGTTTGAAGACGCTTTTTCGCCTAGGTGTGCGCTCCGTTGGTTTAACATGGAATTACAGCAATGCGGTCGCAGATGGCATTTTAGAGGAGCGAGGAGCAGGACTCTCAAGCTTTGGTAAGAGAGTCGTACAGGCCAACAATGAGGCAAAGGTCTGGACAGACGTTTCGCATCTTTCTATTAAAGGATTTTGGGACGTGATTGAACATGCCAGCTATCCGATTGCCTCGCATTCGAACGTGTATGATTTGTGCCCAAATCCCCGAAATCTAAACCGAGATCAGATTGAGGCGCTTCTTCAGCGTGATTCTGTGATTGGCATCACATTTGTACCGGAGTTTTTATCGAAAAATCAGCCGTCTATTACGGATGTCATTCGCCACGTGGAATACATTTGTATGCTAGGAGGAGAGCGTAATATTGGATTTGGCTCTGACTTTGACGGCATTGATCAAACGACGAGCGGATTGTCCTCTTATAAAGGATATGAAGCCCTTATGAACGAACTAGTAAAGTATTATTCTACGGAAGTTGTAGAGGGATTTTTGTTTGGAAACTTTTATCGTGCACTACCTGTATAAAAAGTACAATACTACGCATAAATAGCGAAAAATAATCGTGAAGGTACCTAGTGATTTAAATCAATAAATGCTAAACTTATAACCGAAACGGTTGTTGATAATCGTGAGATTCGCTATTTATCTATTTGAAGGGGTGTAAGACATGACAAAACAACTTTCATGGAAAGTTGGAGGCCAACAAGGTGAAGGTATTGAAAGTACGGGGGAGATTTTTGCTACGGCCCTAAACCGACTTGGGTATTACCTCTATGGTTATCGCCATTTCTCATCACGTATTAAAGGCGGACACACTAACAATAAAATTCGTGTAAGTACAACAGAAGTACGTGCAGTATCGGATGATCTTGATATTTTAGTAGCATTTGATCAAGAGACAATTGATGTGAATGTGTCAGAACTTCATGATCAAGGAATTGTCATTGCAGATGCGAAGTTCAAACCGACTATGCCAGAAGGATCTGTCGCAAAAATGTATGCGGTCCCATTTACTGAGATTGCGACTGAGCTTGGTACGTCGCTTATGAAAAACATGGTGGCAGTAGGAGCATCTAGTGCGATTATTAACGTCAGCCTAGACGCTTTTCAAAGCGTAGTACAGGAGATATTTGGACGCAAAGGGCAGCAAGTAGTTGATAAGAATATGGAAGCTATGAAACGTGGCTTTGATTATATGCAAGAACAGCTCGGTGGGACAATTGAATCCATGAGCCTCGAGAAAGCAGACGGTAAAAAAAGAATGTTTATGATTGGAAACGATGCAATCGCTCTTGGTGCATTAGCAGGCGGTGCACGCTTCATGCCGGCATATCCGATTACCCCAGCTTCTGAAATTATGGAATATTTAATTAAAAAGCTACCGGACTTTGGTGGAACCGTTATTCAAACCGAAGATGAAATTGCTGCTTGTACGATGGCAATCGGTGCCAACTATGCAGGTGTACGTTCACTAACAGCCTCAGCTGGACCAGGTTTATCACTAATGATGGAATCAATCGGTTTAGCAGGTATTACGGAAACACCTGTTGTAATCGTAGATACACAGCGCGGAGGTCCAAGTACGGGGCTACCAACTAAGCAAGAGCAGTCCGATTTAATGGCGATGATTTACGGAACGCACGGTGAAATTCCGAAAATTGTGATGGCGCCAAGTACAGTGGAAGAAGCGTTCCACGATACGGTTGAGGCCTTTAACTTAGCGGAAGAGTATCAGTGTCCGGTTATCTTATTAACTGATCTTCAGTTATCTCTTGGGAAACAAACGGTTGATCCGCTTGATTATCAAAAAGTAGAAATCCGTCGCGGAAAACTTGCGCTTGGACAAGAGCTTCCTGAGCTTGATAGCAAAGCGTATTTTAAGCGCTATGAAGCAACAGAGGATGGTGTTTCTCCTCGTGTTGTACCAGGGATGGCGAATGGAATTCACCACGTAACAGGAGTCGAGCATGATGAAACGGGAAAACCGTCTGAAGTGGCGTCAAACCGTAAAATCCAAATGGATAAACGTATGAGAAAGTTAAACAAGATTAACTTCCAAAATCCAATACATACAAATGCTCCTCATGACGAGTCGGATGTATTATTTGTTGGATTTAACTCAACGCGCGGTGTCATTGAGGAAGCAATGGAACGATTTGAAAAAGAGGGTGTAAAAGCCAACCATGCGCACATCCGCTTGCTTCACCCGTTCCCAGCTGATGAGCTTCTACCACTTGTGGAGAATGCCAAAAAAGTGGTTGTGGTGGAGCACAATGCCACGGGTCAACTTGCAAATATTTTAAAAATGAATGTTGGGCATGCAAAGAAAGTGAAAAATCTTCTGAAGTATGATGGGAATCCGTTTTTACCACATGAAGTGCATTCCAAAAGCAAGGAGCTGTTATAAATGGCAACGTTTAAAGACTTTCGTAACAATGTAAAACCAAACTGGTGTCCAGGTTGTGGGGACTTTTCAGTTCAGGCAGCTATTCAGCGTGCGGCAGCAAATGTGGGCCTTGAACCAGAAAATTTAGCCGTTATTTCTGGAATCGGCTGTTCTGGACGTATTTCTGGCTATATCAATTCCTACGGGTTCCACGGCATCCATGGGCGTTCTCTTCCGATCGCTCAAGGCGTTAAAATGGCGAATCGTGATTTAACAGTCATCGCATCTGGTGGTGACGGAGACGGATTTGCCATTGGAATGGGTCACACGGTTCATGCCATTCGTCGTAACATCGACATCACGTATATTGTCATGGACAACCAAATCTACGGATTAACAAAAGGGCAAACGTCACCTCGAAGCGATGTTGGCTTTAAAACAAAAAGTACGCCTGAAGGATCGATTGAATCAGCGCTTTCAGTGATGGAGCTAGCTCTAACAGCAGGGGCAACGTTCGTCGCTCAAAGCTTTTCAACCGATTTAAAAGAATTAACGTCACTCATTGAACAAGGACTTAATCATAAAGGATTCTCTCTAATCAACGTATTCAGTCCGTGCGTAACATACAATAAAGTGAACACATATGACTGGTTCAAAGAGAACCTAACAAGCCTATCCACAATCGAAGGATACGACGCGGGCGATCGTTCTCAGGCGATGCAAACGCTAATGTCCCACAACGGTCTTGTAACGGGGCTTATTTATCAAAACAAACAGCAGCCATCTTACCAAGAACTCGTTCACGGCTATCGTCAAGACTCGCTCACAAACGCAGACCTAACGCTAGAAGAAGAACAGTTCACTAAATTAGTATCCGAATTTATGTAAATGCAAACTCCTTTCCTTCAAACGTATGAGGAAAGGAGTTTTTTATTTAAGAGAATGGGAGTTTGTGCGTACCCCGCTTATAAAAGAAATCCATGAACTTTTTCTTAGTATAAGGAGGAATCAATAAAAGCAGTTTCATGTGAACGAAGGTAATTCATAACACTTATTCAGAAAAGAAGGCTAATAAATGGTCCCTAGTCCAAAGAACAAAGGATGGAAGCGGAAGATGCGAAGACTCCTACGGGACTAGCGAGTCAGGTGAGATCCCGCAGGAGAGAAACGACGAGAAAGCTCAGCGCTTGCCCCGAGGAAAGCGAAGCAATCTGGAGCGGAAATCCGACCAAGTAAAAGCTGTTTAAAATGAAATGAACAAAGCTTATTCGGATCACTCATTCAGAAAAGAAGGCTAATAAATGGTCCCTAGTCCAAAGAACAAAGGAAGGAGGCGTAAGATGCGAAGACTCCTACGGGATGAGCGAGTCAGGTGAGATCCCGCAGGAGAGAAACGACGAGGAAGCTCAGCGCTCGCCCCGAGGAAAGCGAAGCAATCTGGAGCTGGAATCCGAACTAGTAAAAGGTGTTTCAAGTGGAATGAACAAAGCTCATTAAAATTACCCATTTAGAGAAGAAGCACAACAAATAGTTCCTAATTCAACGACAAGAGTATGGAAGCGGAAGATGCGAAGACTCCTACGGGATGAGCAAGTCAGGTGAGATCCCACAGGAGAGAAACAACCAGGAAGCTCAGCGCTCGCCCCGAGGAAAGCGAAGCAATCTGGAGCTGGAATCCGAACTAGTGAATTATGACCTCTACAATGCCCATTTTCACTAAATAGCGTTCACACAAAACCACATCCAAAATAAGGCGATCCTGTTGTATTCTTGCTTTTTTCCTTTTATACTAAATGGGGTGCACTCTTTTATGCTGAGTTAGGTTGCACAGCATAAAACGAGCTGAAAGGAGAATGAATAGTATGAACGAAGAGCAACGCTTAGAAAACACGCAGGTAAAGTCAGCGGACAAAAAATCCGAAAAAGACTACAGCAAATATTTTCAAACGGTGTATATGCCACCTTCCTTAAAAGATGCGAAAGCACGTGGAAAAGAAACAGTCGCTTATCATAAAGATTTCGCTATTTCCGAAGAATTCCGTGGAATGGGACAAGGTCGTAAGTTCTACATTCGTACATACGGCTGTCAAATGAACGAACATGATACAGAAGTAATGGCAGGGATTTTCCTTGCGCTTGGCTATGAGCCTACAAATACAGTAGAAGATGCTAACGTGATTCTATTAAACACGTGTGCGATTCGCGAAAACGCGGAAAACAAAGTGTTTGGTGAATTAGGGCACTTAAAGCCGTTAAAACAGCGCAACCCTGACGTCTTAATCGGTGTGTGTGGCTGTATGTCTCAAGAAGAATCTGTTGTAAACAAAATTCTTCAAAAACATCACCACGTAGACATGATCTTCGGTACGCATAACATCCACCGCTTGCCAAATATCTTGAACGAAGCATACTTATCAAAAGAAATGGTTATTGAAGTATGGTCAAAAGAAGGGGACGTTATTGAAAACCTTCCAAAAGTTCGTAAAGGTGAAATTAAGGCATGGGTAAACATCATGTACGGTTGTGACAAGTTCTGTACATATTGTATCGTCCCTTATACGCGCGGAAAAGAACGCAGCCGTCGCCCTGAGGACATCATTCAAGAAGTTCGTCATTTAGCAGCACAAGGCTACAAAGAAATTACCCTTTTAGGTCAAAACGTGAACGCATACGGAAAAGATTTTGAAGATATAAAATATGGACTTGGCGATTTAATGGATGAAATCCGCAAAGTAGACGTGGCGCGCATTCGCTTCACAACGAGCCATCCTCGTGACTTTGATGATCACTTAATTGAAGTACTTGCCAAAGGCGGAAACCTTGTCGACCACATCCATCTTCCTGTACAATCAGGTAGCAGTGACGTCTTAAAGATTATGGCTCGTAAATATACGCGTGAGCAATATCTAGAGCTTGTTCGTAAAATTAAAGAAGCCATTCCAACAGCGTCACTCACGACAGATATTATCGTTGGATTCCCAAATGAAACGGAAGAACAGTTTGAAGAAACGATTTCTCTTTACAAAGAAGTTGGTTTCGACAGTGCCTATACGTTCATTTATTCTCCGCGTGAGGGAACACCAGCGGCAAAAATGCAAGATAACGTACCGATGGAAGTGAAGAAAGCTCGCTTACAGCGCTTAAATGCAGTAGTAAACGAATTTTCTGCGCAAAAAATGCAGGAATATGTAGGGCAGGTTGTCGAAGTATTAGTAGAGGGCGAAAGTAAAAACAATCCTGACGTCCTTGCGGGATATACAGCTAAGAGCAAACTTGTTAACTTCAGAGGTCCGAAGTCCGCAATTGGCCAGCTCGTGAAAGTGAAAATTACAGTAGCGAAAACATGGTCATTAAACGGAGAAATGGTAGAAGAGGCTGCAGAGGTGAAATAATAATGACTGTTTATTCAAAAGACGACATCGTAGCACGAGCTCGTGAGCTTGGCAAAATGATGTCAGACACGGAAGAAGTCGATTTCTTTAAGCGTGCAGAAGCACAGCTTAATGGAAACGAAAAAGTAAAAGATACCATTGCGAGAATTAAAAGCTTACAAAAGCAAGCTGTTAATTTTCAGCACTATGGCAAGCACGAAGCGTTGAAAAAAGTGGAAGCACAGATTGATAAGCTTCAAGAAGAGCTTGATGAGCTTCCAATTATTCAGCAGTTTAAAGAATCACAAGTCGTTGTGAACGACTTATTACAGCTTGTAGCAAGTACGATCTCAAAGCAAGTGACCGATGAAATCATTGAGTCAACGGGCGGAGATTTGCTGCAAGGCGATACAGGCTCTAAGGTGAAAGCCGACCAAAATAGCGGTATGGGCTGTCATTAAAGAGAAAAAAGAGTGTGTGATTAGAACTCCTAATCATGCACTCTTTTTACTTTTTCGAATAAATTGAAAGGATAATGGCAAATTCTTGGGCATGCGTGCATACAATGAATCATAGCAGCTTTATGTCAGCTAAGCTGTTTTTCAAGACTCATTCAGATAATATTTAACTTCCCTGTGAAGTGATCCTGGAGGAAAACAGCGGATAGTTTTTACAAATAGTTTGCAAGCGAGTGATACAACCTGCATAGGATTAAATGAAGAGAGTTTGAGGAGGGTTTGCGCGCATGTCACAACAACACTATAGAGAAATTATTACGAAAGCAGTAATAGGAAAAGGGCGTAAATTTACGCAATCGTCTCATACGATTACCCCGCCAAATCGGCCGACAAGCATTTTAGGGTGCTGGGTCATTAACCACGAGTATGATGCCAAAAAGGTAGGCAATACGGTTGAGGTTGACGGCACGTATGATATTAACATTTGGTATTCGTATAACGATAACACGAAAACAGAAGTTGTAACGGAGAAGGTGTCGTATCGAGACATTATCAAGCTTCGTTACAAAGATGATGATGCAACAGGTGAGGATTGTGAAGTGATTGTCCGCGTTCTTCAACAGCCAAACTGCTTAGAAGCAACCATTTCACCGAATGGAAACCGCGTTATTGTTCAGGTAGAAAGAGAGCTTTTAGCAGAAGTCATTGGAGAAACAAAAGTATGTGTAGCCGTTAATCCAGAAGGTTGCATTGATGAAAATGAGTTTGACTTAGACGTCGACGACGATGAGTTTGAGGATTTGAATCCAGACTTTATCTTAGGAGATGAAGAATAAGAGAGAACTAGGAAGAAATTCTTCCTAGTTTTTTTGCGTAAAAAGGAAAATTGTCAGTCATGAACAAATGCGCAAACAATGTTATAATAGTGAAAACAAAGAAGGTGAGGAGGCATCGATCAGGTGCCTCCTTGACTATGTCCTAACCTTTAGACAGATACAGGAAATGAAAAAATAGATATTACATGCAAGATGGAGGATGAACATGGCAGGATATACGCCGATGATGCAGCAATATTTACAAATTAAATCAGACTATCAAGATGCTTTTGTATTTTTTCGATTAGGGGATTTTTATGAGATGTTTTTTGAGGATGCGCTAAAGGCCTCTCAAGAACTTGAAATTACGCTTACAGGTCGAGAAGGAGGCGGCAATGAGCGCATTCCGATGTGCGGTGTTCCGTATCATTCCGCTCAAAACTACATTGATCGTCTTGTGGAAAAAGGATATAAGGTAGCAATTTGTGAACAAGTCGAAGATCCGCGCACGGCAAAAGGAGTCGTAAAGCGTGAAGTGGTGCAAGTCATTTCACCAGGTACGCTTATGGATCAAACGGGTCTTGAAGAAAAGGAAAACAATTTTATTAGCTCTGTAACAAACTTTGAGGATGGTACATACGGATTAGCGTTTACGGATTTATCAACAGGAGAAAGTCACGTGACGCTGATCTCGTCTTGGCAGGAAGTGATCGCAGAGGTCTATGCGCGTGAATCAAAGGAAATTGTAATTGATCCTGATTTTTCACTTGAGAAGATGAACGAAATGCAGGAACGTAGACCCATTACCGTTTCCCATCAGGTGAGTGAGGAGCTTCACGAGGAATATGAGCCACTTGTACAGGATCTACAGCAGGAAAAACTCATTACAACATTTGCGAGACTTGCGCACTACTTAGGCGGGACGCAAAAACGTTCCCTTGATCACCTTCAGCCTGTGCAGCTTTATCAAATCAATCAATTTATGAAAATTGATTTGTTTTCAAAGCGCAATCTAGAGCTGACGGAAACGATTCGCTCAAAAGGGCGTAAAGGATCGCTTTTATGGTTACTTGACCAAACGGTAACGGCTATGGGTGGGCGTATGCTGAAACAGTGGATTGACCGACCGCTTTTAAGCAAAGAAGCGATTGAAAGCCGCTTGGACATGGTGATGACGTTCATTAATCAGTTCTTTGAACGCGAAGAGCTTCGTGAATTGTTAAAAGAAGTGTATGACCTTGAGCGTTTAGCAGGTCGAGTGGCGTTTGGAAATGTGAATGCAAGAGATTTAATTCAGCTAAAACGTTCTCTAGAGCGCGTTCCTGGAATCGTTGAGGTGGTAAACCGTTTAAACCATCCTTATGCTGAAAAACTAGTGGACCAAATTGATCCGTGTGAACGATTAACGAACCTTCTAGATCGAGGATTAAAAGAAGAAGCGCCGATCTCAATCAAAGAAGGAAACATCATGAAAGATGGCTATCACGAGCAGCTTGATGTGTATCGTGATGCGAGTCGTAACGGAAAAACATGGATTGCCGCTCTTGAAAAGCAGGAGCGTGAACGAACAGGAATTCGTTCATTAAAAGTCGGCTACAACAAAGTATTCGGCTACTATATTGAAGTAACGAAGGCGAATTTACATCTGCTTCCTGAAGGGATGTATGAACGCAAGCAAACGCTCACGAACGCGGAACGCTATATTACGCCCGAGCTAAAGGAAAAAGAAGCGCTCATTTTAGAAGCCGAAGAAAAAATTGTGCAGCTTGAATATGATTTGTTCATTCAGCTTCGTGAGGAAGTTCGTACGTACATTCCACGCTTACAGGCGCTAGCGAAAATCATTAGCGAGCTTGACGTGCTTCAATGCTTTGCGAAAATTAGTGAAGAGCGCCATTATACACGTCCAAGCTTTTCAGATCAAGGTGAGATTAAGCTTACAAACGGACGTCACCCGGTCGTTGAGAAAGTAATGAATTCACAAGAATACGTGCCGAACGATTGCCGTATGTCAGATGATCGTTCTATTCTTCTTATTACAGGACCAAATATGTCCGGTAAAAGTACGTACATGCGCCAAGTAGCGTTAACGTCCATTCTTGCTCAAATTGGCTGTTTCGTTCCAGCAGATGAAGCAACGTTACCGATTTTTGACCAAGTGTTTACACGTATTGGCGCAGCGGATGATTTAATCTCTGGTCAAAGTACGTTCATGGTCGAGATGCTTGAGACGAAAAATGCCGTTACGAATGCAACACAGTCAAGCTTAATTTTATTAGATGAAATTGGTCGCGGAACGTCTACGTATGATGGAATGGCGCTTGCACAGGCGATTATCGAATACATTCATGAGCATATCGGTGCGAAAACGCTGTTCTCGACCCACTATCACGAAATGACGTCGATGGATCAGCATCTGCCAGGGGTGCACAACGTCCACGTTAGCGCAATTGAACAAAGCGGTAAGCTTGTGTTCCTTCATAAAATTAAAGAAGGAGCAGCAGATAAGAGTTACGGTATTCACGTGGCAGAGCTTGCGGACCTTCCGAAACCGCTAATTGAACGAGCTCGTGTGATTTTACACGACTTAGAGCAGCCTGGTGAAGTGGCGAATCCTGTTCTTGCGGTGAAACACGAAGAAGAGCGTCCGGCTGTTGTAAAAGAAGAGCCTGTGAAGGTAGAACAAACAGAAGAGGTCGCGCCTGTCCCATCTTCTGATGATCAGCAGCTATCGTTCTTTACCGATGCAAAGAAAAATGATGCTCCGCTGAAAGGCAAGGAAAAGCAAATTTTAGATAAGTTAAAAGGGCTTGATATTTTAGATATGACGCCGCTTGAAGCTTTAAATACATTGTATGAGCTGCAAAAAACAATGAAGAAAAAATCGTAAAGAATGTGAGGTGAGTCGATGGGGAAAATTGTCCAGTTAGCCGATGATTTATCAAATAAAATAGCGGCAGGGGAAGTGGTTGAGAGACCTGCCTCTGTCGTGAAGGAACTTGTGGAAAATGCCATCGACGCAAACAGTACGGTTATTGAAGTAGAAGTAGATGAGGGCGGATTGTCACGCATTCGCGTGTTAGACAACGGAGACGGTATTGAGAACGATGACTGTCTCACAGCTTTCCGCCGTCACGCGACGAGTAAAATCAAAACAGAAAACGATCTGTTTCGCATTCGTACGCTCGGCTTTCGAGGAGAGGCACTCCCGAGTATTGCCTCTGTTTCTGAACTGGAGCTGAAGACGAGTACAGGTGAAGAGCCTGGTACTCACTTAAAGCTTAAGGGCGGAGAAATTCTCATTCATGAATATACGTCGAGCCGAAAAGGGACAGATTTGACAATTGAGAATTTATTTTTTAATACGCCAGCTCGCTTAAAGTATATGAAGACAGTCAATACCGAGCTTGGGAACGTGACTGACGTGATGAATCGTTTAGCCCTCGCTCATCCTGACGTTTCCTTCAAGCTTACGCATCAAGGAAGACAGCTTCTATACACAAACGGAAAAGGCGACGTACGACAAGTTATGGCCGCGATCTATGGAATGGCCATCGCGAAAAAAATGATTCCTATTTCCATTGAGTCACTAGATTACGAGGTAACGGGCTATATTTCATTGCCAGAAGTCACGCGTGCGTCTCGTAACTACATGTCGACGATCATTAACGGTCGCTATGTGAAAAACTATGGGCTCGCAAAAGCTATTCAACAAGGCTATCACACGCTGCTACCGATTGGTCGTTATCCGATCGTCTTGTTAAACATTCAAATGGACCCACTTCTTGTCGATGTGAACGTTCATCCGGCGAAGCTTGAAGTGCGTTTAAGTAAAGAGGCGGAGCTGTTTGAACTGGTTGAACAAACGATTAAAGCGTCCTTTAAAAAGCAGCGCTTAATTCCAGAGGTGGAATCCGCTACTTATTCAGCACCACGCGTGAAGCCTGTCGATGAGCAACAGCAGTTTTCGTTTGATCATCGTCACGAACCACCGCGTCCGGTGAGGACAGAGCGTGAGGAGTCTGTCCAAGAGGACCGATTTTTAAAAGAATCGAATGAACGCTTTCAAGCAGAGCAAGACGCCGTACTTTCTTCACTCATAGAAGAGAATGAGCAAAAAGAATGGAACGACCAGCCGTTTTCAGCTCCGTCTGTACCAGAGCCTCCTACGCCTGAGCCCGTTGATCCGATTGAAGATGCCATTCGTGATTTTGAAGAAAAAGAAGTGCCAGAGGGAGATACGCGGGTACCTGCGATGTACCCCGTTGGTCAAATGCACGGAACGTACATTTTTGCGCAAAATGAAAAAGGGCTGTATATGATCGATCAGCATGCGGCACAGGAGCGCATTAAATATGAGTATTTCCGTGACAAACTTGCGGAAGTGGAAACGGAAGTACAGGAGCTTCTGCTGCCGATTACGCTTGATTTTTCAACGAACGAATGCTTGCTTATTGAGGAATCACGCGAGGAGCTTGCGAGCGTTGGGGTGTTTTTAGAGCCGTTCGGTCAAAATAGCTACATCGTTCGTTCGCATCCCCAGTGGTTCCCAAAAGGAGACGAACAAAAAATCATTGAAGAAATGATTGAGCAGGTGCTAAAGCAAAAGAAAATTAGCATCTTAAAGCTACGAGAAGAAGCGGCCATTATGATGAGCTGTAAAGCGTCCATTAAAGCCAATCATCATCTACGCAATGATGAGATCTTCGTTCTTTTAGAAACATTACGTAAAACAAGTGATCCCTTTACATGTCCACACGGACGTCCGATCATTATTCACTACTCGACGTACGAGATGGAGAAGATGTTTAAGCGGATTATGTAGAGGTTATAGAAAGTACAAAAAAGGGAAAGACACATCTGTCTTTCTCTTTTTTTATGCACACACATCGTTAGTTTTCGATCGTTAAGAATTGTTAAGATTATTCCTCATGATCTCTTAAGATTTTCCCCATAATATAAAAACCAACAACTTATTTATAAGTGAAGGGAGTACGGACAATGAGTGCTGTTAAACATACAATATCAACGGTTATATCTGTTCTTTTTATGGGGGGAGTTATCACGTTAACCAGTGGTTTTATTTATATCTTGAATCTGCTAAAAGAAATATGGGCCCCGTGAGCCATCCGCAACACTAATTTCCTCTTGAAAAATTAGGAGAAAAAAGGTAAAGTGAACACTTGTATAATGGTATGTGATATAAATCACAAATGAGAACGGCACTTTACAATACACCAAGATCTACTGAAGGAGGGGTAATTTGACTGAAAAACTTAGCAGAGACAACAGAGTTATTTTGTTTATTTTAATTTTGGGAAACTTTCTATGCTTAATTAGCGAAACGGTCATGAACGTTGCGTTGCCAAACATTATTCGCGATTTTCATACAACGACAAGTGCTGCGCAGTGGCTTACAACAGGATACATGCTGATTATCGGTGTTTCCATTCCGGTATCGGCTTTTTTTATTGAGCGCTTTACCATCCGACAGCTGTTTATTGCCGCTATGAGCTTTTACATTGTTGGATCAATCCTGGCTTTTATCACACCTGTCTTTTCCATTCTTCTCATCGGACGAATGATTCAGGCGCTCGGAACGGGAATCGTTATTCCGTTGGTAGTGAGTACGCTACTAACGATTGTGCCGATCGAGAAGCGCGGTACGGTGATGGGGATTTATCAAGTGGCGGTTTTATTTGCACCCGCTATTGGTCCTGTTTTATCCGGACTGACCATTCAATATTATTCGTGGCGTACGATCTTTTTAGGTCTTCTTATTGCCGCTATACTTATTCTCTTCCTTGCTGCGTGGAAGCTGAAAAATGTGTTAGAAACATCAAAGCCAATCATTCATCTTCCATCGGTTCTTTTATCAACCATTGCCTTTGGCGGAATCGTCTATGGATTTAGCGTTTCAGGTGAAAAAGCAGGATGGGGAAATCCTATTGTTTGGATCGCACTTATGATTGGAGTAGCAGCACTTCTGTTATTTGTCCGTAAACAGATCAGGATGAAAAATCCGATGATTAGCATGAAGCCATTCCGCTCATCGGTTTTTTCACGATCACTGCTCGTCATGTTTTTCATTATGATGGTGCAGTTTTCAATGATGCTTATTTTACCGATCTATTTCCAAGACGGAGCGGGACTATCTCCGCTAGATACGGGAGTATTAATGTTGCCAGGCGGGATTACGTTAGCTCTTACTGCCATGGTTGGTGGACGTTTATTTGATAAAATTGGATTTAAGCCGCTGCTGCTCGTTGGGCTCATTCTTTTACTTATCATGCTGGGTCTTTTCACAACAATTTCTAGTGATACAACGACTGGGGAAGCAATGATTTTATATGCCTTCTTTACAATTGGAGTCGGCTTAACGGTTGGACCTGCTACAACGCTTGGATTAAATCAGGTGCCGAAGGAATTGAATGCACACGGGTCGGCTATTTCTAATACGCTTAACCAAGTCGCAGGTGCCATTGGGCCTTCACTCTATACGAGTATCATGGCCGTTGTATCGCAGTATGTAATGAATCATCAAAACGCCTCCGAAATAGAAGGAATGACGGGAGGCGTTCATGCCGTTTATTACGTAGCACTCGTGTTTGTCGTTATTTCATTTGTCATTTCGCTTACGTTAAAAAAACGTGATCAGTATGCAGGTGAATCGAACCACTAATTTCCATTCTGCTGTGCTAGAATAAAGCTAGCATGCAAGAATAGGAAGTGGAACAAGATGACCGAAGCGGCAACACGGTTCGTACTGGGACAACTATTGGAAAGTTTACGTTAATAGATGTAAAGTAAAAAACCACGCCTCAACGTCGAGGCGTGGTTTTTTGTGCTGCACTATTTTCACACATCGTTACCAAGGATCTTTCCAGCGCATTAATTCTTGCTGTAAAGACTGTTGAAATGCAGCAAGTAGCGTTCCGGACAACTGATCCTTACGCTGAATGAATCCAATGGGATAGCTAAGGCGCATATCGTCAATTCTCCGCAGCACCGTTCCTTCTAAATCAGGATCAGATGAAAGGACAGGAACGATCGCAATCCCTAAATTTTTTTGCGCCATTTTTTTGAGCGTTTCAATACTTCCAATCGAAATGTTTGAGTACGGACTGTGATCATACTTCATAAGATGCGTTTCGATAATTGTTCGGCAAGCCTGATTTTGACCTGGAAATACGAGCCGTTCACCGTGCAAATCGTTCATCGTAATAGATGGCTTATCAACTAACGGATGCGTAGCAGGCAGCAGTAAGCCAAGCGTTTCGTCAAATAAAGGTGTAAACAATAGATGTTCGTCAACAGTAGGAGTAGACGCAATGGCAAAGTCTAGCTCGCCTTTTGCTACGCGCTGACTTAAGTTCACCGTGTTTCCAACCTCTAATTCAAACTGTACTTGAGGTCTGCTTTCAAGAAACGGCACAATGACAGACGATAAAAGCAGGCTAGCGGCTGGTTCCACAGAGCCCATTTTGATCATGCCGCTTTCTCCCTTTTCAAAGGAAATCATCTTCTGCCGAATTGAGTCTACACGAAAGAGAAGGGGCATCGTTTCTTCGAGTAAGACTTGACCTGCTTCTGTTAACGTCATTTTTTTACCACGATCAAACAGTTTTACTCCCAAGTCTTCTTCTAGTTTTTTGATTTGCATCGTAACGGTTGACTGTGCATAGTTGAGCTCTTCCGCTGCTCGTTGAAAGCTTCCAGTTGCTGCAATGAGTTTAAACGTGTTGAGTGATTTAAAATCCATGATGCTTCCTCTCTTTAATTCATTTTTATTGAATTTATCTATCAAATAATTCATTTTTACAAATATAACACGATTCGATATGATAAATCTACACGGCTTTTTAAAAGGTACGGAGTGAATGTAAAAGGAGGACATGAATGTGTCACAAAATAAATATGGATTAGGGATTTTGATGTGCTTAATTGCGGTCTTATCCTGGGGAGGAATGTTCCCAATTATGGGAGATGCCCTGAAGGTTATGGATCCATTTAATTTCACGTTATTTCGATATGGATTAGCTACTCTTGTTTTAATTGTGCTTTTAGTAGGAGTAGAAGGAAGCAAAAAGCTTGCAACCGATGGAAGATTGCTTCGAGTATGGTTTTTAGGAACAATGGGATTCACTGGATTCAGTACGTTGGTGTTTCTCGGTCAAAAGTTAGCGGGATCATCAGGAGCGGTAATTGCTGCGGTTATTATGGCTGTACAGCCGCTGCTCGGAGTTGTTGTGAATTTTGTTACGAAGCGAGTTGTACCGAAGTTTGTTACGGTTATTTTTATGCTAACGGGTCTTATTGGTGTGTTCATGGTGATTACAAAAGGAGACGTCAGCACGCTTTCATCAGGCGATACGAATATTTTTTCGTATTTTCTTATTCTTGCAGGGGCACTATGCTTTGTCATTTATACAATGGGGGGAAGCTCTTTCCCTCATTGGTCGCCGCTTCGTTATAGCACGGTGACGTCCATTTACGGCACCGTCTCCATTTTAATCATCGTTGTAGTAGCAACCGCGTTTGGGTGGCTTCACATTCCAACGATTTCGATGATCACAGATGTATCGGGTGCTATTTTATATACAGCGTTAATCGCAGGTGTGGTAGCGTTCTTTGTATGGAATACAGGGAATCGTATGATTACCCCTATTAACGGCATTTTGTTTATGAATATGGTCCCTGTGACGACCTTTATTATTTCCGTTATTCGAGGGTACGACCTCAGTACCTTTGAATTGATTGGTGCTATTATTACCATCGCAAGCTTAATTGCGAATAACTTATATGTTCGAAAAGCAGCTTCATAAATTGAAAGAAGGCCTTCGTGACAGTGAAGGCCTTCTTTTTTGTATTGAAACGAGCTTATTAAAAATCCTCGCCGTTTTGGACTCCCCATGCGTGCATCAGTTCTAGAATTGGCATAACGGACTGTCCTTTTTCAGTAAGCAAATATTCTACTTTAGGCGGAACGGTGTTGTATTGAATACGCTCGACAAGGCCATCTTGTTCTAGCTCTTTTAACTGCGCCGTCATCACCTTATGACTAATGCCTGGAAGTAGACTGCGCAATTTGCTATAGCGTAGTGTTCCGTCCACCCCCAAATGCCACAGAATCACACTTTTCCACTTGTTTCCTATTTTGTTTAGCGTATATTCAATGGAGCATTTCAGCTTACCATGCTGGTTGACAGGAAGATTCATTCCTTTTCATTCCCTTCATACTTACTTTTCGGTTAGTGTCTTACAAAAAAGTGCGTTCTTCCAAGAAACGAAAACGTGAAATATACTTAGTTTTGTGTTAGACAACACGGGCTAGATATTACATTAAAAGATTTCAAGGAGGAATACAACTTATGTTCACTTATCCAAAGAATTTTTCACATATTGGTCTTTCAGTTCCCAATTTAGAGGAAGCCATTGCTTTTTACAAAGAAGTATTTGGATGGTACGTCATCATGGAGCCGTCTGATGTCAAAAATGATGATACGCCTATCGGTCAAATGTGTCGTGACGTTTTCGGAGATGAATGGGATACGTTTCGCATTGCGCATTTAGCAACAGGAGACAAAATTGGAATCGAAATGTTTGAGTTTCCTGAAAATCAAACGCCAGACAATAACTTTGAGTATTGGAAGACAGGGATTTTCCATTTCTGTATTCAAGATCCTGATATTGAAGGGCTTGTGGAGAAAATTAAGCAACACGGAGGAAAACAGCGCATGCCGATCCGTGAATATTATCCGAATGAAAAACCGTATAAAATGGTGTACGTAGAAGATCCATTTGGAAACATCTTTGAGATCTATACGCACAGCTATGAATTAACCTATTCACAGGGAGCATATTAAAGTAAATGCGAGGTTGGAACATCATCATGTTTCAATCTCGCATTTTTGTTTTAATTTTTTGAATATATTTACTATTATGTTAAAATGAAAGCGTATGAAAGAGATGGGGGGATTATTAATGGTTACATTTAATAAACCAGGCGTTGAACAGTTTTTTCAAACGGTTGCAGTGACAAACTTCACAGTAAGTCCAGATGAGAAACAGCTGATTATGAATACAAATTTAAACGGGCAATTTAATCTTTGGGGAATGGATTTGCCAAATACATTTCCGTATCCGCTAACGTCAAAAAATCAAAGTGCTGAGGCGTTGTCCTATGCAAAAACAGGGGAATTCGTGGTGACGGCATTTGATCATGACGGAGATGAAAATACGCAGCTGTACGCTCTTTCTCCGAGTGGTGGCCAGCTTGTTCCACTCCGCACGAAGGAAGGCGAACGTTTTTTCTTCAGTCACTTAACGGAGGATGGAAAACGACTTTATTATTCCACAACGGACGGCAATCCTACATATTTAAATAGCTTTGTGTACGATCTTGAAACAGAAGAAGAAACGCTTCTGTTTGAAGGCGCAGGTGCCTCCACTTTTTTAGCAGGAGTGAGCCCTGACGAAGCATCAATTATTTTACTAAAAAGCTTTGGAAATACCCATTCACTTGCATATGTGCAGTACGGAGGGGAGCGTTTCCTATTAACTCCTGAAACAACGGATCAGCACACGACAACAGACGTTGTGTACACGTCTGAAACAGATATTTACTTTTTAACAAACTATCAATCCGATTTAACGTATCTCGCAAAATTTGATCTAAACACCAAATCATTTCAAAAAATGTTAGAGGTGGAGAATGAAGATTTCTCAAGCCTTTCTTTCTCAAAGCATGATCATACGCTCTATTTGCTGGGATCGTACGGGGTTGAAGATCGATTATATCAATATGATTTAGAAAGAGGAGCGCATAAAACCGTCTCTATACCGACAAGCGTTGTCGAAAAGCTTCTTGTGATGCCAAGTGGTCATCTCTATGCACAAGGTCGATCAGCGACGAAGCCAAATAACATCTTCGTTTCAAAGAACCAAGGGGAATCTTGGGAAGAACTAACGAATTTACGCGTACCGGGCGTTCGTGAAGAAGATCTTGTAGAGCCAGAGGTCGTCACATATCCATCTTATGACGGCTTGAATATTGAAGCACTCTTTTTTAAGACCAAGCAAGAAAATGATAACGGACATGTCATTTTGTGGCCACACGGTGGTCCGCAGTCGTTAGAGCGTAAATGGTTCCGTTCGATGTTTCAAGTGCTTTTAAACCGAGGCTACTCTATTTTCGCACCAAACTTCCGCGGTTCTTCTAATTATGGGCTAAAATTTATGAAAATGGTTGAAGGTGATTGGGGACATGGTCCACGCCTCGATAACATTGAAGGCTTAGAATGGATCATTCAAAACGGATACGCAGATCGAGAGAAGATTTTGCTGTTAGGTGGTAGCTATGGTGGCTACATGGCGCTTCTTTTACACGGACGTCACGCTGACTATTTCAAAGCAGTCATTGATATTTTCGGCCCAAGCAATCTGTTTTCATTTATTGACTCGGTCCCAGAATTCTGGAAGCCATACATGAACCAATGGGTAGGTGATCCTGTTAAAGACAAGGAACGCCTAACAGTAGACTCACCGATTACGTATTTAGACGGGATGATAAAGCCAATGGCCGTTGTGCAAGGAGCAAACGATCCACGCGTTGTCAAACAAGAGTCTGATCAAATTGTCGAAGCACTCCGAGCAAAAGGACGTGACGTTGATTATCTAGTGTTTGAAGACGAAGGGCATGGGTTCTCCAAGAAGGAAAATGAAATTGCAGCCTATAAAAAGCTGATTGAGTTTTTTGATCAAAACCTATAAAAGAACAGCCAGCCTTGCTAACGAGGCTGGCTGTTTTCGAGGGGAGAGAGTGAAATGAAGACAATTGGACTAATTGGAGGCATGAGCTGGGAGTCTTCTCTTGCTTATTATCAAACAATAAACGAGGAAGTCAAAAAGCGATTAGGTGGGCTACTTTCAGCCAAATGTATGTTGCATAGCGTGGATTTTTGGGAAATGGAAAGACTTAAAGTAGGAGAAGGGCGATAATGCATTTGGAGGGGGCAGAAGTGAAAAAGATTCTATTAACAGTTACTTTGCCTTTTATAGTAATGGGTACTTTTGGATGTTCAAGTGGGGCATATAGTTACGAGGAAGCGATTAAAAGAGGAGACGTTGTTTATCAGGTTGACGTCGCCAATTTAGATAAGTTTGAGCAGTTCTTAATGAACATATCCAGAAAAAAAGTAGATACTATACGAGTTACAGGCTATACAAACGAAGGAGACCCTATTTTCCAAGACTTGAAATTTGATGGAAAAGCTATTCAATATACTTATGATAACTCAAATGATGCGTATGCTGGAAAAGACGAAGCAATTGAAAAAGCTGTTTGTACAGAAATAATTAAGAAGGAAAATGAACAGGCCAAAGTTGAATACATTGTAAGTGGATGCTCAACAGGAAATGACAGAGTTCTAATTCGTGTAGAAAAAGATAGACTAAAGCACGATTAATTATAAAACGCTTGGTTTCAAACCAAGCGTTTGTTGTGTTTAGTATACTGTTAATCTAAATATGAACTCTAATATCATTTAGTGAATAAATGGAAGGATTGTTTCGATTTTTCTCCACATTATGGACACTATTTACTTTTTTTGAGCCACATTTTTTTATATTACTAGCTTCGGCGCGAATAACTCGCTTTCGGTTTAGAAGCAGCGGGTTTTCCCATCTTTCGCTTCATCACTTCAAAGAGGTAAGGCTGACCAGATGGATTTTTCTTTTGCAATAAATCAAGCGTTGCCTGCACGTCGTCAAGCGCACGATGAGCATGCTCACGGCTAATATTGTGTCCGTCTAATAAAGTCGTTAATTTTTTATTGAAAAATCCGTATTCCTTCCACTTTACAGACCGCATCGAGCAGTGCCAAGGCTTGTCCGCAAGCTCTGGATAGCGCTGAATGAGAAAACTTCTGTCGAACGAAGCGTTGTGAGCGATAATACCTGAAGCGGATCGGAAAATATCTCGTATTTTATCATCATCAAGGTGTTGATTGTGAACCATTTCATTTGTAATACCGGTTAGTCTTGTAATATGTGAGTTGATCGGTGCACTAGGCATCTGAAACCCACAATATTCATCGATAACTTGAAATACTTCTCCCGTGTTTGGATCGTAGGAGAAGAGGATGGTGGCTAATTCAATAATGTCAGAACTATAAGCGCTTAAGCCGGTGGTTTCTACATCGACAATGGCTGCATATTTTCGGTCATTTGTCACAAAGCAACTTCCTTTCTTTCTCTCTCTAGTGAACTTTCTCCTTATAAAATAACATTCTTTTCAAGCTTACCATAGGTACGATCGAATACACCACTCTTTCTCATCGACAAAGAGAACATACAATAGTACGAAAACACGCATGAGAGTAGGTTTTTGATTGAAAATTACTGAAAGAAATGATAGGTTTAAACAGGTTACCATTACCCAATAAATTTTTGAATATGACACCGATGAAAATTGCTTCTTTACGAAAAAGCTAGTGTACAGGCAGTTCCTTAAAAAAACGTTGTACCCTCTTTTTATCAAAAGCAGCAGCGCATCCTAGAAAGCAGGAGGGGATTAGATGTTTAAAAAGATGCTGCGGTCCTATGATTATGCATTTATAATAGCCGTTTTATTATTATGCTGTTTTGGGCTTGTTATGGTATACAGCTCAAGTATGGTCGTAGCCGTTTCAGTCTATGGAAAGGCAAGTGATTTCTTTTATCAAAAGCAAAAGATTTTCTTAATCCTATCAGTAGTGGTCTTTTTTATCTTTGCTTTTTTTCCATACAAAGTCTATGCACACAAACGATTTCAGATGACCGTTATGCTTGGGGTAATAGGAAGTCTGATCTTAATTCTTATTTTCGGTCACGCTGCCAATAATGCCCAGAGCTGGTTCCGTATTGGTCCAATTGCTGTGCAGCCCGCTGAGTTTGCGAAATTAGGCGTTATTATGTACATGGCCGCGATGCTCGCAAGAAAACAGCAGTATATTAATGAAGTGAAAAAGTCCATTACGAAGCCTGTTGGAATGCTCGTCATTATTATCTTTTTGATTATGATGCAGCCAGACTATGGATCGGCGATGATTATTATCGCCATTGCGATGACGATCATTTTTTCATCAGGATTATCGTTTAAAACGATAGCGAAGCTTTCGCTGCTAGGGCTGATTATGATAGGGATTATATTAGGAATTCTACAGATTACAGGAAATATGGATCTTTTATTATCAAAAGGACGTCTAGCTCGTTTTACAGGGTTTATGCATCCGTTTGATGATGTACAGCACTCAGGTTATCAGCTCGTTAACTCCTTCATCGCCATTGCGCAAGGGGGAATGAAAGGGCTAGGTCTTGGTCACAGCATTCAAAAAACGGGCTATCTTCCCGAGCCACACACCGATTTTATCAGTGCAATTATTTCCGAAGAGCTTGGAACTGTAGGGGTATGTATCTTTTTATTCCTTCTATTCTTTATCGTTGCCAAGGGTCTTCGAATCGCTCAGCGCTGTCCAGATGCATTTGGTAGTTTACTAGCGATTGGAATTTCGTCGATGATTGGAATTCAGACGGTGATTAATCTTGGCGCCGCCGTTGGACTACTTCCGATTACAGGGGTTACACTTCCATTCATCAGTTACGGAGGATCTTCGTTAATCTTACTGATGCTGTCTGTAGGCGTTCTTGCTAATATTTCCATGGTTTCAAACATGAAGCGTAAATACGCGGCTGATATTGCGAGCTTGAAGAATAACTAAGTAGCTGATAAACAAGAAAAATGAATGTTAAATCAAAACCATTTTAGATGAATAAATACATAGAAACGGGACAAACTGAGTAGATGTACCAAGCTATGTAAAAGCGAAAGTAGTGTTGAGAAGTGGGAGAGAAACAAAAACTAGTCGTACTAATAGGACCTACAGCAGTAGGGAAAACAAATTTGAGTATCTCGTTAGCAGAAGCGCTCAACGGAGAAATTATTTCAGGCGACTCGATGCAAATCTATCGTCAAATGGATATTGGTACAGCGAAAATTAAACGCGAAGAAATGAAGGGAATTCCCCATCATTTATTAGATATTAAAGATCCTGATGAAGCATTCTCCGTGGCTGATTTTCAAACCATTGTAAGAGAGAAAATTAGCGAGATTGCGAGCAGAGGAAAGGTTCCGATGATTGTAGGCGGAACAGGATTATATATTCAATCAGTGATTTATGATTATCAATTTGCTGAGAAGGAAGAAAATAGGGAAATAAAGCAACGTTTGGAAGCCCTTTTAGATGAAAAAGGAATTGAATATCTGTATAATAAGCTCAAAGAAGTAGATCCAGCTAGCGCCGAGCGTATTCATATCAACAATCATCGTCGCGTGATGCGTGCGCTTGAAGTATATGAAGCGACCGGAAAGCCATTTAGTGATAACGTAAGCGAGCAGTCGTATGAGCTGCTGTATGACGTTACATTAATCGGCTTAACAATGGACCGCGATAAACTATACGAGCGCATTAACATGCGAGTAGATATGATGGTTGACGAAGGGTTGCTAGATGAGGTGAAACGTCTTTATGATGGGGGCATCCGAGATGTCCAATCCATTCAAGCGATTGGGTACAAAGAAATTTATGAGTACCTAGATGGCCACGTCACGCTTGAGAAAGCTGTTGAACAGCTAAAGCAGAATTCGCGTCGCTATGCGAAGCGTCAGCTTACGTGGTTCCGCAATAAAATGCCCGTTACATGGTTTGATGTGACAGGTGCATCACAGCGGGAACTGTTCGACGAAATTTTTACATATGTGGCAGGAAAGCTCGAACAAGAAGCGAATAACTAGTACTAGAGAGAAATGAGGAGGCCGAATAATGAAACAGTCGATCAACATTCAAGATCAGTTTTTGAACCAACTTCGTAAAGATAACGTATACGTAACGGTATACCTACTAAATGGTTTTCAATTAAGAGGCTTAGTAAAAGGCTTTGATAACTTTACTGTATTAGTTGAATCAGAAGGCAAGCAGCAGCTTATCTACAAGCATGCGATTTCAACGTTCATCCCAAATAAGAACGTGAACGTTGACTTAGAATAGAGTGGTGAAATCCCGTACATGGCGTACGGGATTTTTTTATGTCTAAGCGAGATGTTTTCGTCTTTTTCTCGAGAAGACAACATACACTTTTATGTATAAGAAGAGTACATTTGTTTCTTATAAAAAGCATCGGATACCGAAAACAGACAAGAGGTGATCGACCTTGGATCAACCCATGACTTTAAAGAACAACGGACAAATTAATATCATATTGAACAATGAGCCCGTAAAACCAAAGCCAAAGAAATTTTCCACGACGATTCCAAACCCGGTTGTACAGCCGAAAACGGTCATTCATCACCAGCCATTAAACGAAATTGAAGCGGAGTTAAAATCGCTTGTTGGGATGGATGATCTCAAGAAAATTATAAAAGAAGTGTATGCATGGCTCTATGTAAATAAAAAACGAGAAGAGCAAGGACTAAAAGCAGGCAAACAGTCGCTTCACATGATGTTTAAAGGAAATCCTGGAACCGGAAAAACAACGGTTGCACGTCTGATTGGAAAGTTGTTTCACAGTATGAACGTATTATCAAAAGGACACCTTATCGAAGCGGAACGAGCGGATTTGGTCGGTGAATATATCGGTCACACCGCACAAAAAACAAGAGACCTGATTAAAAAGGCGATGGGCGGTATTTTGTTCATTGATGAGGCGTATTCTCTCTCAAGAGGCGGAGAAAAAGATTTTGGGAAAGAGGCTATTGATACACTTGTAAATCATATGGAGGCCAAGCGAGAGGATTTCGTGTTGATCTTGGCGGGGTATTCAAAAGAAATGGAGAATTTCCTCACGCTAAATCCAGGTCTTCGCTCGCGATTTCCCTTTGTGATTGATTTTCCCGATTATGAGGTAGAGGAGCTTCTTGAGATTGCCGAGCAGATGATTGCGGAGCGAGAATACCGCTTGAGTAAGGATGCGTATTACAAGCTGAAGGAGCATTTTCTTGATATCAAATACAACCGCTCCTTAAAAGACTTTAGTAACGGTCGGTACGTGCGAAACGTCGTTGAGAAATCCGTTCGTGCACAGGCAATGAGGTTATTAATGGAAGATCGCTATCAGCGGGAAGAATTATTGACGCTGACTATGGATGATATTTCATTTTAACTAAAAACAAGAGAATCTCTTCGTTTAGGCGGAGAGTTTTTTCTTTGTTTGTTAAAGTGCAGTTTAACACTAGAAGCGCGAAAAAAGGTGACTTATCAGGTAGGTTTAAACAGGTAAAGGAGGGGTACATATTGACTGTGAATAAATAAATTAAGCAAAAACATTGAGTTTACGCTCTTTTACAAGAGCTGAAAAAGAAATAAAAATTTCTTTTGGAAAATCCTTGCGTTCAAGTTTACTTGAGGGATTAGTCTATTGGTGTAGCAAATAAATATGTGAAAACATCGAAAAAAGCTTCGGTTGTTTCGAAAAAGAAAGGAACGATGATGAGTATGTCTAATACAAAAGATAAAGTAGTGATTATTACAGGTGCTTCTAGTGGTATTGGAGAAGCAACAGCAAAAAATCTAGCTGAAAAAGGTGCAAAACTTGTTTTAGCAGCACGCCGTGAGGAACGTTTAAAATCCTTACAAGAAGAAATTACAAAGAACGGTGGACAAGCCATCTATAAAGTAGTAGATGTAACATCACATTCTCAAATGGAAGAGTTAGCGCAAGCGGCACTTGACGAATTTGGGCGTATCGATGTACTAGTAAATAATGCTGGACTTATGCCATTATCATTACTACGTAACAAAAAAGTGGATGAATGGAACACAATGATTGACGTAAACATCAAAGGTGTACTATACGGAATCTCTGCTGTTCTTCCAACGATGAGAGAACAAAAATCAGGTCATGTGATTAACCTTTCATCTGTTGCAGGTCATGCAGTTGGTGCTGGAAGTGCGGTATACAGCGCAACCAAGTTTGCGGTAAAAGCGATCACTGAAGGTCTTCGTTTAGAAGAATCTGCAGGCGGCAGCAACATCCGTGCGACAAACATCTCACCGGGTGCGATTGCAACTGAGCTTAAAGAAACAATTACAGATACAGATCTAAAATCAGGAATCGATGAGTTCTACAAAGGAGCGATCGAGGTAGAAAGCATTGCACGTGCGATTGCGTTTGCGATTGATGAGCCTGGCGATATCGCGGTGAACGAACTAATCGTTCGTCCTGTTCACCAAGAATGGTAAGAAACATAAAGACCAAAAAGCTGTCCTTTTCAGGGCAGCTTTTTTCTTTTTTACAATGATTTAATTGGTAAACGCCAGTGATACATATACGAACAAACGCGTAGCACCACAATTCCAAAGAATAGCGTATAGAGTTCAAGGGGTGAGACGATTACTTTGAAGCCAATTAATAGACCAGCAACAATTGCCCATACGGCATAGATTTCGTCTTTTAATACGGTTGGCTTTCGTCCTGCAAGGACATCACGAAGCATTCCACCGCCGCTCCCTGTGAGAACAGCTGCGACAATGACCGCGCTGAGCGGATGATCCATTTTGACTGCATAGAGCGCGCCTTGAATCGCAAACGCGGACAAACCGATGGCATCAAAGAAATTCCCCCAACGCTTCCAGTGACGAAGCAGGTTATGTGGAAACACGAACACCGCCGTCATCGCTAAAAAAGCGATATAGAAGAGAATGCTTTGGTCCCACAGTGCGGATACAGGAACCCCGATTAACAGGTTTCGTATGGCACCACCACCAAACGCCGTGACGATTCCTAATATGTAAACGCCTAAAATATCGTATTTTTCTTCCATTCCAATAATGGCCCCGCTTATCGCAAAGGCAATGGTTCCAATGATACTTAATACTTCCCATGTCATCGTTGCATTTCCTCTTTCGTCAATAATTTACAATCCTATCCTATTGTAGGAAGGGAGCGGAGAAATTTCAATCCTTTTTTTAAACTTTCACATAAAAGATGAAATGTTGTAAGAAAGCGCTATCTTGCTAGAGATATGAACGGTTTTCTGTTAGAATAAGAATGATTTTTACTAATTTCGTTCGTAAAGGAAGGAACGCTCATTGACCATTGAAATGAAGAATGAACAAGAAAAGGTTATTTTAGTCGGTTGTCAGCTACAAACAGAAGATGACGACCGCTTTCAATATTCCATGGATGAACTCGTCTCTCTAACAGAAACGGCCAACGGAAAGGTCATGGTCTCCGTTACGCAAAAAAGAGATCGTGTTCACTCAGCCACATACATTGGAAAGGGAAAGGTAGAAGAGCTTGTTCAGCTTGAAGAAGAGCTAGAGCCGGATCTTATTATCTTTAACGATGAACTATCCCCGAGCCAAATCCGCAATCTGTCTGCACAGCTAGACGCTAGAGTCATTGACCGCACACAGCTTATTCTAGACATTTTCGCACAGCGTGCTCAAACGAAAGAAGGGAAGCTCCAGGTTGAACTAGCTCAGTTAGAATACCTGCTTCCACGGTTAGTTGGTCAAGGTGCATCATTATCACGACTCGGTGGAGGAATTGGTACGAGGGGACCGGGTGAGACGAAGCTTGAGAGCGACCGTCGTCACATCCGCCGCAAAATTGACGACATTAAGCAACAGCTTAAAACAGTCGTTGAGCACCGTAACCGCTATCGCGAGCGCCGCAAACGGAATCAGGCGCTACAAATTGCGATTGTTGGTTATACGAACGCTGGGAAATCCACGTTATTTAACCGCATGACTGAAGCCGGTATTTACGAAGAGAATCAGCTGTTCGCAACGCTTGATCCGACGACAAGACGTCTCGCGTTACCGTCCGGCTTTCAAGCGCTCATTACGGATACGGTAGGATTCATTCAAGACTTGCCGACAACACTCGTTGCAGCATTCCGCTCAACGCTTGAAGAGGTACAGGAAGCGGACTTAATTTTACACGTCGTTGATTCGAGTAATCCAGATTACTACAACCACGAGCAAACGGTTCATGACCTGCTAAAAGAACTAGATGTATCAGGCATTCCGATGCTGACGGTTTACAATAAAAAAGATCTACAGCTTGCAGACTTCGTGCCGCATACGAACCGCTCTATCAACGTGAGCGCATTTGTAAAAGAAGACGTAAACGAACTTCTTGAAACGATCGAGCGCTATGTAAGAGAAGAAATGAAGTACTACGAACTGCACGTATCACCGAGTGAAGGTAAGCTTCTTGCCTCGTTGAAGCGCGATACGATTGTTGAAAAAATGACCTTTAACGAAGAAACGGATATGTATGAATGCGCGGGATATGCGCCGCAGCATCATCCGATTCACGTCGAAAAAAACAGTGAGAACGAGTAAGAAAGGAATTACAACATGCTAGAACAATTGCAACACGGACAGAAATTAGCACCACTTGTAGAAGAAGTAGAAAAACAAATCCGACCGATCCACGAACAGATCGATCGTAACATTGAAACGAATCAATACCGCGTATTAGAAAGCTTCCGTAAAAATCGTGTCAGTGACGCGCACTTTATTCCATCAACGGGATACGGATACGATGACATGGGAAGAGATACGCTTGAGACCGTATATGCAGATGTATTTGGAACGGAAGCCTGTATCGTTCGTCCACAAATCATCTCGGGTACTCATGCCATTAGCATTGCTCTGTTTGGCGTACTGCGCCCTGGAGACGAGCTTGTCTATATTACAGGTAAACCATATGATACGCTTGAAGAAATTGTCGGCATTCGCGGTTCTGGCGTCGGATCGCTAAAAGAATTTCACATCGGCTATCAAACTGTTGATTTAACAGCAGCAGGACAGGTAGACTTTGACGCTGTAAAAGCGACTATTTCAGAAAAAACGAAGATGGTCGGGATTCAGCGTTCAAAGGGCTACGGCGTTCGTCCGTCCTTTACGGTTGCTGAAATTAAGGAAATGATCGACTTTGTCAAAGGAATTAACCCAGAGATCGTCGTGTTCGTTGATAACTGCTACGGTGAGTTTGTGGAGCTACAAGAACCGAGTCATGTCGGAGCGGATCTCATTGCAGGGTCACTTATTAAAAACCCTGGTGGTGGCCTAGCGAAAATTGGCGGCTATGTAGCGGGACGTAAGGATCTTGTAGAAGCGTGCTCATACCGTATGACAACTCCTGGAATTGGAGCAGAAGCAGGAGCATCATTGTACAGCCTACTTGAAATGTACCAAGGCTTTTTCTTAGCGCCTCACGTTGTTGGTCAAGCGTTAAAAGGAGCGGTCTTTACGTCTGCGATGCTTGAAAAACTCGGCATGAAAACTGAGCCAAAGTGGAATAGCACAAGAACGGACTTAATTCAGTCAGTGCAGTTCGATGATCCAAAATTAATGGTCGCGTTCTGCCAGGCAATTCAATATGCTTCACCAATTAACTCGCACGTGACGCCGTATCCAAACTATATGCCAGGTTATGAAGACGATGTGATCATGGCAGCAGGTACCTTTATTCAAGGTGCAAGCTTAGAGCTAACGGCAGACGGTCCGATCCGACCACCTTATATCGCTTACGTACAAGGTGGATTAACGTATTCACACGTCAAAGTTGCCGTATGCTGGGCGATTAATGACCTCGTTGAGAAGAACTTTATTACCATTTGATAAATAGTGTGTAGAAGAGGCTTTTATGTCATAATAAAAATAAATTCTCCCCATTTATTTTTCATCCGCTTCGCCCCTACAAGGTGGTTTTAAGAAGGTTGGATGTATGGCATGACGTGCTTTTTTTCCAAATGTGGACGTCATTGTGCCCATTTTACCTCGCTCAGTTTGGTAAGGCAGTAACCCTCAGCTACTGTCATATCAACGGTTTGAGGTCCTATTTTAATTTCATGTAAGAAAAACTAACATTTAGTTGACAGATAAACTAACATAGCATACAATAAAAATGTGTTAAGAAAAGGAGGAGCGAGATATGAGTGACAACATTCGACGTAATACTCCACTGTTTCCAATTAGCATTGTGATGCAGTTAACAGAGTTGTCCGCTCGTCAAATCCGTTATTACGAAGAACATGATCTAGTAACACCTGCTCGAACAGAAGGAAAAAGACGTCTTTATTCATTCAACGATATTGATAAACTATTAGAAATTCGTGATTTGATTGAACAAGGCGTGAACCTTGCAGGAATTAAAGAACTTTTTAAAGTAAAAGAGAATGAAACAAAGCATACGCCAAACGAGCCTGTAACCGTAAAAAAACCGGATCTTTCAGACGAAGAGCTGCGTAAAATTCTTCGCACGGAATTGATGCAAGCCGGACGTTTTAATCGTGCAGCGCTTAATCAAGGTGACATGTCGCGTTTCTTTCATTAAGAACATTTCGTTTTAGGTATTTGCGTGCTTCACTAAAGAAGTAGCTTATATATACTTTTCTATTTATGTTTAGGGGAGGATTCATGATGGCAAAATTTACAAAAGAAGATATCGTATCAAAAGTACAAGAAGAGAACGTAAAGTATATTCGACTACAGTTTACGGATATTTTAGGGACAATTAAAAACGTTGAAATTCCAGTAAGCCAATTAGAAAAAGCGTTAGACAACAAAATGATGTTTGACGGCTCTTCAATCGAAGGTTTCGTTCGTATCGAAGAATCTGATATGTACTTATATCCAGATCTTGATACATTCGTTATTTTCCCTTGGACGCCAGAAAAAGGAAAAGTAGCTCGTTTCATCTGTGACATTTACAATCCAGACGGAACACCATTTGATGGAGATCCACGCAACAACTTAAAACGTGTTTTAAAAGAGATGGAAGAACTAGGATTCACAGACTTTAACCTTGGGCCTGAGCCAGAATTTTTCTTATTCAAGCTTGATGAAAAAGGTGAACCTACATTAGAACTTAACGACAAAGGTGGTTATTTCGACCTTGCCCCTACTGACCTTGGCGAAAACTGCCGTCGTGACATCGTTCTTGAGCTAGAAGAAATGGGCTTTGAAATTGAAGCATCTCACCATGAGGTAGCTCCTGGTCAACATGAGATCGACTTTAAATATGCAAGTGCTCTAAAAGCTTGTGACGATATTCAAACATTTAAATTAGTGGTTAAAACAATCGCTCGTAAGCATGGTCTTCATGCAACGTTCATGCCAAAACCATTATTCGGTGTAAATGGATCTGGAATGCACTGTAACCTTTCTTTATTCAAAGAAGGCGTTAACGCATTCTACGATACAAAAGGTGAGTTAGAGTTAAGTGAAACGGCACGTCAGTTCATCGCTGGTATCGTGAAAAACGCAACTAGCTTCACAGCTGTTACAAACCCAACAGTTAACTCTTACAAACGTCTAGTACCAGGATACGAAGCTCCTTGTTACGTAGCATGGTCTGCACGTAACCGTAGCCCATTAATCCGTATCCCAGCTTCTCGCGGCGTAAGTACACGTGTTGAAGTACGTAGCGTAGACCCAGCTGCTAACCCTTACTTAGCAATGGCTGTTCTACTTGCTGCTGGTCTTGACGGAATCAAAAACAAATTGGAAGCTCCAAAACCAATCGACCGCAACATCTATGTAATGTCGAAAGAAGAGCGCGAAGCTGAAGGAATCGTTGATTTACCAGCTACACTTGCTCAAGCATTAGTAGAGTTCAAAAAGAACGAAGTAATGGTTGGTGCACTTGGCGAGCACATCACAGAACATTTCTTAGAAGCAAAAGAAATCGAGTGGGATATGTTCCGCACACAAGTTCACCCTTGGGAACGCGACCAATACATGAGCATGTATTAATAAGAATAGCCCTTGACGCTGTAGGCGTTGAGGGCTTTTTTGTTTTAAAGGTCATAATAATTGCTAGCCGTGTGAATCGGCCACCACCAAAACTTTTCTCCCTGACACATAATAAACCGGTCTAGCCATAGCTCAAAGTTCATACGTAAAGGCTCGGAATCTTTCAGCTGATCGATATGGTCTTTCCAAAACAAATAATTCGCTTTCTGCTGTGAAACGAGCTTAGAATTGATGACGATATTGTCTTGATAGATATAGGCTATTTCGTAGTGAGCTTCAAATCCCTCGTCATTACAATTCTTATCAATAGCTTGCCTAATCATGTCTAAACTGTAAAATATCGCTTCTCCTCCATAATTCACATCGTCAAATAATCGGCAACCGTTCGCCAGTTTTAAGAACTCTTTGTAGTCACTTGGCAACACATAGCCCGTTTCTTTTTCGAAATTATGGATGTCTGCATCACTCGCAGGGGCATTGAACGTACACGTAGCGTTATACACATAACCGCTATTAGCTTGAATTTGTAGTATATTATCGTTTTCACTTAGCCTTTTCTTTAACGAGCTTATCGTTTGCTTAACGATGTCGCCTTTTGTAATCATTCCACTATCCTCCGCTTGATATAGTTTAAATTCTTTTTTTACTATTCTGCAATGAACATGAAAAACCTTGATGAGCTCTTAAATAAAACGTGATAAAGGAAGAAAAGGGAAGGAAATGAACGATGGTGTAAAATTCGATCATCAACACAACAAAAGCGCTCATTCTCCCAAATGGAGATGAGCGCTTTTGTGCACGATAATAAATGTCTTAGTCTGATTTTAAGTTCTTTTTGATGTACTTAACGATCTTACGAAGCTCTGTTGTTGAAGGGCGACCGAATGGGCCTGTTTGGCGCTGCTGATATAGCAGTTTTCCTTTTTCATCAACAAGGAAGTAAGCGGGTTCTCCGTGGGCACCGTGATCCTCATACGGCGCATCTTCGCCGTGGTAATACACGTCAAATGAATTAATTGCTTCTAAGCTCTCATCTGATAGCATCGTGAACGATAAGTTTTCTTCTTCTGAAAAGCTCTTTAAGCTGTCTAATTTCTCACTAGAAATCGTAATTAAATGGACGTTTTCGCCTTCAAAAAATCCTTTGCTTTCCTCAAGGTCGTTTAGCTCACTTTTACAAACCGGACACCATGGTCCTCGGAAGAACACGATAAGGTGCCAGCTTTGATGCTGGTCCTGATGTTCGCTAAAAGAAAACGTTTCTCCTGTTACTGTTGGAAGAGTAAAGGATGGGATTTTGTCGCCTAATTGAAATTTTGTCATAGTGTAATTCACTCCTTTGTTTCATTAGTACCCGTAATTGAACTGGGTGCAAACCACTCGATGTGCTCGAAATGATGTTAGGGACGTTTTAACAATAAGAGGTGAGGGAGAATGTGTATAAAGTCAGGTCGCCTTCAGTCTTGAATGTGAAAAAAGAACGCCTCGAATAAAAAAGTGGCCTTTGTGAATGAGAATCTTTTTCAATTAATCATTGACGTCAGACATCTTCTTCTTTATACTTATAAGTGATAATAATTATCAATATCAGTACTGATTTTGTTTAACAATGGATTACGTACAACTATTTTACATACTAATAAACTTACATAAGAACTTAGGAGGACGTAGACATGAACGTACATACATACGCAAAAAAATGGGCTGTTGCAGCTGCATCAGTCGTGTTAGTAGGGGGACTCGCTGCGTGCGGAAATGGCAGTGACCAAAGTTCAGGTGATAAAAAAGAAGCACATACGTTAACGATTTATAGCGGTCAGCATAAAGAAGTAACGGATGCGCTAGCGAAGGATTTTACAAAAGAAACGGGCATTAAAGTAAAAGTTCGTGAAGGGTCTAGTAATGAACTTGCTCATCAAGTAGCAGAAGAAGGGAAGAACTCACCTGCGGATATTATTTTTACAGAAGAAACGGCTCCGCTTGTGATGCTTGGTGAACAAAACTTATTAGAAAAAACAGATTCCAAAGCACTGGGTCATGTGGACAAGCAATATGAAGACCCAGACGGTAAATGGGTCGGATTACTCGCACGCTCTCGTGTTGTCGCATACAATCCGAAAGAAGTAAAAGAGAGCGAGCTTCCAAAGTCCGTATTTGATTTTGCGAAACCAGAATGGAAGCAAAAAGTAGCATTTGTTCCAACGAGTGGAGCATTTACAAATCAAATTTCTGCCATGATTAAGCTGTACGGGAAAGATAAAACAAAAGATTGGTTAGAAGGATTACAAAAATACGGAAAGCAATACAAAAACAACAAAATGGCGTTAGATGCAGTTGAAAAAGGTGAGGTAGGCGTTGCGCTTATTAATAACTACTACTGGGATAACGAAGCGAAGGAAAAAGGCGCAGACAACATGAATTCCAAGCTGTACTACTTCGGTAATGGAGATATTGGCGATATGATTTCATTATCCGGAGCAGCAATCGTAAAAGCGAGTGATAATAAGAAAGACGCACAAAAATTCATGGAATTTGCGACAGATGTGAAGGGGCAACAAGCATTAACAGAAGCGAGCTCACAGTATCCGTTAAATGCGAACGTTGATACAAAAGGAATGAAGCCTTTTTCTGAATTGAACCCGCCTAAAAATACGCTGGACTTAGGGAAATATTCTGATGGTGAACAAGCATTAGAACTTCTTCAAGAAGTCGGGTTATTATAATGAAGCTAGTCGAGCTATTTAAGGGAAAGGGGCCGCAGCGAAGAACATCGCTGTTGCTCCTTTTACCTGTTTTTTTATTTATTTTCATTGCTTGTCTACCATTCTTATACATTATCATTCGTGCACGTGAAGCAGGTTGGGAAACCGCGATACACCTTATTTTTCGCCAGCGCGTGTATGATCTCCTAAAAAATACGCTGTTGTTAGATGTTACCGTCACCATTACGTCGATGGTCATTGGCGTGGCGACCGCTTGGTTCATTGAGCGCACAAACCTGTGGGGAAAACGAGTCTGGAACGTACTTATTACGCTTCCATTTGCTGTTCCAGCGTTTGTCTCGAGCTATAGCTGGGTGTCACTGAGTCCAATTTTTGAAGGGTTCTTCGGCGCGTTCGTTGTCCTTACTCTATACAGTTATCCCCTCGTTCATTTACCAGTCGCAGCGGCACTACGCGGGATGAATCCTTCGTTAGAAGAAGTCGCACATTCGTTAGGATACGGGCCATGGAAAACATTTTGGCGCGTTACCTTTCCTCAAATGCGACCTGCCTTGTTTGGGGGAGGATTATTAATTGCTCTGCACACGTTAGCGGAATTCGGGGCATTGTCATTACTACGTTTTGATACGTTTACAACCGCTATTTTTGATCAATATACGATGGCCTTTAACGGAGCTTCGGCGGCGATGTTAACGACCGTGCTGCTATTTTTATGCTTATTATTTATTGGTCTTGAGCTCTATATAAGAGGGAAAGCAAAATACACTCCGGTCGGAAGTGGCGTGTCTCGAAAACAGGAACAGCGATCACTAGGAGCTTGGGCGCCGTTGGTTCTTGTAGGATTTTTGGCGCTAACTGTAATTGCCGTAGGAATTCCACTTGGAAGACTCATCTACTGGCTTTTGAATGGATCTTCTGCTCAATTTCCATTAGCAGAGATGGGACATAATCTGCTCACAACTTTATCGTACGGTCTAGGAGGAGCTGTAGTGACAGCGCTAGTAGCCCTGCCGCTTGTGATGCTGTCGCTTCGTTACCGAGGATCACTGTCCGTCTTGTCAGAACGCGTTCCCTATGTCGTTCATAGCTTGCCTGGTCTTGTTATTGGATTAACGCTTGTCTTTTTTGCTGTAAGATATATGAACCCTATTTATCAAACATCGATTTTACTAGTCGTTGCCTATGTACTGCTGTACGTTCCGCTTGCTCAATCATCGATTCGTGCCTCTTATGAGCAGGCACCAGAGCGTATTGAAGAAGTCGCAAGAACGCTAGGGAAACGTCCCATTACGGTCTTTTTCACCGTGACACTGCCGCTCATTCTTCCGGGAATTGGGGCAGGTATGGCGCTCGTTTGCCTAAAAATTATGAACGAGCTCACGGCAACGCTGCTACTGAGACCAACAGGTGTCGATACACTCGCCATCAAGGTGTGGCAGCACACAACAAACTCTGAGTTTGCAGCGGCAGCACCGTATGCAGCGCTACTTATTTTAATTTCGAGCTTACCTGTATATGTGCTAACAATGCGCTCGTTTTCAAGTAAAAGGAGAGAAACGTTATGACGGCATTATCAATTAAAAATCTTTCAAAAAGCTTTGATGGCGTAGACGTGATTAAAAACGTAGCGTTTGATTTGCCAAAGGGGAAAATGCTTGCGATTTTAGGGCCATCGGGATGTGGAAAAACAACGTTGCTACGAAGCATCGCAGGGTTTGAAATTCCTCATTCAGGATCAATTGAAATCGGTGACCAAGAAGTGTTTAATGAACGTCGTCATCTCGCAGCGGAGAAAAGAAGAATTGGATACGTGCCACAAGAAGGGGCGTTATTTCCGCATTTAACAGTCGCGCAAAACGTCGCGTTTGGGTTACCACGAAACGCCAAGAGAAACGAACGAGTACTCGAAATGCTTGAGCTTGTGGGAATGCAAGGGTTTGAGAAGCGCATGCCTCACGAGCTCTCCGGAGGTCAGCAGCAGCGTGTCGCCCTTGCGCGTGCACTAGCACCTGACCCTGCGCTTTTATTACTCGATGAACCGTTTAGCGCCTTGGACACAGGATTACGAGCAAAATTGCGAGAAGATATTAAGTATGCGTTAGAGAAATCGAATGCAACCTCGATTATGGTTACTCATGACCAAGAAGAGGCATTCTCAATGGCAGATATTATTGGGGTAATGAGAGATGGTGACCTTATTCAAATTGCCGAGCCAAACGATATTTATACCAATCCGAAAGACCTGAAAGTTGCTACGTTCGTTGGAGATGCTGTACTTGTAGACGGATATGCAGAGAATGGCTATGTTGATTGTCCGCTTGGGCGCTTGTCACATCAAGAAAAGTCAGTAGATAACGCTCACGTAACGGTTATGATTAGACCAGAGCAATTAACGATTGATGCCATTGCAGAAGGGATAAAAGCCAAGGTCGTGAAAACAACCTACTTTGGACATGATTCCCTAATTGATATGACTCTTGGAGAAAGGGATGACAGCTGTTCGGTTTCAATCCGCGTGCTAGGAAAGCCGCATATAATAAAAGGCGACGAAGTTGGTCTCCGAGTAAACGGTGACGTGGTGATCTACGAACAACAAAACAGCCATTAATGTATATCGAACCTGAATGTGCCTTCTTATTTTACCTGTGGCGACAACGAAGCCTTTTTATAAATGGAACGGGTTTAGAAATATAAAATAGTAAAAGAAAAAGGGTTGTCCATAGTAGCTATGACTACTATGGGCAACCCTTTATTTAAATGCTGTGCATTAGTTTAAAACTTGATTTGTTGAAGCATTTTGATAAAGTTTGGGTCTCGATGAGAGAAAAACAAGCTTTCTTTTGTATCGAGCGTTGCAATGGACTGCATGTCCTCGTGACTTAATTCGAAGTTCATAATGTCAGCATTTTCGATAATTCGTTCTTTGTGAACGGATTTTGGAATGACCACAATCCCTCGTTGATTTAGCCAACGAAGAATGACTTGTGCAACAGATTTTTGATGCTTTTCAGCTATCGAGACAAGTAATTCATTCTCAAAAATATTGTTTTTTCCTTCCGCAAATGGACCCCATGACATAATTTGTACATCGTGCTCCTTCATTACGTCATTGCTTTCGACCTGCTGGCAGAAGGGGTGCGTTTCCACCTGATTTACCGCTGGTACAATTCGATTATGCATAATCAAGTCTACTAGGCGATCCGGGTAGAAGTTGCTTACGCCGATCGCTTTAATTTTGCCCTCATCATATAACTCTTCCATGGCGCGCCAAGAGCCATACACATCTCCGAACGGCTGATGAATTAAATATAGGTCAATATAATCGACTTGTAGTCGTGCTAATGATTTCTGAAACGCTTCTTTTGCTTTTTCATATCCAGCGTCTTGAATCCAAAGCTTTGTTGTAATAAAGATTTCTTCTCGTGGAATCCCACTGCGTCTAATTGCGTTTCCTACCGCTTCCTCATTTCTATAAGCCGCGGCCGTATCGATCAGTCGATACCCAGCCATAAGCGCGTCGTAGACGGATTGCTCACATTGTGTGGCATCGTTAATTTGATAGACCCCAAATCCTACTGCTGGCATTTTGACGCCGTTGTTTAAAGTAACGTGTTTCATGTAAAGTTCCTCCTTACGTTCAGTTCCGTTGAGCAGCATCGTATTTTGATGCGCTATAAGAATCCTATCACCTTCGAGTAACACGAAGTCAACACTTTTGAGTAAGAAGAGAGATGGTTTTATGAAAAAGTTCCTTAATCGCTTTAAATGGTCTGTTTTCGGAAACTGTTTGCTGGATTCATATTATCTGGCGTTACGCCATTTAAAATATCTTCATAATGCTTTACTTTGTCAAACATAAAAGTTGCCCGTTCCTGTGCTTCCTTTAACTGCTGAAGAACGTTCTCTTTTTGTTCTAACAGGATTTCATGACGCTGTGTAATCGTAGATGGCCCTTCTAGGCATAAATCGATATAATTTTTAATCGCTTCAATAGTCATGCCGCTTTCTTTCAGGTATTTGGCTCCCTTTAGCCAACTAATAGACTCTTCATCAAATAATCGAACGTTGTTCTTATCACGCTGTAAACTCGGAACGAGCCCTTGATCTGTATAATAGCGAATGGTGTGTTCAGTAAGATCAAGCAGCTTAGCCACTTCTTTTACGGTATACACAAGAATGACCTCCCTAATAGTTATCTCTTAACAGTCTGCCTTCATAATCGAAAAGACACGGATGTATGGTTTGATTCAGTATTGTATCAAAATAGGAAAGAGATGAACACATATTGAGTAATTAAATTTATTGCAACGTTTTTTTCCTATTGACTGTCTAACAGATAGAAGGAGGCGAAAAGATGCTAGACGAGAGAAAAGTAATAAAAGCTATGAAAGGAAATGAGAAGGCGTTTGAAGATCTCATTCATGATGAAAAGGAAAAGCTTTTTAGGATGGCTTATTTGTATGTGAAAGATAAGGAGGATGCGCTAGATGTTGTCCAAGAAGCTGTATATAAAGCATTTGTATCAATTAAACACCTACAAGAGCCCCACTATTTCTCAACATGGATCACCAAAATTTTGATTCGTGCTGCGCTTGATTTTATAAAAAGAAATAATCGGTTAAATGTCGTTCCCATTGAGGAGATCGAGAGACTAGATTATGGTGAGAGAAACATCGATGACAGACTGGATATAATGACAGCAATTGAGTGCCTACAAAATCCATATAAAACGGTCATTATTCTAAGGTATTACAAAGATTTGTCTATTAAACAGATAGGAGACGTTTTGGATTGTCCGGAGGGAACGGTTAAAGCCCAGTTACATAGAGCGATTAGTAAATTGAAATTCCATTTAAAAAGGAGTGTATCGAGTGAATGAAGATTTAAAAGATCATGTAAAGTTAGGGCTAGATCAAATAGACATACCGAAGGACTTACTAGATCAGAGAATTAAGGCAGCGATAAAACGAGGGAGAAAAGAACAACATCTCTTTAAAACGAAATGGCTGTATATGAGCGGTGTGGCAGTGCTTCTCTTATCATTATTAGTTAGTTCGGCTTTTATTTCGCCATCCATGGCTAAGGTAATTTCCTATATTCCGTATTTAAATCAAATTATTGGGCCTAAGCAGGATATTGTTACTGAAATTTCAGAAGCCCTCATGGAAAAAGGGTATGAGACTTCTGGCGTTGGTGCTTCAATGCCAGAAAAAATTCTGACCGTCACTGTTAATGGATCTGAGAACTATTTTAAGAAAGTTAAAGGTGCAATAGAGGAAGACGTGAGTGGGATTTTAAAAAGACGAGGGTACGATACTTATACACTTAATGTGGTGAAAGATAATCGCTCAAAGCAAGTATTTACGGCTGATCAGCTTGCTTCTAACCAAGCATATCAAAAAATATCCGCGTTGCTTATAAAGGATTTAAAGAAGTACAGGTTACGATCGTTCGCAATTAATAACGACTTGAGCGAAATGACGATTTATATTCCAACTACGGAAACAAGAATTAGCGAACTAAAAAATAGCATTAGCTCCACATTAAGTAGAAATCATATCAAACCAATGGCCATAAAAGTTGAAAAAATCGACCTTGCAAAAAGAAACCGTGATCGAAAATGGGTGAAAATATTAAATTTAGTAGGGGATGACCTTCTAGGAAAGAAGGAGTACAACGTAACAACGGTTGGTTACTCCATTAATCCTGAGCCAGAAATTCAGGCATTCATAGGTTTAGCCAGCACGGATCAAGATGCGCAGCTGTTTGCTAAACAACTTAAAACGGTTATAAGCTATTTTCTATCATCAGAAAAGATGAAATCACGAATTGGGAATGATCCGTATCATATTACGATCTACGGTAAGGATAATAAAATCATTTATTAATCCTCGGCAACGGAAAAATTTCGATTAAGATAACAAAGCACATCATGACTCCAACATGATGTGCTTTTTATTTAAGCCTTATACGAAATAAGCTCTTTGTTTCGACGTCGGTACCACATAAGAATGATACTACCAATTAAGCAAACGGCTGATACGAGCTGTGCAATGCGAATATGTGACGTAAGCATTAGGCTGTCCGTTCGCATTCCTTCTACCATAAAGCGGCCAATTGAATACCATGCAAGGTAGGTAAGGAACATCTCGCCACGCTTCAGGTTCGCTTTTCGAAGGGAAAGTAAGATAATAACGCCTACAATGCTCCATAGCGATTCATATAAAAAAGTAGGTTGGTAATAGGTCCCGTCAATATACATTTGATTAATAATGAAGTTTGGTAGGTGAAGAGACTCTAAAAAGCTTCTGCTCACAGCATCGCCGTGTGCTTCTTGATTCATAAAATTTCCCCAGCGACCGATTGCTTGTCCTAGAAGGAGGCTTGGTGCCAAGACGTCAGCCATCTTCCAAAACGAAAGGTTTTTCTTTCGGCAAAACACAATCGTAGTCACAACGGCACCGATAATGCCCCCGTGAATGGCGATTCCTCCGTGCCACACAGCGATAATCTCGCTCGGATGCTGTTTGTAATAGCTCCACTCAAACGATACGTAATAAATACGTGCAGTAATGATAGCGATCGGAAGGGCGAACATAATAAGATCGATAATAGCATCGGGATTAATTCCCCTTTTTTTACCTTCCTTGATCGCAATTATTAATCCTAATAAAGCGCCCATGGCAATAATGACACCGTACCAATGAATTTCTAAAGGTCCTAAATGAAGGGCAATTGGATTTAACGGTTTAATTTGATCAGACAAGTGAAAACTCCTTTCTGTGTTGCAGCAACAATTGTTTCATTGTGTATGTATTCATTATAATGAATTTTAAATAATAGCGAAACCCAAAACATAACAAGACAATTGTTTTTAGAAATAGTTAAGGCTGAAACGCCAACGCTTGCGAAAGGCTGGACCTTATTTCAATTCCTTCAAAAATCATGCCAAGACGAATCGCACCTTTTGCGACTTCTTCTCGAATTCCACAAAGAATCGTCTCGGTTCCAACTAGTCGGAGAGAATCAATTAATTGAAACAGCTGATGACCAACAATTCGATTTACAATGACAACACCAGATAGATCAATATACAGCTTGGCAATCTGTGTTTTTGTGCATTGTTCTAATACGTTTTCTAAAATCATTTTTGCGCGTTCATCATCAATTGTTCCAACAAGTGGAAGAAGAGCGCTATGGCCATTTAAATGAATAATGGGGGTGCTTAATTCATTAATAAGTTCCCGCTGTGCCTCTAGTCTTATTTGTGCGGCATGATGAGATTCTTGTGAGAAGGCAAAAATGATGTCATCAAACGTAGACGTAATAGCGTGCTCCCACGCTCGTGCTAGCTGTTCCGTCACTTCTTCTTGATGGTTGGAAATGTATTCGTCCAGAAGGATAAAATAGAGCTCGCGATTTTTCATGAACTCTCGAACGACGAGATGAAGAGGGGTGTGCTGGTACTTCACATCTTGGGCCACCTTTTTAATCCAAGGATGAAACCGATCGTTAAAATCACGCTGGCTGAGTAGAAACACTTCGCAAAAGTGGAACTGAAATTCATCATGCTGTTCCTTTAACTGCTTGATGACTGTAGGGTCAGTAGAAGAGTAAATACCTTTCTCATCACATTTGTTTAAGGAATTGTACCATTTGTCTGTGAGCTCTGGGATTTTGTCTACTAAAAAAGTATATAACGTCTGATTTCTATGCATAGCGCCTCCGTGGTACGTAGTATTTAGTTGCTGTTCCTATTCCATCATATACTTCATGTGATCAAAGCGCCAACCGTAAGTCTTATAGATCTCGAGACAAGGAGGGCATATGTAAGTGAAGACTGTTAAAAGACAAAAGAGCCTCTAGTTTCCTAGCGGCTCTTAGTTTAGTTAATTAATCATAGACGGAGAAGCACTGCGAATCAGTAATTCAAACGGCTGAATGTTTTTGCTGAATGTCGGTACGTTTTGTAATTGTTCCGCTTCTTCCACTAAAGTGACAACTAAGTCATTAAAAGGTGTTTCAATTTCTTTGCCCTGAGCCATTTTTGGAACAACGCCATTAATATATTGTACCTCTGTTTTGCGTTTCTTTTCTAAATCTTGAAGCATACTTGCTTTTAGTAGTCTAGAAGGTTCCATGACTGCACGAAGTGTTTGAACGCGATCAGGAATGTCGCTGTCACTTGTCAGTTCGAGTGAAGCGATATCAAATCCATTCATTTTCGCAAATGTCACGTGATTGGCATGTCCTACTTTAATCGTTTCATCTGCAATATGAACAGCGCTCACAATACCTGTTTCGCTATCAAGAACATCTCCATATTCCCCGTTAAGCGCGGCGGACAATCCGCTAAATGCATTGTTAATAAGAAGCTTTGACCATTTTGTTCCGACCAAGTTATCAGAGATATGCGTACCACCCACAAGGTCTAAAGCAGATTTTATACGCTGAATTCTTTTCGTTGTTTCCCCGTTTAACTCGCCAATTTGGAACGCATATTTTTTAAATTGCGTGTATTCCGTCGTCAGTCTAGAAACACCTGGCTCGATAAAAGTGGCACCGAACTCAACGGAACCCGCAATGACGCGATCTGCTCCTACAACAGATGCCACGCTTTGCTCAGGTATACCGTTCTGTAGAGAACATACGACGCTGTCATCATGTAGAAATGGTAGTAGTTCTCTTAAAATCGTTTCGTTGTACAGTTGCTTTGTTAATAGTAATACCAAATCATATGTTCCGGATTTGTTTTCCGGCGTAATCGCTTTTACGTTGGAGTGAAATTCCGTTGTTCCGATTACGTTTGCTCCGCTTGTATTTAATGCTTCTACATGTGCCTCGTAAGTATCAATTAATTGGACGTCCATTCCACCGTCAGCTAAATATGCACCAACGATTGTTCCTAATGAACCTGCACCTAAAACAGCAATTCTCATTTTGTCTTCCTCCTTATTTTTCCTCTAGATAGTTATAGACAGGTTGTGCAGCATTTAGCGTCAAATCGGTAAGGATATGAGAGGCTGAAACAACTTCTAACACGGGTAGATCGGCAAGCGGTGCTAACGCGTGCTCGAACAGCTGAAGTCTTGCAGGACCCGTCCATGCTTCCTTAATCGTAATGTCTGTAATTTGTGTTCGCACTAAGTCACAAATGCTGAGGTTACCCTCATAATCGGTCGTCATTTTAACCATAAAGGTCGGACGGCAAATTTCCTTTTTCGCTTGTTCCTTATCTGTTTCAACGTGCTTATAGCCCATCGTTGCATTTGCGATGCGCATCGTTCCGTAATCAAGCGTTCCGACAAGCGTATCAGAATCGATATATAGTTTTGGTGAGCCAAGCTTTTTCGGATAGGCGGTAAGCTCACGTCCGCTTGCAATAGCAGGGAAGTTATCGACATACATCGAATGAATGTAGTCACCTTCTTCTCCGTTAAAACGAACGGGGATCACTTGACCCGATTCCGTATAGGCTCCAAGTCCAGACACATCTGGCATCCACATCACTTCGAATTTGACGAGTGGCTTAATAATTTCAAGTGGCTCCGGAACAGCTTCACGAAGCGCTTTTTCATCTGTACGGTATGTAATCGTCAAATACTCACGATTAATAAATTTATAGGGTGGCATCGGATAAGCAGGTGCGGTTAACGGTGTAGTTAGATTTTTGGCGATGTTGCTTACATCAATTTTCATGGTAGAACAGGACACCTTTCTCATTTGAATGAATCGTTTAATGTTTGATAACTCTTCAGAAATAGCTTACACCGAATTTTACATTTAATCTAATACATAATAAATTATATATATATTTACTAAAATAAATGAAAAGGTGAAAGCAGTGGAGCTACTTCAACTAAAATATTTTCAAACGGTTGCCTACACGGAGCATATTTCAAAAGCCGCCACACAATTAAATATTGCGCAGCCATCGCTAAGCTTAACGATTAAACGACTTGAAGATGAGCTACAGACGAATCTGTTTGATCGAAAAGGAAGAAACATTCAGTTAAGTTCATCAGGAAAAATTCTCTTAAAGCATGTGAATCGAATTTTTACAGAAATTGAAAATGCGCAAATGGAGATTAAAGCAGAGGAACATCAAATGCTAAATAGTATTAAAATATCCATCTCTAACTCACGATTTCTCACAGGACTGATTAGTGGATACATTAATGAGTTTCCACACTCAAAGATTCTTCAGGGGATTGGTATAAGAGATGAAATTATGACGAGCTTGAAAAAAGGGGAAATTGACCTTGGGATTACAGGTCACCCAATTGAAGATGACGAAATTGAGAGCCACGTTCTCATTGATGAAGATATTGTACTTGTCTTGCCTTATGGGCATCGATTAACAGGAAAAGGCGATATTTCACTGCGTCATGTTTCAAATGAGGTCTTTATTACACTTGCCAATAATGAAGAGTACAGCGACTTTACAACGATGCTTTGCGAAAAAGCAGGATTTACACCGACGATTGCCTTCGAGGTAGATTCGAGCCTGCTTGTGGAAATTATCAAGCTTGATCAGGGAGTGGCGCTTCTGCCTATTTCCGTTTGCAAGGCGCTCGGGTTGAATTACATTAAAATTAAGGATAGCGCTGCTACGTATTCAGTGGGGTTATCATGGTTAAAACATAAACGTTTATCTTCTGCGGTTAGCGCATTTCGGGACTTTATCGTTTCATATTATCATGAGCATCAGCATCTGTTTAAAGCATAGAAAGGATAGAAGAAGTGGGCGTATCTTTTAACCCATTATCTTTATAAAGTACATAAAAAAGAGCCACTTTTATGTAAAGGGGCTCTTAATCGTAGGTGTTGAATGACTGGCTTGTAGTAAGATTTAGCTTTGCATTCTAGAGTGCTAGTACTACGCTAATCTATTTAAAAGGATCAGTTTTAATGCTTGTTCAATCGTTCTTCTACGTCCTGAATCTTCTGTTCGATGCGATCTAGCTGTGTTTTCCGCTTTTTATTTGAACGGAAAAAAGCCACGATAAAATAGATTACAAATACGAGAAGTGCGAGAAAGACAAGCTGATAGATCGCATCTCCTATGTTAAAAGTACTCACTAATGATTCCTCCTTCTTTCGAATACATTCTTATTTTACTTTAGATAAGAAGGAAGAAAAAGATAATTGAGAAAAGAATGTAAAAAAAACCAAGCTCAGGAAGATCTGAGCTTGGTTTTTTGTAGAGCGTTCAGTAGGGTAGTTACATTAACATTGAAGTTACTGGGATAACTCCTCCTATAAGTAGTACGAGAACATTGCCTAAAACTCCGGCAATTTGTAGCCCACCTTTTGAGCTCTTGAAAGCCAATAATACACCTGAAATGGATAGAAGAATAAGAAGAAAAACAAGCGCTTTTCCGGGTAAAAACTCAACGGTGCGTCCAAATAATGAAGCAATGTAAATGAACACGGAAAGAACGAGGATTAAAACAGAGGTAAATCCAAACTTTTGCACGTTTATCCCACCTTTCTGTTAGTTATTAATCCAATACCCTAAGACATGGTTTCTAATACTCCTAAATGCTAGATGGGATAGAAGTTTGGGGAGTGGAAAACAAAAAACGAGCAACAGGAATTTTCTGTCGCCCGTTTTTGGGTAGAAGAAAATAAACGTTAGAATTACGATGTAGGAGCAGGGTTCTGCCCAATTTTGAGGCGAACAAGCGCGTAAGGTTTTTCTCGTAAATCTTTTCCGTAGTGAAACCGTGCCTGACGGTGAAGCTGATTAACGATAACGTATAAATATTGATCAGGTCCAATTGAGAGCGTATCAGGCCATAACAAAGTAGGGGTATGGACAATGGTTTCGATCTCCCCGTTTGGACGTATTTTGCGAATGGCGTTGTGCTCATAATCGCCCGCATAAATATTGCCATGTGCATCCGTAATCATTCCGTCTGATGCGCCTTTTTCACCCCAGTACTCCACGTGATACAGCAATTCATGATCAAGGATGCGCTGATCTCTGAGCACCTCTGTCGAAATCGCAAAAAGGTGCCTGCTTGAAAGAGGACAGAAGAAGAGCTTTCGACCATCAGGTGAAATCGCAATGCCATCTGATGCCATTTGCAGCGGCTCCGTTTTGCCATCCTTGCTTCGATCCATTAAAAGCGCTCCTTCTACCTTTGGGACAAAGTAAGGATCAGGTGAAGTTGATTTGGCTCCGTCTAAGCGGCGGAAAGCGCGCCCGTTCTCTAAGTCAACGATAATAATACCGGCTGATCCTGAATCCGTGATGTACGCATAGCCTGATTTACCAACACGGTAATCAATGCGTACGTCATTCAAATAGGTTTTATCCAGCACAACGTTTGGTTGAAATGTATACGTGCGTTTTATTTTATTTGTCTTTAAGTCAATCGCAACGAGCTTTGCACCGCCTTTCATCGGCTTTGAAAAGTTTGGTGAGCCTGTGTCCAATACCCAAAGCGTGCCCCTTCCGTCGGCCACAACGCTTTGAACGCTAATAAACGTAGCGGAAGGCTGAACTTTATCATTGCTCGTATTGACCTCGAGATTTGGATAGGCTTTTAGCGTTCCGTTCACAATTTCTCCGACCGTAAACGGAACATCGTCTCCCCATTTTGGAAAACAGACGAATATTCTTCCCGTTTCTGATATCGTCACACCTGTTGGCATAGCACCAGAAAACGTATGAACAACCTCGAGCTGACCAAAAAACTTCTCGCTTGGCAACATAAAAACTCCTCCTCTATGAACGCAGATATAACTTATATATGAGAGGCGATCAACACTCGTGCATGGACGATAAAAGACGCAGAGGCGAGAGAAATACGAGAGATATAATGGATAAAGAAGAAATGGAGACGAAGAGCGGTAGATGAAACAACTATCGAAAAAATCAATACTTGCATTCATAAACTTCAATTTTACTAATATCGTTGAGAAAGGTATGGTAAAGTTAGGAATTACATAGAGAAAGAGGGGAATGCAATGGAGAAACGAATCGGTTTTAAATCGTTTCATTACGGGTGGATTATTGTCATTGTAACGTTTTTGACCTTGCTTGTTTCAGCAGGTATTCGGTCGATACCAAGCGTGTTAATGATCTCATTTCAAACAGAATTTGGATGGAGCCGAACCAGTATTTCAGGCGTTATTTCTATTGGCATTCTTTTATACGGCTTAACGGGTCCTTTCAGTGCGGCGCTGCTTCAGAAGTATGGAATTCGCAAGGTTATCGTGATCTCTTTAACCGCATTAGTAATTAGTTTAGCCGTCACTCCTTTTATGACTGCTTTGTGGCAGTATGAAATACTATGGGGAGCTGTTACTGGGCTTGCTACAGGGATGATGGCAAACGTACTAGGTGTCACCGTCAGCAATCAGTGGTTTGTAAAGCGTAAGGGACTGATAGTCGGACTACTGACGGCAAGCGCTGCTACTGGTCAGCTCCTTTTTTTACCACTCATGGCCAAACTAACGGAGGAAGTAGGGTGGCGTCAAGCCCTTTTTGCAGCCTGTTTCATCACGCTCTTTACACTAATCGTCGTAGCGATATGGATGAGGAATCATCCCTCTCACATAGGCTTGCCTTTATACGGAGAAGGGGAGGTTGTGAAGCCAACTCCATTTAAAGGTAATATCTTTCTTACACCTATTAAGACATTAGGAACTGCTTGGAAAAGTCGTGCATTTTGGCTTCTTGCCGGAACTTTCTTTTTTTGTGGCTTTTCTACCAATGGCTTAATTGGCACTCACTTTATACCAGCAGGACACGATCATGGAATTCCAGAGGTAACAAGTGCAGGGTTATTGGCGCTTATGGGAATATTTGATCTCGTTGGTACCACGTTATCTGGCTGGCTATCAGATCGTTATGATAGTCGAAAATTGCTATTTTGGTATTATGGTCTCCGAGGACTGTCGCTCTTGTTTTTACCTTATGCTTTTGAGGGGCATCATGCATTTCTTCTTCTTTTTTCAGTATTTTATGGTTTGGATTGGATCGCCACTGTTCCTCCTACAGTGAAGCTTGCAACAAATGAATTTGGAAAAGCAAATAGCGGGATGATTTTCGGATGGATCGTGGTTTTTCACCAAATTGGTGCCAGCGTTGCTGCTTATGGAGGCGGTATTTTGAGGGATACGCTAGGGAGCTATAATCTTTCCTTCTTATCAGCTGGCGCTGTGTGCTTATTATCCGCTCTGTTAGTACTTCGTATTTCGAAAGTGGACATCATGACTGAAGAAAAAACAGCTCTTTTAGAAAAGTCATAGGGGGAATCGACTTGGAAGTGAGGCACTTTATAACATTTAAAACGATATTAGAAACAGGAAGTTATACATCGGCTGCGGCCAGGCTCGGATATACACAATCAACCATGACATCCCATATTCAGGCATTAGAGAAAGGTCTAGGAGGACCATTATTTCACTACAGTCAAAAGAAATTGCAGTTAACAATAATTGGTGAACGAGCACTTCCCTTAGTTAATGAATTATTAACCACTTATCAGCATCTCACAAATCTTAAAACGAAAAGGGAGGTAAGCGGTGAGTTAAGAATTGCTGCTCCTGAATCACTGACAATCTATCGATTAGGACCAATTTTACGTCAGTTTACCCAACGCTATCCAAACGTGAAACTAATTTTAAGTAATGGAACATGTAGTAAAAATCAAAAGGAAGTGGTAGACGATGTTGTCGATATTGGGTTTGCTCTATTGCCAAAAGTGAAACAAGATCATCTCATTGAATACTGTTTACAAAGGGAACAAATCGTTTTGGTGACGAGTAAAATGAGATCATCTCAATTTGGTGACTACACAAAGGCAAAGAATGATGATTATTTCGTAACAAATGAATCAGCCTGCAGCTACAGAGTAATGTTTGAGAAACATATGGAGACGACCTATGGAGCGAAATTTAATACGATGGAGCTTTGGAGCATAGAGGCTATAAAAAAATCAATCCTTGGCGGGTTAGGTTTTTCTTTTCTTCCGTACATAACGGTGAAGAAAGAAATCGAAAAAGGTGACCTGCAATTAATTAACCACGAGGAACAGTTTGACAATATTTACGCCTATATGATGGTGAAATCAAAAAAATGGCGTTCGTTAGCTGCAGAGAAGTTTATGGAAATGACGATGGAACATGCAACGACATGGTGATGTAGTAGTCTTCTTTGAATCTTTGTTCGAGAATGGTTTCATTAGGCAATCTCCTTTTAATGAATACGGTTTGAAATAATGTATATTAAAACTTTATCTTGACAATAATTGACGTATTATTTAAAATTTATGAAAATATCTAATAAACGAAGAGAAGGAATAGTAAAATAGTCAATTTCTTTCCAGAGAGGGTGCAGATTGGTGAGAGGCATCTAAGAAACATTATTTGAACCTGCCTTTGAGTTCTATGCAAAAAAGCATAGCGGTTAAATACCGTTAACATGTGAGAGTGTAAAGCGTTGCTTTAAATTTAGGGTGGTACCACCGTTTTTGGTCCCTATATTAAAGCAGCGCTTTTTTTATTTTTAACTAACCGAGGTGGAAAAGATGAGTGAGAAGCAGTTTGTCAAAAGTATTACAAGTCGAGATGAGGATTTTGCGCAGTGGTATACCGATATCGTCACAAAAGCGGAGCTTGTCGATTATTCAAGCGTTCGCGGCTCGATGATTATTCGCCCATATGGCTATGCGATTTGGGAAAATATTAAAGCAGAACTTGATCATCAAATTAAAGCAACAGGGCACGAAAATGTGTATATGCCGCTTTTAATTCCAGAAAGCTCTCTTCAAATTGAAAAAGATCATATCGAAGGATTTGCACCAGAAGTGGCATGGGTGACACATGGTGGAGACGAAGAGCTCGCAGAACGTTTATGTATTCGCCCAACGTCTGAGGTGCTTTTCGGTGAACATTATAAAAATATCATTCACTCTTATCGTGATTTGCCAAAGTTGTATAACCAGTGGGCAAATGTTGTTCGTTGGGAAAAAACGACGCGTCCATTTTTGCGTACGCTTGAGTTTCTTTGGCAGGAGGGTCATACGTGTCATGAGACGGAAGCGGATGCTGAAACTGAGGCACGAAAAATGCTTGAAGTGTATGCGTCCCTTTGTGAAGACTTTTTAGCTATTCCAGTTTTAAAAGGCACAAAAACAGAAAAAGAAAAATTTGCAGGAGCAAAGCATACGTATACGATTGAAAGCCTGATGCCGGATGGAAAAGCGCTTCAGTCCGCAACTTCACACTATCTTGGAGACGGATTTGCGAAAGCGTTCGGGATTCAGTTTAGTGACCGTGAAGGAAAGATGCAGCACGTTCATCAAACATCATGGGGCTTTACGACGCGAATTATCGGGGCACTGATTATGGTTCACGGAGACGACCGGGGGTTAGTGCTGCCACCAAAGGTTGCACCAACGCAGGTGATCATTGTGCCTGTTGCCCAGCATAAGGCAGGGGTTCTCGACTTTGCTTATAAGCTAAAGGACCAACTTGGAAGTCAATTCCGTGTCAATATCGACGCAAGCGATAAAAAGCCAGGGTGGAAATTTAATGAGTACGAGATGAAGGGTGTACCCATTCGTTTAGAAGCTGGACCACGGGATATTGAAGCTGGTCAAGTCGTTCTTGTAAGACGTGATACGGGAGAAAAGATTCAGACGCCGATTGTTTCTGTGGAAGAGAAAATTACGGAGCTGCTACAGGATATTCAAGATAACTTAATGAAAATGGCCAAGGCTTACCGAGAAGACCACACGAAAGTCATTCAAAGCTATGCAGAGTTTAAACGCTATTACGAAGAGGAAAATGGTTTTGCACAAGCAATGTGGTGTGGAAAGCGCGAATGCGAAGAAAAAATTAAAGAGGAAACGAGTGTAACCTCGCGCTGTATACCGTTCCAGCAAGAGCGTGTTGCTGATACGTGCGTGTATTGTGGTGAGGAAGCAAATCATCTTGTGAACTGGGCGAAGGCTTATTAATATGGTAAAAGAAAGTGGGAATAGAAGCCTCCTTGATGTGGGGCTTCTATTTATTTAGTAATAAAAATTGCTTTTCATACGAGCGCAGAGTTAATACGATTTTTATTGGAGAAGCTATTGTATATAAAGAAGTATCCTTACGTAAAAATGTAGGCATTTTGATTTGAAAAGAAGGAGAGACCTAGATTTAGCTCGTGTATCCATGTTATTCTGTAAACTGTCTGATTTTTGAACGGGCACATTTTAATAAGAGGAGGAGCAAGACGTGTTAAAAGAGTTTAAGGAATTTGCCTTAAAGGGCAATATTTTTGATTTAGCGGTCGGTGTTGTCATTGGGGCAGCTTTTGGTAAGATCGTGACCTCATTAGTGAATGATGTGATTATGCCATTAGTTGGATTGTTGCTAGGGGGCATCAATTTTTCAGGATTGGAATTCACGTTTGAAAAAGCGACGGTTAAATACGGAGCGTTCATTCAATCCATTGTTGATTTTGTGATCGTCGCATTTTCGATTTTCTTGTTTATCAAACTAGTAAGCAAGCTGAAGCGAAAAGAAGAGGCAAAACCAGAAGAACCCGCTGAACCAACGCTTACAAAAGAAGAGGAACTGTTGACGGAGATTCGTGATTTACTAAGAGGAGAATCGTTGAAGGAACGGTCGTAATTTTACATAGTGAGTAAAAAAGAATAGATCTTCTTGTCTTTAAGAAGAAAAAAGACGCACTTCATTTATAGAGAAGCGCGTCTTTTTTTAAACCATTCGTTTAGATCGTACGTGTTTAACTTTCTTTTACAAGGTCAGCCGTCGTCACAGAAATGACTTGTTGAAGATCAGATAACGAAAGCTCGACTTGATGCCCTACCTTACCAGCGGAAAAGAAAATGGACGAAAACGTTTCTGCTGATTCGTGAATAAACGTTTTGAACGGTTTTTTCATTCCGATTGGAGAGCAGCCCCCGTGTATGTAGCCTGTCAGCGGAAGAAGTGCTTTTTGAGGAATCATCTCAATCGCCTTTTCTTTGGCAGCCTGTGCGCCTTTTTTAAAGTCTAACTCTTGATCAATCGGTACCATAAATACATAATGTTCGTTTGACTTTCCAATCGTCACAAGCGTCTTAAACACGCGGTGAGGGTCCTCTCCAAGAGAACGAGCCACCTCGGCACCACTTGTAGACTTGCTGTCAAACGAATAATGGTTGTAAGCGACGTTTTTTTGGTCCAGCACGCGCATGACGTTTGTTTTTTCTGTTTTTTTACTCATATTTATCACCTACCTGTTATAGAAACAAATGAAATGTAATAATGTCTTTTCGAGATCCTCTTAGCAAAGTATCTTCACCCACACATAGCTCTATTATAACCTCGTTTTTCTTCTTATTGTAAATTGTTTCACTCATAGAGGGATGTGCGTTATCATCACCGAATAATATAGAAGTATAAAGGCCAATTCGGCTACACAAAATGATAAAATACGGCGTAGAAAAAGAGGGATAAAACATGAGTGAGCATACAGTGGCGATTTTAGTAAGGGATACGTTTTCTTCAACAGTAGAGGCGTGTCAAAAATTAAAGGTGCAAGGATATGTGTTACCGGTCAATGAGCTGTGGAACGGCGTGTTAGTACACGGTGAAGAAGCGGAAATTGAAGCTTGTGCAAAACAAATTTCAAAAAAAATTGATGGTTTTACCTTTTTTTATTTTCATGCGGAAGACTATGGATGGTTTTATCAGCTGTACAAGGACGGGGAAAAAGAAGCAGAAATGTATCTGAGCTATGACAGCGAGGGAAATGACTGCAAGCGAGCAAACTTTTCATTGCTAAGAAGCATTGCGTCATTAAAAGAACCCATTCATACTTTGCAAGGACTAGAAATGAAGCAGAATGAGGCGTATGCACTAAACTACTTTAAACAGGGGTTTCGCTTTGAAGACGTTCGTTTTCTTTCACATGCGGTAGTCAGCGGTTGGCCTATTGAAGAGCTTTCCAAGGCAAGAGGGCAGCTTATTCATTAACCAATAAAATCTATGAAAAGAGTTTTCCTTTTTAAGCGAAGGCTCTTTTGTGTCCGATAGAATATGTATAATCATGGATAGAACGGCGTTACATAGCCTAGCCCTTTCACATAGGATAGTATTATACAAATGCGAAGAAGGGCAGGGAGCTTATGTATTACATTCCATATTACTATCCGTATTACTCCGTTCCACCGGGTTATTATGACAGCAGGCAATACCTACAGTATGCGTATCCGTATGATCTGAGAAGTAAGCAGGGGGTTCAAGATTATGGTCCACAGCCGTATGTGGTGAACATCAATAAAGCAACGAAACAAAATCAAAACTATCGCACGACTTTATGGACGGGAAAGCATTTGCAGGTAACCTTGATGAGCATTAATCCAGGCGAGGACATTGGACTTGAAATTCATCCAACTGTTGATCAGTTTTTACGTATTGAGCAAGGGCAAGGAATCGTCAAAATGGGCAAAGCGAAAAATCAGCTGAACTTCCAGCGTAAAGTGTTTGACGACTCGGCGATTATGGTACCAGCAGGAACGTGGCATAATGTAGTCAATACAGGAAATGAGCCGCTGAAATTATATTCGATTTATGCACCACCGCAGCATGCGAAAGGAACCGTTCACAAAACGAAAGCGGATGCGATGAAGGAAGAACATTAAAAAAAAGCCTGTCTCCTAAAGAGAGATAGGCTTTTTTGCTGTTTATTCTACGGTCAGTGCCTGAGAAAGGCTCGCTTTGGTAATGACCTTATCAAAGGAAAGTCCTAGCTGAACAGCGGTTTGGGCAATTTCAGCACGAATTCCTGACAGAATCGTTTCAACACCGATCAAGCGCAGCGCATCGATAAGCTGAAACAGTTGGTGAGCGACCATTGTGTCGATAATGATAACACCAGAAAGATCAATATATAACCGTGTTACGCGCATCTTCGAACATTGCTCAAGCGTTTTTTCTAAAATCATTTTCGCACGGGCAGTGTCGATATCTCCTACGAGTGGAAGAAGAGCCGTATAATGATCTTTTAAGCTAATAACAGGAGAACTCAGCTCATTAATCATCTCCTGCTGTGCTTCAAGTTTCGATGAAGCCATATTATGCGTTTCTTCTGCAAAGCGAAGGATTGTTTCATCAAATGTTTGCGTAATAAGACGCTCCCACGTTTTAAGCTGATCGGATGTAACATCAGAATGAAGAGTAGCGAATTCTTCTAAAAAGCCAAAATATTGCTCTCTCGTTCTCATAAATTCGCGAAGAATGAAATGAATGGGCGTACTTTGATGCTCGGGATCTTTCGCTACTTTCTCCACCCATGGCTGAAATTTCTTGAAAAACGCCTGTTTTTCAAGAATGAATATTTCACAAAGATGCAAGTGGAATTCAAAGTTTTGCGCTTTTAAATTCTCAATGATGGCAGGGTTTGTCGAAGAATAGACACCGGTTGGGTCACTTTTATCTAAAGAAGCATACCATTCTTCCGTTAGTTGTCTGGCTTTACTAAGTAAAAAGGAATGCAAGGTTTTATTACGGTGCATGTCGTTTTCCTCCATGAAAAAAACAATAATAGTGCTCATATTATAATTCATTAACGGGACTTTTTCACTACTATTTTTTTGGTAATGTGCTAGAGTCATGCTGTAGCCATTTATCAGGGAGAGAAGTGCGAGATCCCTGACGTGTATACATATAGATTGGGACTTCTTGTAGCGGAATCGTTTCTACTACTTGTAATTGGCGATGTTGAACAGGTAAAAAAGCGACCCCTTGTCCTTGTTCGACAAGTTCTTCAATGAACGAGTATGAATCTACTTGTTTTAGTTGAGTGACGGGAATATTTTCCTTCTGCATGTAGTGAAGCGTATGGTTCCGAAATGGACATTCTGGATCATGACTGACAAAGAAATAGTTTGTTGGTATATCTACATCTTGATGCGCAGCTATTAATCCAAACGTTAAGCTTGATTGATGAATGATTTTTAGAGATTGATCGGTATACATACTATAGGTGATGACGAGATCAACATCACCATTTGTGAGAAGAAATTTTAGCCGCTGAGTGGGGTGCTCATAAATATCATAGTGGCTTAATTGAGAACGAATACGATCACGCAAATAGGCAGATAAAATGGATGGAGAAGTAGCAATGCGGTGGATCTGTTGTTGCTGATGAATTTGATCTTTTGCTTCTTCAACCAACTGTAAAATGCGATTTGCGTACTCTAAGAGTACTTCACCAGACGGTAAAAGTAAAACCCCTCGATTAGTTCGCTCAAAAAGTGGAGAACGAACGGCTTCCTCCAGGCGCTTAATGCGTTCGGTAATATGAGGCTGTACATATCCTAACGCCTTTGCAGCTCCACTAATTGTTCCGTGAGCGGCAACTGCACGAAAAATTTCTAAATCTTGTAGTTCCATTTCATTGGCTCCTTTAACTGATATCAGTATAAATGATATCAGCCATCATTTATACCTATTTTATCAAAAAGCGATGCTGCATTATGCTAAAAGAGATCAAAATAGAAAGTGAGGGAATACAATGATTGCCATGCGATATAAAATCTCTTTACCTGATGAATACGATATGGGAGAGATCGTAAAGCGAGTCGAACATAACGGACATAAAACGGATGGGTTTCCTGGTTTAAAGCTCAAAGCCTATTTAACGACTGAAAAAGGAATAGACGGAAGCAAAATGAATTCCTATGCACCTTTTTATCTTTGGGCAGATCATGAAGGAATGAACACGTTTATTTATGAAGGATTTTACGATAATATTCTAGGTTCATTTGGCTGGCAGTCTATCGAGATTGGTGTGCCACTGAAGAGCGACCTCAAAGAAAATATTTCTATGAGCGGCTACGTAGTAGAGTATGAAGGGGTTATTAAAGAAAGCGCCTCTTTAAAGCAAGCTACATTTCCGGTGATAACCTATTATGTGAAGAGTAGAGAAAAGACGCTAGGAGAAATGGTCATCTACAATCCCGACAAGTGGGGGTATAGTCAATTGAGCTTTTATAAGGAAAAACCAGATGTCACCCTATCACAAGGCATAACGATGTATAAAGTGTTACATATTTCGGAATAACAGCAAATCACCCCCTAGTAAAGACTAGGGGGTGTTTCTGCAAGTAAGCTTTTTATAATGAACACCTTAATCAGCTTACCAGCGGCCTCTGCGGCGTTTATGGTGACAGTCTTTACAACCGTCTGGCTCGCCTGGATCGATAATTTCGTTAATTGTTTCTTCTTCATAGACGTGACGTGGCACATAGCGAATGTGTTCTCTGTTAATGCGTTTAATAGGGTGAACATAGATGACTTCTTTTTCTGTATACGTATCACACACGATATACTCTGGATCACAATACACTACTTTTTTCTTATCGTTATCATGGCATCTTTTTCGGTTCATTTCTCTTCACCACCTTATACTCTATTAAATGCGTCGACTATTCTTTTGGTGATAGACGAAGTGATCAATTTAGTAGAACTATCAGTAGGGGATAACTGGTAGGACAAGATATTGAACTAGAGGGAAACGTATTGGAGAAATGAACCATTAAAAAATGTTCATTCAATTTTAATGTAAAATTAGTCATTCGCTTATCATCTTGTAATGATGATCGTTTACAGTAAAGTAGAAAAATGATTATGAATTAGGCAGTAGGAATAAGCGGTATGAAGGAATCTGGTAGTAAAATCAGCGCTAGCTACAGACAAGAAATCTGGTTATGAATTGCAAAAAAAAACATAGAAACGTATAATGACAACTTGAATATAAAAAGTAGATTGCATAAAACATGCAAAACGACGTGCGATGCGTCGTTACGACAGAGAGATTTGAAACAGAAAGAAGGCGTTACGCGTGAACTACGAGCTTTACAAATGGATTCATGGTTTTTCGGGTCATTCCCAGATGCTAGACAACTTTATGATTTTTTGTACCAAAGGTGCCATTGTTATTTTAGCACTCATGCTTTTATTTATCTGGGTTGCAGGTAAAACGAAGCATCGAAAAAGTGTATTATACGCAGGTATAGGCGGAGTGATTGGCATTATTGTGAATATCCTCATTTCTCATATCTACTACGAGCCGCGGCCATTTGTTACCCACAATGTCCAACCATTAATTTCTCATGCAGCAGATGCTTCATTTCCAAGTGATCACACGACAGGTGCTTTTTCCATTGCATTTATTCTTTGGCTACGACATCGTCGCATTGGGACAGTAGCGATTATTTTTGCAGCTCTTGTTGGCCTCTCAAGGGTTTGGGTAGGCGTTCATTATCCATTTGATGTACTTGGCTCAATTATTGTTTCGATTATTTTAGCGATTGTTGTGATGAAGAGTTCCAAGCTGCTTGATCCCATCATTCGAAAAATCGTCTTTATTTACGAGCGAATCGTTGGAGTGAAGAAAGGAACATCAGGTCATAATATGTGAAAAGAAGTCCGTAACGATACTGGTTACGGACTTTTTTTGTTGAAGATTCATGTAACATAGAACATAATTAATTTATATATTATGCATTTAAGTAATGGAAAGAAGGGGAAAGAATGGAATGGGAGCAGTTGGAGTATTTTCAAACGCTTGCGCGAATGGAGCATATGACCAAGGCGGCAGATGTATTATCAATTTCACAGCCTGCCTTAAGTAGGTCCATTGCACGATTAGAAAGCCACCTCAACGTGCAGCTGTTTGATCGGCAAGGAAGAGTTATTAAGCTCAATAAGTATGGACAGATGTTTTTAAAAAGAGTAGACGCCATGATCAACGAATACGAAAAAGGAAAAGAGGAAATTCAGCAGCTCTTGCAGCCCGATCAAGGTGAGATCTCGTTCGGATTTTTACATACGCTGGGCGCTTTTTTTGTTCCTGATTTACTGGCTTCTTTTCGCCAGCACTACCCGAAGGTCAATTTTCAGCTTCAGCAAAATCATTCCTATTGGCTGCTTGAAAAACTAAAGACAAACGAGTTAGATTTGTGCGTGTTCGCTGCCATTGAACCGACCAAAATGATTCACTGGGTCAAATTGTGGAGCGAGGATTTGTTTTTATTTGTTCCAAGTGAGCACCCGCTCGCCGGGTGCGATGAGGTGGAGCTAAAAGAAATTGCTGAGGAGCCGTTTATTTTATTGAAAAGCGGCTATGCGCTTCGGTTAACCGTTGATGAGCTGCTAGAAAAGGAGAAGGTAAAGCCAACGATTATTTTTGAAGGAGAAGAAGTCTCGACGATCGCTGGTTTTGTCGGTGCTGGGTTAGGCGTTTCGATTTTACCTGATGTGGAAGGGCTTGATCATCAAAAAATAACGAAAGTAAAAATGAAAAACCATACAACGCGGGAAATTGGGATCGGGTGGCTTGAAGGAAAATACCTTTCACCTGTGGCTGAGAAATTTAAGGAATACATTCTGTCTTACAGCAAGCACCGTAGTGAAAACAAGGGGGAGTCGAAATGAAGATTACTGCACCAAAGCCGTTTACATACGAAGGAGGCAAACGTGCGGTTTTATTACTGCACGGATTTACGGGAAATACGAAAGATGTTCGCATGTTAGGTCGGTATTTACAAGAGCGTTACTATACGTGTCACGCGCCTGTTTACCGAGGACACGGTCAAGATCCTGAAACACTTATTGCAAGCCGACCGAGTGATTGGTGGGAAGATGTGATGGAAGGATATCGTTTTTTACGTGAAGAAGGTTATCGTGAAATTGCCGTGGCAGGGGTTTCGTTAGGAGGCACCTTTTCGTTAAAACTCGGAATGAATGAAGATGTAAAAGGTCTAGTATCCATGTGCGCCCCTGTAAAAAGCAAAAGCGTTGAGGAGCTATACGAGCGAATTGCCTATTATGCGCATCAATTTAAAAAGTTTCAGGGAAAGACGGAGGAACAAATTAAGATTGAAACAAGTGAATTAAAAGAGGATGCGCGCCCTGCATTAGAAGAGCTTCAACAGGTGATTTCAGATGTTGGCCATCACCTTTCAACTATTACATGTCCAACGCTTGTTTTACAAGGAGCATTAGATGGATCTCTTTATAAAGAAAGTGCGGAAATCATCTATGAGCAAACGTCGGCTGAGCAGAAGACATTAACATGGTATGAGCAGTCGGGGCACATCATTACTTTGGATCAGGAACGTGAGCAAGTATATGAAGAAGTCTATAAATTTTTAGAACAATTAAAGTGGGAAATGTAGGCGTTTTCTTTTGAAAAGTGTACGGATTGTGCGATGATAAGGATATTCAATCAGAGGGAGTGTGGAAACGATGAAAGCAATGGTTATTGAAGAGTTTGGAAAGCCATCTGTATTTGTGGAAAGAGAGATGGAAAAGCCAAAAGTAGAGCCTGGATGTGTGCTCATTCATGTACAAGCAACGAGCGTAAATCCGATTGACACGAAGGTTCGAAGCGGAGCGGTATCAGGGATTGCGCCACAGTTTCCAGCCGTTCTTCATGGTGACGTAGCAGGAATTGTGACAGAAATCGGAGAAGGGGTCACATCATTTAATGTAGGTGATGAAGTATTTGGCTGTCCAGGGGGATTTAAAGGAACAGGTGGAGCACTTGCTGAGTACATGCTAGCAGATGCTCGGCTGCTTGCTCATAAGCCGAAAAATCTTTCGATGGAAGAGGCAGCGGCCCTACCTCTTGTCACGATTACAGCATGGGAATCGCTGTTTGATCGTGCGAAGCTGAAGAAAGATCAGCACATTTTAATTCACGGTGCAACAGGTGGGGTTGGGCACGTAGCGATTCAGCTCGCAAAATGGGCGGGAGCAACCGTGTATACGACGGCATCTTCAACAGAGAAGTTAGAAATAGGTCAAAAGCTAGGTGCTGATGTAGGCATTAATTATCGCGAAGAACCGGTCTCACAGTATGTAGATCAGTACACGGACGGAAAAGGTTTTGAAGTGATCTTTGATACGGTAGGAGGGAAGAATTTAGACTCGTCCTTTGAAGCCGCAGCGCTGAGTGGAACAGTTGTCACAATTGCTGCTCGTTCTACGCATGACTTAACTCCTCTACATTCAAAAGGATTATCGTTTCTCGTCACGTTTATGCTGCTAAAAGTCATAGATGAAGATCAGCGTCATATCCACGGGGAAATTATCGGGAAGGTCGCCCAAATCGTTGAAGAAGGGAAGCTGAAGCCTCTAGTTGATGCTAAAACGTTCTCGATGACAGAAGTAAGCAAAGCGCATGAATATTTAGAGTCAGGAAAGGCGATCGGAAAAATAGTGCTAACGAACAACTGGTAAGAAAAAGCTCCCTCTGTAACAGCAGCTGTTACGGAGGGAGCTTTTTTAGATACTTGCAATAAACTCGGTTAGTGCCTTACAAAAGTCTGAACTGACGTCATTACGCTCTCTCGTTAGTAGGTAGCTGTACGATAGAGGTAAATCATGAAGAGTAGTTGGAATTTCAACGACTTCGCCTGCATTTAGAAGCTTAGAGACAGCGAGTCGAGGTAGATAAGCAACACCAAGACCTTCTAGGATAAACTGCTTTGAAATACTCACCTGCGTTACGGTCATTGTTCGTACTCTTGGGTAGCTTTCTCTTACTTTATGAAGAAGCTCCGTACTAAAATGGGGTTGATTCAGTGTTAAAAGCTTGTATTTTTTTAAGCATTCCTCTTCGCTTAGGTTCCTGCCTTTTTCTGATTTTGGTGCAATTAACAGCAGCGAATCTTTGAACAATACTTCTTGATGTAGCTCCAGCTGATTAGGATTAATACGGGATATGCCTACATCTGCCTTTTTTGTTAGCACTTCTTCAGCAATTAACGCAGATTTTAGAACATTTACAGTGATATCGACATCCGGATGAATGGAGAAATAGTACGTTAAAAAAGCAGGTAAAATAGTGGACGCGATGTAAGGAGCAACGGCAATCGTTAAGCGCTTTTGATAACCTTGCTGAAAGCTTTTTACACTGTCGAGCCCATCCGTGTAGGCTTTAAGTGCTCGTTTAGCAAAAGGTAAAAACAAGCGTCCTTCTTCAGTGAGGAAAATATTTCGTCCCTTCTTATAAAATAAGGCCACTCCGAGTTCTTCCTCTAAATTGCGAATATGAAGGGTTACGGTTGGTTGTGAAATAAAAAGTGAAGCCGCGGTTTTTCGGAAATTCTCAAACTCTGCAGCTTGTACGAACGTTTGAAGATATTTAATGTCCATCTCGTCCTCCTTTGTATATTGATTATGATTTATAATCAATTATACCCGAATTAATTAATTTTCATTATGTTATTCGTCATGTACAATAGGAGTCAGAAGTCTTAGCAAGGCATAAGACATTCATATACTACAAACAACAAAGGAGAGGTTTACATGCAAATCACATACCACGGACATTCTACAATCGAAATTTCAACGAATGGCAAATCATTTATTATTGACCCGTTCATTAGTGGAAATCCACAAGCAAAAACAAAAGCAGAAGACATTCAAACGGATGCAGTGCTTTTAACGCATGCTCATCTTGATCACATTCTAGATGCAGCGCCAATCGCTAAAGCCAACAATGCTCCAGTTGTCGCTAACCCAGAATTAGCAGCGTATATGAGATTTCAAGGAGCAGAAGCGCTTGAAATGAACATTGGAGGCAAACTTGATTTAGGGTTTGCTACGGCTAAAATGATTCATGCCTTCCACAGCTCAGGAATAGTAGACGAAGAAAATCAAACGATTTTATATGGTGGTATGCCATCCGGATTTATTATTGAAGCAGAAGGATTAACGATTCTTCATGCTGGTGATACAGGCTTGTTCGGAGATATGAAAATGATCGGTGATCGACACGACATTGATATCGCCTTCTTGCCAATTGGTGATAACTATACAATGGGACCTGAAGATGCAGCACAAGCGGCAGAATGGTTCAATGCAAAATTAGTCATTCCCGTTCATTACGACACGTTTGAAGCGATTAGCCAAGATCCACACGCATTCGTTTCTAAATTAGAAGAGCGCGGATTAAAAGGACAAGTTCTAGAAGTTGGTCAAAGCATGGAAGTAAGTCGATAAGACAAAAACACCTGTCTCTTAAGGGATAAACCCCTTTGGAGGCAGGTGTTTTTTTATGACGAAAGGATTTGCTTCACGTATGTAATCTCAACCAAAAGGAGGATAAAATTCTCCTCTACCTGCGCGAATTTGGCTACTGAGAGGTGAGGGTAATCGTATGAAGGTTAAGAATGGAGAATATGAAGTTTCACTGTAGCAACAGTCATCCATCAACAACTTCCTCGTAATGAGATAGTTCTATTTCAACGAAGCGCACACTTTCCAGATTTAGAGTAAACAGCAACGTTCGTTGAAGAGATTACGCAGTTTTTGAATAGAAATGACGGTTAAGCGGATACAAAGTCTTATTTATGAAAATACTCATTGCATAACGATAAAATACTATGCTAAAATTTGACGAGTGTACATGACATATGTACATTCTTTTTTTGTAGGTAAACACTTTTAAATACAACGAAGAGAAATTTAGAGGAGAGGATTCCTTTGCCACAGCAAGATTTAAAGAAAGAAATTGGATTTTTAGCTGCTCTTACGACGGTCATTGGAACCGTTATTGGAGCAGGTGTATTTTTTAAGCCTACCGCTGTATACGGAGTAACGGGTTCAGCGAGTCTTGGACTGTTAGCATGGCTGATTGGTGGCGTGTTAACGATATGTGCTGGACTCACAGCGGCCGAGCTGTCTGCAGCTATTCCTGAAACTGGGGGAATGATGGCGTATTTAAAACGCACGTACGGAAACCTCGTGGCGTTCCTTTTAGGATGGGCACAGACGGTTATTTACTTTCCGGCAAACATTGCCGCACTCGCCATTATTTTTGGAACACAAACGATTAGCTTATTTGGGTTAACGGCTGATGATCATCATGCGCTTATCGTCATAGTCGCTGTTGCAACGGCACTATTTTTAACATTGATGAACTTTTTAGGAGCGAAAGCAGGCGGGGCGATTCAGACCGTCTCAACTGTTTGTAAGCTCATTCCACTTGTCCTAATTATTATTTTTGGAATTTTTCATAAAGGAGATGTTCCGTTTCAGCTGTTCCCAGTCGAAGCAGGACCAGGAAAAGAATTTCTCTCTGCATTAGGATCGGGGCTACTGGCAACGATGTTTGCCTACGACGGCTGGATTTTAGTTGGGAATATTGCAGGGGAAATGAAAAATCCGAAAAAAGATCTTCCAAAAGCCATTATTTTAGGGTTATCAGCCGTAATGGTCATTTATTTACTGATTAATATTGCGTTTCTGATGGTGATGTCTGCTGCGTCTCTAGCAGGAACGGACACGCCGGCATCAGAAGCAGCAGAAATTATTTTCGGTGCTTTTGGTGGAAAGCTTGTGAGTATTGGTATTTTGATTTCCGTTTTTGGTTCCATTAACGGATATGTTATGACAGGTATGCGTATCCCATATGCAATGGCTACTGAAAATAAGCTCCCGTTTAGTAAATGGTTTAGTCGTCTGTCAAAGAAAAGTAAGGTCCCATACAATTCAGGTCTTTTCATTTTGCTGATTGCGATCATTATGATGATGATTGGCGGCTTTAATACCTTAACCGATATGCTGGTCTTTGTCATTTGGATTTTCTATACGATGACGTTTGCCGCTGTACTCATTTTAAGAAAACGCGATCCACAGCTAAAGAGACCGTACCGAGTGCCACTGTACCCTGTTTTACCCATTATCTCTATTTTGGGTGGGTTGTTCATTGTCATTAACACACTGTTTACACAAACTGCTCTTGCGATGTGGGGAATTGGCATTACAGCGCTTGGTTTACCGATTTACTTTGCGATGAAAAAAAACCATATCAACAAGTAAGTGCAAAGAAGCCTCAGAGATGAGGCTTCTTTTTAGATTAACGGAAATTCTCTAGATTTTTCGTCCCTTTAAAAAAAGGCGTGCAGCTCGCACGCCTTTTTTTAAAGGGACTATCCATAAATGATGTTCACTAATAAGATGTGAAGAAGCAATCCACACAGGATCAGCATAATACCGCTATTTCGATAATAACTTGCAAAGCGATGAGGCTTGAATAGTACCGTCATAAGTAAAATAAACAGTCCGCTAAGCCAGACAATTTGCGCTCGAATAACGCTATGAATGGAATCGACGAGTTGCTTCATCTGATTTAAGCCATGAAAGTTATGAACAAGCGTCCCATTTTCTTGTCCGAACCATGTATACTTAATGAGAACGAGATGACTCGAATAATAGGTAGGTTCTGTTTCGAAGTTTTGAAAGCCTAGTACTGGTAAATGTTGAAGAGACAAATAGCTCAAAAAAATGGTACAGCATCCCATGAAAAGAACGATCAAAAACAAATAATCATAAACACCTTTTTTTGTCATGGCTGCTACGTCCTTTTCCTGAAATTTATTATGTATAATTTTACCATGTGAAAGGTTGTACAGGGGAGAGGAAATAAAAAAAGATAAAGCAGGAAGAGAAGGAGGTTTAAAACGTGGTCCGTTTACAAAGTATGCCACTCATGTGCATCGGTTTTAACGTAGTCTTAAATATTTTGCCCTTTCTCATGAATGAAACAGGACTTACAAATTGGGGAATCTTTGAAATGATGACGACGATTTTATTACTAAGTAATCTTGTATTTCCTGTTATGGTCGCCTTTGGTGGAGCGCTATTAGGAATTGGAGCAATGATTTTAAAGGAAAAGCCTGTGCTAAAATCAGTCGTTGCAACAATAGCGAATATGGTTTATATAATCGGATACTTTTCATTTTGGAAAATGGTATAAAAGGAAATGATGCCATTCCACGATTTTAAGGACATAAAAAAACATCGATGAGAAAAGAAGTAACGTTAAAGTGAGAACAAAAGCCATATTCTCTAACTACTTCTACCTGTATCGATGTTCTTGCCATATAACCTACCTTAAAAGACAGGAATCTTATTTTTCGCTATGTAGCGTAGAAGCAACTTCTGCAATAACAAGCTGACTTCCTAACAGCGGAGACTCTTGTCCTTCTTGTCAACCGCTTGGACGACTGTGCGCTTGCTTGAACGCATCGCTTTCCTTCCAAGCTTGGAAGTCTTCTAGCGTATTCCAATACATGTTGACATTTAGTTCATCGTGTTCCTCTAAATTTTGTGTCACAAGCACTTCTACTTTTTCAAAACCGTTCATTTCTTGTAATGGGCCTGGTTTTGTAAAACGTGGCGCCATTTTTTCAGCGAATCCTTTTTTTACTTTAATTCGGTTTGAGACTACATACATAATTAGAATCCTCCTAGGTTTTCGTCTCTTATAACGTACTCTTTTTTGCGCCTTTTTGGCAAGCGATTTGAATATTATCGTATAGGACGAGCGCATAATCAATACATGTAAGGGGTATCTAGTAAACCTTGTGAATAGAGAAAAAGCGCCTATCTATCTCGGAGATATAAACTAAGCCATTTTATAAAAAAGAAAAAAACACACTCTACAAAGACAGAGTGTGTTTGCGCATTAATAGCCCCATTTTTTCTGACAAGGTTTGCATGAATAAGGGGACATTTGCTGAGGGGTTGGCGCGCAAAAATGTTGGTGAGTGGTCTGGTTCACAACGGATTGAGTGTGAGGGAATGAGTGCATATACTTGTAGTTTTGTTGGTTAATATGGGTTGTGTGGCTTGGATGAACGACAGGAACAACAATATCTTGTTTTGTCACAGACGTGTTTTGTTTGACTGGATCGAATTGAGCTGGCATCATTTGTGTCGGCATTTGCTGATATGGACTTGTTTGAGGATACCCACAAGATCCGCTTTGGCAGTTCATCTTTCCATACCCCATTGGCTGTTGTTGCTGATTATAATAGTTTCTCATATTTTTTTATAATCTCCCTTCTTGAAGCTACTTCTATCTTATACAGGACAAGCACCTACGGCTTGGACCTCTACCTATTTTTTGAAAAAATTTAGCTATAAATAGTAAAATCAGATTATTGTGATAACTTTTTATAAGTTGTATAATGCAACTTATAAATCTTGAAATAAAAATTTTTAATGACTAAAACATCTTGGAAATCAAAAGGAGAGATAAGTGATGAGTGCAGAACGCGTAGTAAATCTAGCTCCAATCATTCCGATGAAAGAATTGAATACGAAGGAGACCTATTTTAATCCGTTTCCTGTGTATGATGTGTTGCAAAAGGAATCTCCCGTTCGATTTGATATTGAACGAAATTGCTGGGACGTTTTTCTATATGAAGATGTTGATTATGTTCTTAAAAAGCACGAGTTGTTTTCGTCAGAACAAAGACGAATGGTAGAAAGAGAAAATCTACTGCGCATGGACCCACCTCGTCATAAGCAAATGCGTGATCTCGTTAATAAAGCATTTACTCCGAAAGCGATCAATGATTTAGCACCGCGAATAAAGGAAATTACAACCGAACTGCTAGATGAAGTGGGAGAGAGCGGAGAAATGAACATGATTGCAGACTTCGCTATGCCACTTCCTGTTATCGTGATTGCTGATTTGCTAGGAGTACCGCCTGAAGACCGTGAAAAATTCAAAGTTTGGTCAGATATTCTTGTAAAAGGGGTAGTAGAAAATAAGCCAGAAGCGTTTGCTGCAGTAGAAAAAGAGCAGATTCAGGCACGCGATGAGCTTCGTCATTATCTTGCAGATGTCTTAGAACTGCGACGAAAAGAACCACATGATGATATTATGTCCGCTTTGCTTGCCGCTGAAATTGACGGAACGAAGCTAACGGAATCTGAAATTCTAGAGTTTAGCATGCTCCTTCTTGCCGCTGGGAATGAAACAACGACAAACCTTATTACAAATGGTGTTCGTATTTTGACAGAAATGCCGCATTTACAAAAAGAGGTTGCAGAAAATCTAGCGCTTGTTCCAACAATGGTAGAGGAGGTGCTTCGCTACTATCCACCTGTGCAAGCACCGTCACGTATTGCAAAGGAGGACGTCATTCTTCGTGATCAACTCATTAAAAAAGGTGATGCGGTCGTTGCTTGGGTAGCGGCAGCGAACCGAGATGAAGCGAAATTTAGTGATCCTCATTCCTTTATCGTAAATCGTAAGCCGAATCAGCATTTGACGTTCGGAAAAGGCATTCACTTCTGTTTAGGCGCTCCGCTTGCCAGACTAGAAGCAAAGGTTGCGTTTGAAGAACTTCTTACACGCTTTCATCATCTAAACGTGAAGGAAGATGCGTTAATTGAGCGCACCCAGGCACCGCAAATGTATGGTGTTATTGAATATCCCGTTACGTTTGAAGAACGCTAAAAATAATCATAAACGCTTAGAGATTACAACGTCTCTGAGCGTTTTTATGCTTAAATTTCAACTTCTACAAGGTAGTGTAGATGCAAATGAGCCGGTAAAATAAGAAGTTGACGGAGAACGAAGATAATGGAATTTTCACATTTTATAATCAACTATTTTAACCAAAGCATGATGAGACTAGAATAAAAAAGGACTCTCGAAGTTAACCCTGAGAGTCCTTTTACTAGTTACTCACTATATAAATGACACTTAACACGATGAGTAGCATTAATCACCGTATCTTCCGGTGTTTCCTGCTTGCAGCGGTCTGTAGCAAACGGACAGCGCTGATGAAAGGCACAGCCAGAAGGTGGGTTGAGTGGAGATGGAATTTCTCCTTTTGCTTCTATTATTTCTCGTGCTTCACTTTCATGAACGGTTGGTACGGATGATAGAAGAAGCTTTGTATATGGATGACGGGGATTGGAGAAAATCTCATCCGTTGTTCCTTCTTCTACTAATCTTCCTAAATACATAACGCCTACGCGATCTGCAATGTGTCTTACAACGCTTAGATCATGCGAGATAAAAAGATAGGAAAGCTTCATCTCGTGCTGTAGCTGGCGAAGCAAATTTAGAATTTGTGCCTGAATGGAAACGTCTAATGCTGAGACAGGCTCATCGCAGATAATAAGCTTTGGATTCAAAATGAGTGAGCGCGCAATGCCGATACGCTGACGCTGACCACCTGAAAATTCGTGTGGATAGCGATTGTAATCTCCTTCGTTAAACCCAAGCTTTTTAAGCAAGTCAATAACAGCCTGCTTCCGTTCGCTTTTTGCGCCAATGTTATGAATCGTAAGCGTTTCTTGAATGGAAGCGCCAATTTTTTTACGCGGATTTAACGACGTGTGAGGATCTTGAAAGATCATCTGCAAGTCTTTTCGAACCGCTTTTAGCTGTGAAGGCTTCATCGTAAAAATGTTTTCGCCGTTAAAATAGGCTTCACCGCCGGTTGGCTCGACCAATTTTAATAGCGATCGCCCGGCGGTACTTTTCCCGCACCCTGATTCGCCTACTAGGCCGTACGTTTCCCCTTCATAAATGGAAAAGGAGACGTCATGAACCGCTTTAATTTGTCCCTTTGTTTTTCCGATTGCGGAGCGAACAGGGAAGTATTTTTGTAGATTGCGAACTTCGAGAAGAGGAGTCGCAGCTTGTTGTGTTGCTTCAGTAGACATGCTCCATCTCTCCTTTTTGAATCTTTTCATAGTGCCAGCAGCGAACGCGATGTGAATCACTTGCGTACTCAAGACTTGGCGCTTCTTTATGACATTTTTCCGTAGCAAACGGACAGCGCGGTGCAAACCGGCATCCGTCTGGAATATTTGAAAGTGGTGGGACCGTGCCAGGAATGGACGGAAGATCTTTCGTTTTATCACCATCTAAATGCGGGACGGATTTGATCAATCCCATTGTATACGGATGAAGTGGTTTAGAGAAAAGTGTGTCAACGTCCGTCTCTTCCATTACCTGACCTAAATACATAACCGCGACCTTCGTACAAACCGTACGTACGACCCCTAGGTCATGGGTAATGAATAAAACGCCCATGTTTAAGCGGTTTTTTAGTTCCATCATTAAATTTAGAATTTGTGCTTGAATGGTTACGTCAAGCGCAGTGGTGGGCTCATCTGCAATAAGTAGCTTCGGCTCACAGGCTAACGCCATCGCAATCATAATTCGTTGTCTCATTCCACCTGAAATTTCGTGTGGATATTCTTTTGCTCGCTGCTCTGGAGATGGAATTCCCGTTAAGCGTAACAATTCAACAACTTTCCGTTGTGCTTCCTTTTTGGAGACACGTTGGTGAAGACGAATCACCTCTGCGATTTGTTTTCCAATGGACATTACCGGATTGAGAGAAGACATCGGGTCCTGAAAAATCATCGAAATGTCGTTGCCACGAAGGCGTTGTATTTGTCTCGGTGACATGTCCAATAAATTTTTTCCTTCAAACCATATGTTTCCCTCGTAGGTTGTCAAATCCTCATCTAACAGCTGTAAAATCGATTCCGACGTGACGCTTTTACCAGAGCCTGATTCACCCACAATTCCTAATACTTCTCCTTTGTTAAGCTGTAGTGACACGTTATCGACTGCTGTAACGTCTCCGCTGTAGGTCGAAAAGATTACTTTTAAATCTTCAATTGTTAAGAGAGACTCTTGCGTTGCCATCTTTTCTTCCTCCTTCTTTTTAGTACGACATTTTTAGGGTTTAGCCAGTCACGTAAGCCATCACCGAATAAGTTAAGACCGAGTACAAGTAGGATAATAAAGATACCTGGAAATACCGTCATCCACCACGCTGTGTAGATCGCAAGTTTTCCGTCGTACAGCATATTTCCTAAACTAGGGATGGGGGCAGGAATACCAGCTCCTAAAAAGCTTAAAGAAGCTTCAGTTAAAATTGTTACGGCAAATACGTACGTTACTTGTACGATTAGAGGTGAGAGAACGTTCGGCGCAATGTGTAAAAAGAGAATGCGTACGGAACTTGCTCCCTGAGCTTTAAGTGCTTCAACGAATGTTTTTTCTTTTACCACAAGTGCCGCTGAGCGAACAATTCGGGCAATTGATGGAATGAAAACAAGGCTAAGTGCGATAATAACATTTATTGTTTTTGGCCCTAAAGCCGACATAATAGCAATGGCTAATAAAATGGACGGAAAGGCAAACAGCCCGTCACATATCCGCATTAAAATATAATCAAGTACTTTATAGTAAGAGGATAAAAGGCCAACAATTAATCCAATAACAGAAGAGATAATCGTTACAGTTGCGCCAATCATAATGGAAATTCTAACTCCGTACATCGTACGACTAAACACATCGCGTCCAAAATTGTCCGTTCCAAACCAATGCAGGCCAGAAGGGGGCGCAAGTCGATGGGCTGGATCTACTTTTAACATATCAAAAGGAGAAATTAGCGGCGCAAAGATCGCAATGATTACAGATAGTAAAATAAGAATAGCGCCTCGAACGAGTAGTCGGTTTGATAACAGCCTTACGATGGTTGGGTTTTTCTTTTTCTTCTCCGTCGTATGTGAAAGAGGCTCTGTTTGTTGTGGTGCATTCATATGTGTTCCCCCCTTTTAATCATGATAAGAATTTCGGACGCGTGGATCGATCACTGCGTAGAGCAAATCGACAACTAAATTGACAATGACGTATACAATTGTAATAAGTAATACGGCTCCTTGAATGAGCGCATAATCTCGTCGCTCAATGGAGGAGACGATGAGCTGTCCAAGTCCCGGAATATTAAATAATGCCTCTGTTACGGCTGCACCTGTCACAAGTCCTCCAAATGATTCCCCAATGACGGTTAAAATGGGTAAAAAGCCAACGCGTAGCGTATGCTTGAGCATAACGGTTCGTTCGCTTAGTCCTTTTGCCTTCGCCGTTTTGACGAAGTTCTCAGAAATCGTATCCAATAAAGAAGAACGCGTCATTCTCGTAATAAGCGCAGCTTGAATGGTACCAAGCGTAATGGCAGGTAAAATCAAATAGCGTAGATGCTCGAAAAGTCCAGCGTTTAGCGGCACATATCCTGAAACAGGGAATATGCGAAGCTGAACAGCAAAGAGTAAGATTAGCAGTGAGCCTAGAAGAAAGCTAGGAATGGAAATACCAAGCAAGCTTGCTCCCATAATGGCCTCGTCGCGTACTTTTCCTTTATGTTTGGCTGCGTATACTCCGAAAAGTAGAGCGAACGTTACCCCGATCACTTGAGCTAATAATGCTAACGAGAATGTAGGGCCAACGTTGTCCCAAATGGCTCCTAGAACGGATCGATTTAAAAAGTAGGAGTAACCAAAATCACCGTGAGCAATATTGGAGATCCAAATAAAAAATTGTTCCATAACGGGTTTATCTAATCCCATTTTTTTACTAAGTGCAGCAATTTGATCCGCGCTTGCGCCTTGGCCTAATATGATAGCAGCGGGATTTCCTGGTGTAAGATGAGTAATTAAAAACACCACAATTGAGACAATTAGTAAAACAGGGATTAAGGAGAGAATTCTCTTGACTGTATAAGCGCCCATATTAAACTCCTTTCTAAAAGCAGAGGGCGTATGCTCTCTGCTTTTATGGTCATACATTATTTAGTTAATGTCATATTATAAAAGATTGGTCCAAGATTATATTGATAGCCCTTTACGTTGTTGGAAACAGCGTTAATATTCATCTTGTGTCCAATTAATGTGAATGGAAGCTCATCCCATACATATTGCTGAATAGCATCCACTTCATCACGTGCTTCTTCAACAGAAGGAGCTGCTTTAACTTTGTTTAAATAATCCATCGATTTTTCCACAGACGTACCTTTTGTTGTCCAGAAACCTTGGAAAATAGTTGAACGTGCATTCCAGTCAACAGGGTAGATATCCCACTGACTTGTGTCGCTCATTTTGTCACTGAACGTTGCCCAGTCATAGACTTCTAGCTTTACATTCATGCCAATGCTTTTTAATTCTTGCTGAACAACAACAGCCGTGTTGTATTGATCTTGATAGTCACGAGAAGCCATCAAGCGAATTTCTTCACCGTTATAACCAGATTTCTTTAAGTATTCTTTTGCTTTTTTCTTATCGTGCTGATTGTATTCTTTTTCTCCAGCTGTACTGTAATAGTTCGGGTATTCTTTATTTACAATGGAAGAAGAAAGTGTGTAAAACTTTGAACTACCGTAAGAGCTATCCAAAATATCTTTTGAATTTAGTACTGCATTTACAGCTTTACGTGCGTTAATGTCTTTAAAGACACCTTTATCGCCGTTGTAGAATAATCCCATAAATCCACCAGGAGACGTTTCTACTTTTGCATTTTGACTGCCTTCAATTTGTTTTGTGTTATCGCTTGAAATCGATAACGCCACATCAAATTGACCAGTTGTTAAACCAGAGATACGCGTTGATTCATCACTGACAAAACTTAACTTGATTTCGTCCGCATGAGGCGTTTTTTTCACTTCGCGACCTTTTGATGAATAATCCTTAAATTTCTCTAGTAAAATGTATTGATTTTTCTTCCATTCTTTTAATTTATACGGGCCTGTCCCGATATACTCTTTAATTCCTTCATCTGATGCACCATCAACAATTTCTTTTGGTAGAATAGCTGCGGCGGGAATTGGATCCGCTAATAACGATAACGTATTCACGTTGGGAGCTTGTAGAGTAAGCTTCACCGTATCGTTATTTACTTTTGCCATTTCGGCTCCAGCGAAGTTCGTTTTACCGAGGGAAGATAGTTTAATCCAGCGATTGATAGAGGCGACAACATCATCTGCCGTCATTTCTTTTCCATTATGGAATTTTACACCTTTACGAAGTTGGAACGTATACGTTTTCTTATCTTCACTAACATCGACTTTAGAGGCTAAATCAGGCTGTGGATTTCCTTTGTTATCTAGAATCATAAGACCTTCATAAATGCTTCGTGTTGCGTCTTTTACATCTGAGTCTCCCGTAATTTGAGCATCAAGCGTTGCTGGCTCACTTTGAGACGCGACGTTTAGTGTTCCACCCTCTTTGCCTTCTTTTGCACTTGAAGGCTTGCTGCTATCGTTACTGCATCCTGCTGCAATAAGAATCACGGCAATAAGAGAGATGAAAAGTAAATATGATTTTTTCACTAAAATCACTCCTATTTCATCATGTAATGTGTTAAACCGACTATGTAAGTAAGAATAGTAGGAATGTAGAACATTGTAGCACCACAATACCTTCTTGGCAATGAATATTTTCCAAAAAAGAGTTATGCTATAATAACTATTATTATAACAATAATGGAAAAAATGTGAAGGTTAGTTAAAACATGACGGATAATGTTTGAGAGATAGATTCATATAATAGGAAGAGAAGAGGCAAGTCATCCTGTTTTTCTTTCTTATTAAAATAGCTGAAATGAATGTGTAGATAAAAAGATGCCTTAGAGGAGGAAGCCATAATGAATTCCTATTCGTGGAATCCTGTTTACAATCTGGTGATGAAAATGAAGCAAGATTATAAGCAAGTAGTTGGAGAGGTTGACACGTACGATTTTAAAACGTGGCTACAGAAATTAAATCGGAAAGAATATGACGAGGTATTCGATTGCCTGCATGTGAATCAAAACGGATCACTCGTTTTATTTCGCTACGATCTTTTTGAGATGAAACGTGAAATGTGGGAGGATCAAGGGTCTATTTACCGTGAGTGTCGAAGTGTTGTGATCGATCTAGAACGTGAGGAAGTCGTTCTATCACCGTATCGAAAGTTTTTTAATTTAAATGAGGTAGAAGAAAATAAAGTAGACGCTATACAAGAAAAAATGAGGCGTGCAAAGGTGGTAGAGATTGCTGATAAGCTGGACGGTTCGATGCAAAATGCTCGCTGGTACCGTGGAAATGTGTTTATGGCAGGAAGTATGGCGGTCTCAATGCAGGATTCATGGCGCTTAGAAGATGGACATCGCATGCTTAGCGATTCGTATGTAAGGATGTTAAAAGAGCACGATCACTATACGTTTGTATTTGAATATATCTCACAACGAGATGCACATGTCGTGAACTATACTAAAAAAGACGAAGGGCTTTATTTAATTGGTGTTCGAAATACGTATACAGGGGAGCACTTATCCTATTGTGACGTCCTACAATTAGCATCAGGATATGGAGTCAAAGCCGTATCGCTTGAAAACAAAACGTTAGAGAATTTGCTAGAGGATATGAAGACGTATCGGTCTTATGAAAAAGAAGGATGGGTCTTACATATCGATGGTCATTTTATCAAAGTGAAGTGTGATGACTACGTAAGTATGCACGGACTGTTGGACAGAATTTCATCCGTTAACGTCATCATTCAAGCAATTGCAGAAGAAACGTATGATGATATGGTCTCAAAAGTTCCCGATGCTTACCGTGGGAGGGTGGAGGAGACAGCGAGCGAGGTTTTCAAACGCTTAAAGGAAACAAAGTCCCATATTAAGCACTACTACGAGGCGGCACCTAAAGATGATCGAAAGGAATGTATGATTTGGATCGATCAACACGTCCCAAAGGCGCTAAAATCGTTTGTTCGAAATGAATTTTTAGGAAAACGATATGACCTTTTAAAGAAGGCAGATGGTTCTTATCGTAAGCTACACCAAATTGGGATTGACGATTCACGTGAGTTGTCACCAATCACTAAAGAAGGTGAGCTGCTTGAGTAAATTCATCATGATGGTTGGTCTCCCGGCATCAGGAAAATCAACGCTTGCGCGGCAACTGAGTATGCAAGAGAACGGCGTCATTCTTTCTTCGGATGAGCTGCGTGAAGAACTTTTTGGTGATGTGAATGATCAGTCCCAAAATGTACGTGTATTCGAAGAAATGAATAAACGCGCAAATACGCATCTCTTGCTTGGCGATACGGTTATTTATGACGCCACAAATCTCACAAGGAAAAAACGTGTGCATCTGATCAACCACGTAATCAAAGCGAACGAAAAAGTAGCTTATTATATAAATAATCATCTGACGCATATTCAATATCAGGATGAGCATCGTACGCGAAAAGTAGGAAGTTCCGTCATTGATAAAATGTATAAATCCCTTCATATTCCTGTTATGAATGAAGGATGGGACGACGTGATTTATTTTAATGACGGCGTGGGTAGGGCGAGTGAAACAAGAAATGCGCTTGAAGCAGCCGTTACCTTTGGTGCAGCTCATGACGAATTAATTCCACATCTTGCAACGGTTATTCCAGAGTTTATGGATATATTTAATGTGTCACAAGATTCTACGTATCATTCGTTCTCCATTAGTCGCCATATTTACTATGTGTACAAGTATGTGCTAGAGAAGTACGAGGGTGACAATCAGCTTATAATGCTGTGGGCAGCGCTTTTTCACGATCTCGGAAAGGGCTATTGTAAAAGTTTTACGACTCGAAAAGGCGAGGAAACGAGATACGCTCACTTTATTGGCCATGAATTTGTTTCTTCTCAGCTTGCCGCGTATTGGCTTACCCAACTCGGCTATGATGAAAGTATTGTGCAGCGTGTGTCAGCGCTCGTTCAGTTTCACATGATTCCGCTCGGTGCGAGTGAGAAAAAGATGAAGGAAATTCATGATCTGCTAGGCGCCGATTTATTTCAAAAACTTCTGTTTCTTCATGAAGCAGATATGGCAGGGAAGTAGTAAAAAAGAACACGCATACACGAGGCCACTGAAAAAGTCCTTAAAGGATTGCGTTCATAACGGAGTCGGTTGATTTCCACTCCAGGTTTCTTCGCTTTCCGCGGGGCTTGCAGTGAGCCTTCTCGCTGCTCTGCGGGGTCTCACCTGTCACGCTAATCCCGCAGGAGTCTCGCACCTTACGTTCCAAACAACCTAGAGCGACTGCATCAGATGTAATGGCCAAGTTCCTATTTTGAAAGGAACTTGGCCGTTTTTGCTTTATAATGAAGAAAAAGCTGGATCTATTCCAAAGAACGGAATGGATCCAGCTTTTCTGTCTTACGTGCTACTGATCATCTAAAAAAGCCGAAGTTTTTCAGTGGCCTCAATCGTAGCTTCTCTCTTTTTTGTTATCTTATTATTTTGTTGGGCGGTTTAAAATGCTTTTGAAGTGTGAGAATGTATCAAAGCTTGCTTTACCATGATAAGCACCCATACCGCTTTCTCCTACACCACCAAATGGTAGGTAGTGAGTTGTCATATGTGTGATTGTGTCGTTAATTGAACCGCCACCAAATGAAATGTTGTGTAAGATTTCATTTTGAACTTCTTCGTCTTCAGAGAAGATGTAAAGAGCTAGTGGTTTTGGTCGTTTTGTTACTTCGTCAATTACTTCAGAAAGCTCATCATATACGATCACAGGAAGAATAGGTCCGAAGATTTCATCCTGCATAACAGCATCTTCAAAAGAAATGTTATCTAACACCGTTGGCTCAATGAACAAACGATCACGGTCTGATTGACCACCAACTGCTAAGTCGCCGTTGTCTAAGAAGCCGTGTAAGCGATCAAAGTGTCTGCCACTTACTACGTGAGGGAAGTCAAGGTTTTTCGTTACGTCTTCACCATACGTAGCTGTGATTACTTCTTGTAATTTTTTAATTAGCTCATCTTTTACGCTACGGTGAGCAAGAACATAGTCAGGTGCTACGCAAGTTTGACCAGCGTTTGCGAATTTTCCGCGTGCAATGCGTGCAGCCGTTTCATCAAGGTTTGCATCTTTATGAACGATTGTCGGACTTTTTCCACCTAGCTCAAGCGTTACAGGTGTCAAGTGTTTAGCAGCTGCTTGAGCAACAATTTTCCCTACGCCTGTGCTTCCTGTGAAGAACACATAGTCAAATTTTTCGTTTAATAGCGCTGTGCTTGTTTCGACTTCACCTTCAACTACGCGAAGATATTCTTCAGGGAAGTTATCGTTAATAAGCGTCGCAAGCAGGCTAGATGTGCGTGGTGTTAGCTCAGATGGCTTTAACACTGCTGTGTTACCTGCTGCAATCGCTCCTACTAATGGATTCATTGCAAGTTGGAACGGGTAGTTCCAAGGCGCAATAACGAGTGCTGAACCGTATGGCTCTGGTAAAATGAAGCTTTTTGCACCTTCAAGCATTGCAGGTGTTTCGACTTCTTTTGGTTCTGCCCATGCAGCTAAGTTTTCAACCATATAGTCAATTTCACCGATCACAAGACCAACCTCAGCGCGTTTTGCTTCTACTTCTGGCTTGTTAAGGTCTGCTTTTACAGCATCTAATACATCCTGAGCGTGTGTTTGCACAAGGTCTTTTAATTTATTTAACGTATCAATACGAAACTGAACATCTTTTGTTTGACCGCCTTTAAAGAAGGCATGTTGTTTTTGTAAAAGTTCATGATAATTTTCCATCGAACATTCTCCTTTGTATGGTCTTGAACCTTTCAAGCTTTGGGGACAAGATTTAGGGATCTAAAAGCTTGAAAGGTCAAACCAGATTGATGGGTGTATATTGGGATCATTAGCTCAATCTAAAATTACCTTATTTTTCATTGTGGGCAATTGATTGACCTATCAATTAATGTTGCATTGAGTACTATAATACAAAAAAATAAACTTTGCAACACAAAAGATTTGATGACTGAACTAAAGATACTCCTTATTAAAAAAAGGGTCAATTATTTTGTTTCGAAACCCGAAATAAGTATAAAACTACCGCTTAGGCAGCGTTGATTTTAAGAAAAGAAAACCCATTTCCAAGTAAAAAGAAACAGGTTTGAAAGGGAGTCTAGTATGTTGTTCCCTGATTAAACGAGAACAAACGCAAATTTTTTGTTAGTTTGTGCCAAGTGAAACGGATATAAGCATTGACTTATTTTCCTTCAAAGGATTGGATGAGCGCCCAATTTTCATTCCCAAAGACCTTGTCTAGAAAGACTGTAATAATATGGTACAATGAACACATGAATAAAAGGAAGGTTTTTGAGTCGAAATGGGGGGAGAAGGATGGAAAATAAGTACAACGATTTAATTGGCGATATGTTAAAAAATTCAGGTGATCAAGCTCCACTGAAAGGCCAAGGAAAACCGCTTAGTCAGGATTATTTTAAACGGGACGTGTTCCAAAATTTTGAGAGAGTTGCGCGCGACGCTGGCTATTTGCCACCGTGGCTTCAGCTTCAAAAGGAAATTTCAGCTCTCGTACGTACCTGCCAAACGGAAGAAGAGGTCAACGTGATCAATGAAAAAATTAAGAAACATAACGTTCAATGTCCACCTCCGATGCAAAAAGGCTTCATTAGCTTACAAAATCTTGAACGAGCGAAGAAAATGTGGGAAGAGTAAATATACGTAAATGGGCTTTGGTTCTTAAATGGAACTAAAGCTATTTTTAAGTGTAAGGAAGGAGACTAGAGGATGAAGCAAGAAGAAGTAGTGGGGATCGTAACACAGTTTGCTGCTGAACATCACTATCGTCTAGTAAATGATGCCGTGCCGTTTGAAGAGCTCGCCGTGGGATCACAGGAATATATCGAATTGATTGGAGAGGCGAACGTATGGTGTGGGGATATTTTTACGGTTTTTATGGAGTCTGATCATAAAGCGGAAGTGATATTTAAAACAGGCTTTACAAATAAGCGCGTTTTACGGAAGCTTTCGACCATGTACCTTGTATCATCGATCGAGTGGGAATACGATCAACGAACGGCGCCTCACTGGCATATCGGATTTTGCATTCAGACGATTGAAGATTTTCACAGGCTATTGGTAGATTTTCAAGCGCTCGTCAAAAACGACACAGCTCATCCGTCTGAAGATCATCCACAAATGATTTTTAGTGTGGAGGAATCTTGTATCAATGAGGAAATGTGTACAGTTATTAAAGTGATGGAACAAGAGGATTGGATTCACTTTCGCACTTTTATGAAGGAATATGACCATGACTCTCGCATGCCTGCTATTTCCGACATCATGCGAAAATTCCACGTTAAACAACATTCATATTATGGATTTTATTCAAAGCGTCCTTTAGAAGAAGTGCGTCAGCAGATGGAGTCACATCCGCATTTTACATATGAAGCAGAGTTAAAACATGCTTAAAGGGGGGAACTTATAGTATAGGTTATTTATTTTTTGACAGAAGCGTAATTTTGAATAGGTCACGTACGTCAAGCAGTTGCGGAAACAAAAAGTTCTTCATCGGGGGGATGATGGATGAAAAAAGTAATCATTGGAGCTTTTGCTATAGGAATCATTACTCTTGTTCTGCTGAAATTTGATCATATGCACGTTTCAGCAGAGGAGGCAATCTCTCATGAAAACGACGTTAAAATTATTGAATCAAAGGATATAAAGAACTACGGAAAAATTGTCTTATTTGAGGACGAAACGTTTCGCACGTTTGGTATTAGCCGCTTAGAGAGAAAGTTTGGGTTTTTGTACCGATCTGATGGGGGAACGTTCGGGTATTCGGTTGAAGCAGGAAAACCGTTTAAAGCAACGGGCATGGGAGATCATAGCCGTTTCGTTGTAGCCATTGAAACTGCACCACGGTCAAAAATTCAATACATAGCGCTTGGAAATCATTTGAAAGGAGTATCCCAGACAGCACCATATCATCTTTCGTTAAACGATGTAAAATCACATTCGAAGGTGTACCACGTTCAAAAAGTGAAAAATCGATACGCGCTGTTCGTACTAAATAAATACACGGAGAGCAATTGGAATATTCGTGCGTTTGATAAGAAAGGAAGGCTAGTGGCAGATAAGTTGTTTGCAGGAGAGGCTCGATATGTAAACTGGAAGTAATAATATAGGAAATAACAAAAAACGCGTTGCTTATAAGCAATGCGTTTTTTCAGTAAAGGTAAGGTAAAATGGTTAACGATTATTGCACAGCGTCAAATGTTGTAATTTTCCACTGTGATCCTACTGCTGCAAATGTTACGTGACGTTTTACGCTATCTCCGTCTACGGTTGGAACGGTAAACTCAAATGTACGTGTGCTACCTTGTTTTTTAACAAGCTTTGCTGTTGCATGATCCCAATCAAGCATGCTGAAACCATCACCAATTGGGTGAGCAAGCTTTCCGTTGTATGTCATGTAGTCATAATCTTTTAGTCCTTGTTCAATGCTACCATTTGTAAACGTTTCGTTTAAGTAGTTTGATAGCTTTTCTTTTGTATCAAACTCTTCACAAAGATAGACGTAACCTGCATCTTTATAGTCAAATGTACGAGCTGTACATGAATTGTCTTTTGAACCGTGTAGAGCATTCCAAAAATGTTCGCTGCCATCTGCTGCAAGAGTAATTGCGTTGTTTGTTGATAATGTTTCTGCCGTTGTTTTTGCTGTTGCTTGTGTATGTAATGTAAAAGAAAGTGCCACCACTGATAAAATAAGTCCAAATCGTTTCATGTCTCGTCCACTCCTAATCGTTATATGTCGTTATCTATGTAACAAATATTGTTTTTATATTTCTTTTGTTACATTTATGTTACAACAAAAAGTGACAATTGAAAAGTAGTTTGCCTATATTTTTTTAAAAAAAATTGAGATTTTTAAACATAGATTGATGTAATGGTTGATAATAAAGGCTTTTAAAGGATTGAGATGTAAATAAAATAACGAAGTGATTGAAAAGAAGATGGGGAGAAAGGGAGAGTAATATTACAGTAATGTTACAAATCTGATACATAACGAAAAAAAAGTCCGTAATAAGAAAGAAAACGTGCAGTATCCTTCGCTAGATAGGAAGAGGATAAGAAATATTGAACATTCTTATCCTATATGGAATAAAAAGCTTAGTTTGCTTTAATAAAGAGAGCAGATAATAAATCTGAGCTTCCAAATAGTCTTTCTCCGTCCCGAACATCATTCATTGCCCGAGCATCGATTATCTGAAGTTGATTAAATATGTCTATTAAACGTTCTTTTGTATAGCCAAGACCACCTTGAAGCGTACGAAGTTCATAGACTTCCCAATCTGAAAGCGTTGAACCTCCAAATTTTCCTCCAGGAACAAAGCATGTAATGCCAAAATGTCCGCCGGTCTTTAACACGCGTGTTACCAATTTATTGTATGTAATGCGCCTGTGCGGAGCGAGATGGTGAAAGCACCCAGAATCATAAATGAGATCATATGTCTCTGTACGTAGAGCGGTTTCAAACAGGTTCCCATGAATAAAGCGAATGGAAAGGTTTCGCTCATCTGCTCGTTCTTTTGCCCACTCAATAGACGTTGACGATAAATCAATTGCATCGACTTCAAATCCCTGTGAAGCTAAAAATAATGCATTTCGGCCAGCACCACATCCAATGTCTAATACTTTTCTTCCTGTTAAGTTGACGCTTCTGACGTAAGAAACGAGCGTTTCATCAGGATAGTCTGTGAAGATCGGAATAGGTTTCGTTCGGTCCGTATAAAAATCCTCCCAAAAAGGCTCAGGGTCTCGAAGCAGCGAATCAAGCATTTCTAGTACGTCACTATAGCAATCAATCGTATTTTTCAATAAAACTCACTCCTAACAGTTAGTAACTTAATTGTATTAAAAAGGAAGATAAGATTGGTTACAGATCCTTTACAGTTAGGTGATAGTTAAAGAAACGAGTGAGTGTTTGTAGGGGGAAAACGTACCATTTGAGAGGTCTCTTAGGGGTTTCTAATGATAAGAAAGGAAAAGGCGAAGCAATGGTTGGGATGAAACAAAAATGGAAAATAGACCTATTTTGTTACCTGTTACAGCAAATGAAAAATAAGCAGGTGTCTGTTTGTGTGACAAATGTTACAGATTAATTACAATAAAAAGTTTCATAGGTTTAAATTACCTGATGTTGCACTGTTAGGGATAAATGGATAACGCAAAAATAGCCGCGCTATTCTTTAAAGAAATAACACAGCTATTTGGTAGGGTTTTATTTTAAGGTTATTGGCTAACATGATCGCTCTCTACAAACAGTTCAAGTCCAGGGTGAAATTCTTTTTGATAATGAAGCTCGGTGCAAAACTTTACGGTTGTGGCCTGGAGTGCGTTAGATTTCGATGTATTTAATACTTTATTGCACTTAGGACAACGTTCGCTAAATAGTGATTGAAATAACTTCATCTCTCTCATCCCTTCTCTGAATTAAATTCTGATTTGATTAATAATTCATATGTGTTTAATAAGGATTATATGCAGGTCAAGATAAATTGTCAATAAAAAGTAAAAAATCACCTGCTCACAACAGGATTTTAAGAAAGGAGTGAGGAAGAGTTTAATGAAATTAAAGCTTCGTAATGAGGTAGAACGGGTTTGACAGATACAGTGATTTTATCACCTTATTTTGTATGTGGAGTTATGAAATATAACCAAATATAATAGAAGGTACGAATATTGTGACGAACATCGTGATATTGTCGCAAAGGTAACGGAAAAGAACGTGAACGCTTATGTGACAAAAGTTGAAACGAAAAGCGGTCGCCCATAGCTTCATTTAGAAGTGACGGGCGACCGTTTTTTATTTCTTATTTAAACTATCTTTCATTTGTTGTTCGATTTGCTGACGGATTTTCTCCGTTTCTTCGCATAAAACAGCTGCCGTATTTCCACCAACATAGACAGTGTCGCCAACGACTAACGTCTTTTTGAAAATATCCATTGGGTATTCAAAAGGTTGACCGTTAACATCAACGACGACAAAGCCATCTTTTACAGCACTTACACTACCTTTAATCATTGTCGCATAACCTCGATTTCATCATGTAGTAAAGAGAATAGCTAGAATATTAGCTTCTCTATAGAATAGATTTGATAAACGAACGTACTTTTAGTATATGTGGAAAAAAATCAGGTGTAACGGTCATTTTCATTAGTAAACATGCGGAATTAAACAGGTGATGAAAAGGAGAGAGCGATGACGCTACTATTTGGATTGAAAGAAAAAGACAGACATTATAGGGAGAGAAAGGGTGTATATGGGGTTATCATCAATAAGGAAAAGAAAGTGTTGACGGTTAAACATAGGGGACTTTATTTTCTACCAGGTGGTGGAGTAGAAAGGGGTGAAACGAATGAGCAGTGTTTGCAAAGAGAGATGCTTGAGGAGATCGGTTGTGAAGTCATAAGCCGTACATATATTGGACATGCAAAGCGCTATTTCTATTCTCGCAAAGGAGAGCCGCTTCTTAGTGACGGCTACTTTTACAAAACGTGGATCTCTGCAAGAGTGCAGGAGCCGCTAGAGGATGATCATGAGATATGTTGGTTAAACGTTGAGGAAGCAAAGCAATTACTCTTTCATGATCATCATTTCTGGGCGTTGAAACAAGTATTAAATTAACGGTTGGCTGTGACTGCTCTCGTTAGGTAAGTAGTAGGATTCTCTATGATGAAGCGGTCCCCTTCTTTACAAAACTGCTGAAGTAAATACAGATGACCAGCCCCGTAAATAACCAATATTCGATCATCCTGATCAGTAGTAAGCTCAGCAATTTTTTTGTAAATCAACATATTTCGGTAATACCAGTAGTTCATAACCCACTTCGCTCCAATTGGTTCTCCGTTGTCCTCAAGCAAGGACATATCTATGTACATTTGGTGCATGCTTTTTACGTATGCAGGTTCGTTCATAAAGGTGAGAGAATCACAAACGGTAGAAGAAAGCTTTTGATTGGCCTCTTTTAACCACTTATCAAAAAAATCCTTAATTTTTTCCGCAATGTCAGAGGAATCTCCATCAATGAATGAAAAAATATCGGGAATACCCTCTTCTTCATTAAAATCTCCTGCATAGATCGCGTCATGTCCTAGCATGTCGGCAAGCTTATAGCCGAGCTGATAGATCTCATTTTTTTGGGGCTGCAGCTCACCGTTTCGATATGATTCATACGTCTTAGATAATTCTTTTTGAGCTTTAGATGGATATTCCAAGATAATTTTTGTAGGAGCAAATGCACTTAATTTCTCTAGTACTTCCTGAATTTCGTTTTGTTTGGTTTCCGAAAAGATGTCCATTTCTTCCGTAACTTTGTAATCGGACACCATGGATGTATCAAAATGATTGGTTCCTAACAGCATAATAGTCGGTTTTTTCATACGACCCCTCTTTTCTTTATTTTTCCATTTTAGTATAAGGGAAAGGGTTTTGAATTGAAAGAATAATCAAAAGAGATAGATTTAATCCATTGATGTTAAGGATCATCTATCAAAACCGATAAATAGGAATATTTGCTTTTTTAAGAGAGTGAATGTAATTCAGAAAAAAGAAGGTATTCGATATGAGCAGAGAAACAACATCACGATTAAGGAAAGAGAAGCGGCGTGTGTCTCTTCGGACAAAATGGGTTTTATTCATTTGTATGACGACCTTAATTTCCCTTTTAGGAACGGTGTTTTTTACACAGGTCGTCGTTAAAAACATATTAGAAACGGATAATGAAAAGGCCAACAAAACGAACGCTCGAAATGTAGGTGGACAAATTGCGCTCACGCTTCAAAACTACAATCGTTCGTTAGATCAACTAGCGGGGTTAATTTCAGGAGAGTTGCAGAAAAAAGAGCCGATTGAAAAGATCGACCGAATTCTTCAATCAACGAACGAACACAATCGAGATATCATTTCGGCGTATTATATGGATGGCAATACAGGAAAGCTTCATATTGCACCGTACATGGAGTTTAAAAAAGATGTGCACGAAACGAGAACGTACAAAACGCTTGTGGAAAATCCAAAAACGACGTGGATGGATATTTATGAGGATCAGACTTCTCATAAAGTCATGACGTCTATCATTACGCCCGTCATGATAAATGGAAAAATGGTCGGAGCGCTTGGATATGACGTCGATTTAGGAACGATTGACGGCGCCCGAGAAAATGTTGAAAAATATGCCGGGAATCATATTATCGTCTTAGACTCACAGGGGGTTGCCGTTAGCTCGTTCGTTGAAAATGCCGACGGGAAGAATATGAACCCGAAAAATAGTGGGAAGGTCGAAGGGGTACAGGACGTAATCCGCGATTCAGAGAAATTTGATCGTGCGTACAGCTGGGTGTCTACTTTATTTGATCAGAACGATCAATCTTTGCAAAGTGTAGACATTGCTGGTAAGGAATATACCGGACAAGTATCCACCATTCCTAATGTAAATTGGAAAGTAATTTCACTTACGCCAACAGAAGAGTTTACCTCTAAAATGACTACTGTTCGTCTAACAGGCATTGTATCCATTATTATTGGTCTGCTAATTGGCGCGTTATGTGCCATTTATTTGTCAGGAAAACTTAAAAAGATGATTGCGCAGTTTCAGGTGGCGTTGAAAAGAACGTCAGAGGGAGATTTAATGACCGAGCTTACCGTTCATTCAAACGATGAAATTAAGGATTTGGCGACGAATTACAACGACATGATACGAAATATGCGGGAACTTATACATAAAGTGAATGATAATGTGGCAGCGGTTGATAAAACGACAAGCGGTGTTCATACCATTGCCAATGAAAATAGCAAAGCAATTGGTGAAGTAGCACAGTCCATCAGTGAAATTGCTTCAGGTGCGTCTACGCAATCGAATCAAGTAGAAAAAGGATCACTCGCTATCCAAGACTTAAGCGATGAGATTGTTTCGTTAAACGAGCAGTCAAAGGTAATCGAAGAGGAAATGTCAGGTGCTGCCACGCAAGTAAAAGCAGGAGAAGCAAAAGTTGAAGAGCTAACTAATTCCTATGATCGCCTAGAAAAGGGATTTGCGGATGTGACAAAAATGGTTGCAAACTTGAATAGTAAATCTCAGGTTATTGCGAGTGCAACAGACCGTATTTCAAGCATTGCGGAGCAAACGAATTTGCTTGCATTAAATGCTTCTATTGAAGCTGCACGGGCAGGAGAACATGGAAAAGGATTTGCGGTCGTAGCAGATGAGGTTCGTCACTTGGCCGATGATTCAAAGCAAGCAACGAGAAATATCAATGAGGTTATTACGAGTATTCTAGAGGAAAACAATAAGCTAGTTGAGTTGATGAAGGAAACCACTCAAGTAAATGTAGAACAAAAGGAAGCGGTTCAAACGGTGAGTGCATCGATGACGCAAATAACGCAATCCTTAAATAAAATGGTTCAGTCCATTCTAGCGGAAGCAGCCTCGATTCAAACGATTAATGAGCAGAAGGACTACGTCGTTGCGATGATCCAAGAAATTAGCGCGGTATCAGAGCAAACGACTGCTTCAGCACAGGAAATTGCCTCTATTGTAGAGGAGCAGGCTGCCTCCTCTAGTGAATTAGCACGCTACACAGATCATTTATCACAAACGGTGCAAGAGCTAGATAGAGCCGTAGAAGCTTTTCAAATTCATTAACACAAAAGCCCTGAGTATTTCTCAGGGCTTTTGTGCATGTATCGATAGTGTTTTCGTCTTCATTTTCTGCATGCTTTTTTCATTTTTAGTAAAGACATTCCACAAAGGTATAGCGATAAGTATCCAAATCATAATGCTAATGATTCCAGATTCGCCTGCGATTAGCTCCCAACCGTCTTTTTTACTGTAAAACAGCTGCTCCAAAAATGAACGGCTAAAATTAATAGCGGCATGAAAAATCACAAGCGGCCAAATGCTTTTCGTTTGAAGTCGTACCCACCCCATCACAATTGAAAGGGGGACGATCATGAAGCTAAATAGCATAATATTAACAGAGGTAGTGCCAGATTCATTGTATCCATTTAAATAAAACGGTAGGTGAAATAGTAGCCAGAGTAAGCTTGTAAGAAGAACCGTCATTTTGGTACTTACAACTTTCAGCAGTTGCGTGTGTAAGAGACCTCGCCAACCGATTTCTTCTCCGAATGAGAACAGAAGAAGAGAAAGAAGTGAATAAGCACTTAACGAATGTTGCAGCATGAACCAAAAACGACCTTGTTGCCCATGAAGCCAAGCCGGAAAGCGATCAACGGGTGGTAGATCAATGTATCCGAGTGACCAAGCCATTAAAAAGCTTACAATGATTGGAACACATGATAGAAAACCATATAGGTAACTCTTTAAGCTACCGAGGCGAAAGATACCTATTTCCTTTATAAAATCTTTTTTCATAGTCCAAAAAATAAAGACAAAAAAGGTTGAAAAAAGTGGAGTTAGTTGACTAATCGCAACTAGGAACGGGGTATGTGTAAGATTTAATAGAGTGGTGCTGCCAAATACGAGTATGCAGTATGTAAGGACAAGCGTAAGTGGTTTTTTCATTGTTAATCTCCTTTTTCATAAATGATCTACGTTTAGTATAAAAGAACAGATTTACGCTTACCGCATGCCTATTCTTACAATAAACTTACATAATTGTAAGGAGGAAATAAATGGTCATCTCATGGAACTCTTTTATTCTATGTGTAATAAAGTAGTAAGGACTCACGTTATTGATGAGAGGGGGAAAACTCGTGTTTGAAGAAGTGCTCTCACATATTCATCCAATTATCGTTCATTTTCCAATTGTGATTATTATCTTAGCAGTTTTCTATGATTTATATCTTATTTTTATTAAGCGGACATTTTCAGCTAAAAAGGGATATGTTTTATGGGTTATTGCGTTCGTTGCGGCTTGGATTGCCGTAGGAACTGGACCAGAAGAAGATGCGCGCGGAAATACCAATGTGTTTCATCTGCATGAAAATTTGGCGCATCTTACAACTATCGTCGCATTTTTAGTTGCAGCACTCCGCTCGTTCTTTATATGGAAGAAAAAAGAAATGACGAAACGCTGGCTTGCTGTTTATTTGGTACTTTCCATTGCCGCTGCCGGTGGCATTTTAGGGGTCGGATATTATGGTGGAAAGATGGTATATGATCAGGGAGTCGGTGTTAAAATTCATGGGAAATACGTGAATCCTCCGAAAAAATTACCTCACGATTAAAGGAAATAAAAGGATCATAAAATGTCGATGACTTTAAATTGATGCAAGAACATTTGTTCTGTATAATCATTTTAAGGAGATGATGACAGATGAAAAAAATCCTTCAACGAGCATTGGAAAGCGACGCGTCTGTTGAAATAATCTACATGGATGGAAACGGCACAATTACACAGCGAACGGTTATGATTCATGACATTCATCCCACCTATATAAAAGCGCTGTGTCTCATGCGAAATCAAACGAGGATCTTTTCTATTTCAAATATATTGGCTGCAAGCATGACCAAAGCGAAAAGAAAGCTTGCTTAAGCTGTTTCTACTCATCAAGCCATGTGTTTATGGTTTGATGGTACATAATGAAGATTTACGGAATGAAGTTATACATCGAATGGATCATTAAAGCATTGTCTCAGGGGGGAATAGTTAGAAAATTTTATCTTTTTGTCATTTTGAGAAGGAGATTACCGGTTTTTGTCGAATGGTTGACGATAATACGTCACATGTATACATCTTAAGAATCGAGGTAGTGAAAAATGGAAGCAGATTTAACGATCCATTTACATACAAAATATTTAGTGAATGATCAATATGGAGAAATAGACGAAGAGAACCTTAAGCTTATTCAAGCAGGGTTGACGCATTTTTTAAGTCAGCTAGCTGAAATGGGGCACTTAGTTATTCAATCTCTTAAACAAGTCCACGTGCCAAATAACTTTGAAAAAGAGGTTCAGTTGTTTGGAAGAGTAGTAAATATAGATGAAGAGCAGGCGATTCAAGGTATTGAACAAAGTCTTGCTGTGACCGTTTTTTATACAAACGAAGCAGGGAAAGAAGAGCAGGCATTGTTTTTACGCTATGAGGGGCTTGAGGCCTTATTTTCGCCAAACGATGAATATGCAGAAGCGAGCAAACAAGTGAAGTATGCAATTTATCATGAGCTTGCACGTATCGATCAGTATACGACTCAAAAGCTAGCTGACGATGCCAAACGCAATTTGTTGCCATCGCTTTTAGGAAAGCTATCCCTTAACACATGGCAGAAATACTATGCCTCACGAAAAGCAGCATCTATGTTTCCACCGGGAGATATAGGGATCGAGTCATTGCATGGGGTGCTGAATTGGTTTTACGACCGAACGGTTTATCATAAAAACAACCATCAAGGAAATTATCATCACTTGCTTAGAAGTATTTATGAAGACATGGGGTATGTACTTTTTACCGCTGCAGCCATTCATGGCAATATTGACGGTCTTCAAGCGAGTGAAGAAAACAAAAAAGAGCTTCTTTCCCGCATTCTCATATTGTTTGAGGAAAGCTATTGGATGACACATTTTGAAGAGCTAGGAAATGAGCTAAGAACGCTTTTTGGTTCATATCCACACTGGCAAAACGGCAGTGAGCTAGAGAAAATAAACGAAATCATTTTACGTACAATGAATGATTTCGGTGTATTTCCTGAGGATGCCAACGAGCAGATATTTGTCAGAGTTGAATAAAATGATGGGAAGAGCATTCACTAAGGTGAATGCTTTTTTTGATGCATCTAGGCACTTATAGGAAGATTGCGAAAAAATAAATAGTTTATGAAGTGAATGATTATGCTTGATTGTCGAACAATTTATTACTATAATGACGTTCTTGTCCTAAAGATAACAGTAAATAAACTACATAATAAAACTAGGAGGAAACGACTTATGGAAAACTTTCAGTATAAAAATCCAACGAAACTTATTTTTGGAAAAGACCAAGTTGGAGCTTTAAAAGAAGAGCTTCCTCAATATGGCCGTAACGTATTGCTCGTTTACGGTGGTGGAAGCATTAAGCAAAACGGTCTTTACGATCAAATCAAAACTATTTTAGATGAGCTAAACGTTAATGTACACGAGTTAGCTGGAGTGGAACCTAACCCTCGCTTAGCAACCGTTAAAAAAGGAATTGAGGTTTGTAAAAATGAACAAATCGACGTTTTACTAGCGGTTGGCGGCGGAAGCGTTATTGACTGTACAAAAGCGATTGCAGCAGGAGCGGTGTACGAAGGAGACGTTTGGGATATTATTAACAAACAGGTAGCAGCAACAAAAGCTCTTCCGTTCGGAACGGTGCTAACGCTTGCGGCAACTGGTTCAGAAATGAATCCTGATTCTGTTATTACAAACTGGGAAACAAACGAGAAATACGTATGGGGTAGCCCAGCGACACACCCTGCATTCTCAATTCTAGATCCAACAAACACGATGTCTGTTCCGAGAGATCAAACGGTGTACGGCATGGTTGACATGATGAGTCATGTATTTGAACAATATTTCCACAATGTAAAAAATACGCCTCTTCAAGGCCGTATGTGCTATTCCGTTCTTCAAACAGTGATTGAAACGGCACCAAAACTGTTAGAGGATTTACAAAGCTACACACATCGTGAAACGATTTTATATTCCGGTACGATTGCCCTTAATGGAACATTGCAAATGGGTTACTTTGGCGACTGGGCGTCTCACACGATTGAACATGCTGTATCTGCGGTATACGATATTCCACATGCAGGTGGCTTGGCCATTTTATTCCCGAACTGGATGAGACATGTAGTGGATCAAGATGTAACACGTATGAAGCGTCTAATGACAAATATGTTTGACCTTGAAACAGAAGGAAAAAGCGATAAGGAAGTTGTATTAGAAGGAATTGATCGCTTGAGTGCATTCTGGTCAAGTCTTGGGGCACCTTCACGCCTTGCTGATTACGATATTGGCGAAGATCGTCTAGAGGAAATCGCTGAAATTGCGGCAAAAGAAATGAAGCACGGTGGATTTGGAAACTTCCAATCATTAAACAAAGAAGATATTTTATCTATTTTACGCGCTTCTCTATAAGTCTATCCATGAGACCATCGGTAATTATACCGGTGGTTTTTTTATTGGAAACAGCTAAAAGAGGTGAAAAAAGCATAGATTGGTTTTCAAAAAGCTACCAATAAGTTAAACTCATCCATACGATCTTTTTAATCGCTAGGGCTACATATCACCAAAATCAGTGGTATGTAGCCATTAAAGAAATAGAAGAAAGAGAAAAGGATATTGTGGTTCCCTCTACTTTTCCAAGAGAGTTTGAAAAACAAGAAGTATTCCACACGTTATTTAATTTTTCTCGAGGTGAAGACAGTAAAAAAGAACAATGGGCTCACGGCCCAAGTTTTGATGGCAGTGGAGAGTATAAGTATGAATAGCTATTTGCGACTAGGGAAGCACCGATACTAAAGTCTGCTCCGCCTGAGTACCATGATACCATTCCACACGATCGAAGCGATGAAGGCTAAAAACACACTTTGAATGAAGGTGTGTTTTTTATGTGTAGAAAATGATGTTATCGCTAAACATAATTCCTCCATTTGTGTAAAAAAATGCTATAATAGGTACGGTTTTTTGATCATTTACAAGGATAGGGGAATAAAGGAATGTTCTTACAGAGAAAAGGAAAAGGGCAAAAGGACCATTCACAAGTGCTATATAAAGGAATGATTAATCTTCCAGCAAATCATCCGCTTTGGAAACAGCTCAAGATGATCGAATTCACAGTGGGAGATGCAGGAGTTTTGCATGAAATTAAGCCGCTCGTAGCAGAACATATAGAAGGGATTGTCGAGCAGTTTTATCGTAATCTGGACCATGAAGAGCGCTTAAGCACGATCATTCAAACGTATAGTAGCATTGATAAGCTAAAGCAGACGCTTACAGATCATATTATTGAAATGTTTAATGGCCAAATTGACGAGGCGTTTATTAACAAAAGAATGCGCATTGCACACGTACATGTTCATATTGGTCTGGAACCAAAATGGTACTTGGCAGCTTTTCAAGACTTGTTAAGGTCATTTTTGACGATTTATAAAAGCAATGCAACAACAATTGATGACTACGATCGCTACGTTGTTGCAACATCAAAAATATTAAACTTCGAACAGCAGTTGGTTCTGGAGGCGTTTGAAAAAGAAACGATTCGCATACGTAAAAAGCAAGAAGAAGAAAAATTGAAGTTAGTAAGAAAGATGGAAGACACGTCCAATCATTTAGCGGATATTTCTACAGAAAACAGTGCTTCTGTACAGCAGCTTGTAGCACAGTCACATCAGGTAGTAGAGTTTTCACAGAAAGCCACAACGTTAGCCGATGAAGTAGAGAAAAAATCACAAAAAGGAATCTCTCAGCTAAAAGAGCAGCAAAAGGAAATGGAACGGGTTCAAACGTTTATGATGACCATTCAAAAGGAAATGAGAGAACTTCATACAATTTCAGGGAAGATTACAACAATCGTCGGACTTGTGACCGCTATAGCCGATCAAACAAATTTATTAGCTCTGAACGCTGCTATTGAAGCCGCAAGAGCAGGAGATGCTGGAAAAGGCTTTTCAGTCGTTGCGAGCGAAGTACGTAAGTTAGCGGAACAGACGAAGATGTCGGTGAACGACGTGTCTAATTTAATAGAAGATACAAACAAGCAAATCAACGCAGTGTCAGGCTATATTAAAGAAGTGGATGAAAGCATTAATCAAGATACAAAAAATATTCAACACCTTCAAACGTTTTTTGAAGGGATTCTCTCCACAATGAATGTTAGTAAACAACAAAATGCCGTAGTAGAAAAGCAAATCCATGAATTTGATGGGGCCATTCAACAAATCAGCGCTACCGTTGATCGCGTTTCTATAATTGCGCAAGAATTGGTTGATATGAGAAGGAGGAAATAAAGGGTATTTTTATAAAATTATTCTACTAATGTTAATAAGTGCTATAATAGAACCGGTTTAATTATAAAATGGAACAGGGGCCTATTACATGTTTTTTAATAAGAAAGAGAAAAAAGAACATTCTATTCATCAAGTGATTGAAGAAGGTACAATTACGCTAGATGCAACAGACGAGCTTAATCAACAGCTACAGCTTATTCATCTTACGACTAAGGATTTAGGAAGGTTAAGAGAAATTAAGCCGTTTGTTCAAGAGCATCTAGACACATTGGTTCATCAGTTTTATAAGGATATTAACCATAACGGGGCGCTAGATAAGCTCGTGGAACAAAACGGTGGATCGGCTAAATTGCAGCAATATTTGAAGGGGCATATTGAGGAAGTTTTCTCGGGCTGTATCGACCGCGACTTCGTGCAAAAGCGCCTGAACATAGCACGTTTGAATGTACAAGTTGGCTTAAAGCCAAAGTGGTATCTGTGCGGGTTTCAAAACCTTCTCTGGTCTATTGTGAATACGTACAAAAATCAAGTGCAGCATATAGCCGACTATGAGCAATATATTAGTGCGGTGACCAAAATTCTTAGTCTCGAGCAGCAGCTCGTGTTAGAAGCCTATGAGGAAGTAAGAGACGGGATGCGCATAGCAGAAAATGAAAAAAGGCAGCATTTGCTTACCCAAATGGACCACACGTCTATTAATCTAGTGGATATTTCAAGCGAAAATAGCGCAGCCGTGCAGCAAATTGTCTCGCAGTCCACTCAAATCGTTACCTTTTCACAAAGGGCAACGGAAATGGCAACGGACGTAGAAATTCAGTCGAATAAAGGAATGACGCAGCTTCAAGAGCAGCATGAAGAAATGCAGCAAGTGCAGCAATTAATGAAAACTATTCAAGGAGAAATGAAGGATCTTAAAGACATTTCAACGAAAATCAACAACATTGTTGGTCTCGTCACGTCTATTGCGGATCAAACAAATCTTCTAGCGCTCAATGCGGCGATTGAGGCAGCACGAGCAGGAGAAGCTGGAAAGGGCTTTTCAGTCGTTGCGAGTGAAGTGCGTAAGCTAGCCGAGCAAACGAAAATGTCGGTTAGTGATGTAGCCGATTTAATTGAGGCAACGAACAAGCAAATTAGCCAAGTTTCTGGCTATATTGAAGAAGTAGATGATTCAATTAGTGAAGATGCAAAACAGCTTCAGCAATTACAAACGTTTTTTGAAGAGATCGTTAACACGATGAAACAAACCAAAGACCAAAATGCGCTTGTAGAAGCACAGCTAAATGAGTTTGATGAAGCAATTCAGCAAATTAGTACTTCTGTAGAGCAGGTCTCAACTATTGCCCAGGAATTAGTAGAAATGAGAAATGATGAAGACAGTGTAAAAGTCTTAGCAAAGAGCTAAGGCTTTTTTGTTTTTTTAGATATGATAACGCTATCATTTTTGAGAATAAGCAAATGTATAGAAAATCACTATTAAACTTTCGGTAAAATATCCGAAAAATAGATTGTTATCTATACATAGTCTTAAAAATTTTAGATACATCGTACATCACATCTTAGGAGGATTTGCATTTGAAAAAAAAGTCATTAATAACAAAACTCGTTGCATCATTCAGCTTGATTTTACTCGTTCCCACTATTTTAATTGGCGTGCTCTCGTATGAAAGTTCTAAAAGTAAGCTCGAGACACAAATTGAATCAAGTGCGGACGAAAATGTTCAACTGCTTAGTCACTTATTAGATTCCATTTTGCAATCAAAAATGGAACAAGTGAATTTTTTAGCAAAAGAACTCGATCCTGCTATGTTCAAAGATCCGAACTACAAGGTTATACATACGAAATTAAAAAATATGCAAACGTCTATTACAGGGCTTGATATGGCGTACATTGGAACTGCATCAGGTGCTTTTATTAACGAACCTGTACGTGATATGCCAGCGGACTATGATCCGAGAGAGCGTCCGTGGTACAAGCAGGCGATGGATAACAAAGGAAAAACGATTACGACTCCTCCATATGTGGATGCTTCAAACGGAAACTATGTCATAACGGTGACACGTGCCCTTGATGATGGAAGTGCAGTTATCGGATTTGATATCGAAGTGGAGAACATCAAACAGACAATTTCGGCTGCGAAAATAGGTGAGAAAGGGTATCCCTTTGTAGCAGATGGAGATGGGAAAGTCGCGTTTCATCCTACGCTTAAGCCTGGTGAATCACTAGGTGATACCATTCAAAACCATTTGATGGGTACGTCTGAAGGTCAGTTCAACTATACGTTCGAAGGTACTCCAAAGCATATGGTATACGTGACCAATCCAACAACCGGCTGGAAAATCGGCGGCACGATGGATCAAAGTGAATCAAAAAAAGCAGCTTCCACCATTTTTAATATTACCTTTTGGGTTACGGCGATTGTCTTCATTCTAGGAACCTTTTTTAACTATTTTACAATTCGCTCCATTATTCGACCGTTAAGAAGAATGATTGCGGTTACGACAAAAGTGTCACAAGGTGATTTAACCGAAAAAATGAATGTAAAAGTGCAGGATGAAATAGGGCTTCTTGCTGGAAGCTTTAATCATATGATCGATTCATTACGAACGCTTTTAACGAAAATTAACGATTCATCACAGCAACTGGCTTCCTCGACAGAGCAGCTGTTAGCAAGCAGTGAGCAAACAGCTCACACGACGGAAGAGGTAACGACCGCTATCCAAGAAGTAGCAACAGGGGCTGAGGCGCAAATGACGAGTGCGGAAGAATCTGCGCGAGCGATGGAGGAAATCTCAACCGGTATTCAGCGTATTGCAGAAAGTTCTAGCGTTGTATCTGAGTCATCTCTTGGGGCAACAGAAACTGCCAAAGAGGGTGGCGATGTGATTCAAACCGCCATGGAACAAATGAAACTTATTCAAGCGTCCGCACAAGAAGGTGTTTCGATTGTGAAACTACTGGGCTCACATTCAAAAGAAATCGATGGAATTTTAGCGGTTATTACGCAAATCTCGGATCAAACGAACCTCCTCGCTCTAAATGCGGCCATTGAGGCAGCTCGTGCCGGAGAACATGGAAAAGGCTTTGCTGTTGTAGCAGATGAGGTTAGAAAGCTTGCCGAGCAGTCTAAAACATCAGCAACACAAATTGCAAGTCTTGTATCTACGATTCAAGGGGATACGATAAAAGCAGTAGCTATTATGGAAAAAGGCCAAAAAGAGGCAGAGTTTGGTTTCGAAGTGGTTAATAATGCAGGACAATCGTTCACAAAAATACTGCACTCGATTGAGGAAGTGACGATTCAATCTGAAAGCGTAGCCGCCATATCTCAGCAAATTTCAGCGGGCTCAGAAGAAATTACGGCCTCAGTAGAAGAGGTGGCAAGCATTGCAAGTGAAGCGGCAGCGACGACGAACGAAGTAGCAGCTTCTGCGGGAGGGCAGTTAGAAGCAATTCAAGAGATTACAACTTCTGTTCAAACGTTAAGTTCGCTTGCTTCAGAGCTTCAAAAAACAGTAGATGGATTTAAGATGTAATACAAAAAGCTCAGGGGAAATTCCCTGAGCTTTTCATTTAGGATGACTTACGCATTTCTGCTTGTGACGTTTCTTTGACTCGTATTAACAGCCAAGAAACTCCAAAGCTGAGCAGCGCTAGAATCATTGTTCCTCCGTAGATCGTGTGTACACCTGCTGATAAAATATCATGCAGCTGTGATAGCTGATTTTGTGGAACACCGTGAGCTTCAAAGGACGAATTAAGGTTAATATCAGCTGAGCCAACCTTTTTCGCTTCTGATAGTGTAACTAAATTAAAAATCGTTCCAAATACAGCCGAACCGAGCGTTTGGCTAAACGTGTTAGTGAACGTGTTGAGAGCGACGGCAACGCCACGTTTTTTCGCCGTTACAGACGCTTGGATAATGAGCATAAAAATAGGGGTGATAATCCCCATACCGAGACCCAATACGCCAACAGCCACATAAATTAAAAAGGCTGGTGAATGGCTAGATACGGAAAATAATACAACGGATGCGATGCTGACAATAGCTGTTCCGAGTGTAATGATCCAGTTGGCTTTTAATCGTCCAACAAGATGACCGGAAATAATGGCACCAAACGTCCAGCAAATTGGCATCGGCATTAAAACGAATCCTGCTGCCGTAGCGCTTTTCCCCATTACCCCCTGGCTCCAAATCGGTAAGTACACGGTGATACTAATCACAACAGCCCCGACCAATAAAGTAAGAATATTTACGATGAGCACGCTTTTATTCGCAAATAAGTTGAGCGGAATTAATGGCTCTGGTGATTTTTTTTCGATAAAGATAAAGCCGATATACGTTACAACGGCGACAGCAAAGAGGCCAATGATTAACGGGCTTCCCCAGTTTTGATTCTGACTTCCTGTAAGCAACGCGTATAAAAAGGCGATGGTTCCGATCGAGAACGTAACGGCTCCAATATAATCAATGTAGTGCTTTTCTTTCGTAACTTGCTCTTTGTAATTCGTTGCCAAAATAAAAAAGGCAATGAGTCCAAACGGAACGTTCAAAAAGAAAATATAGCGCCATGTTAAGGAGTCTACTAGAAACCCACCAAGAAGCGGTCCAATTACACCAGAAACTCCCCATACGGCACTGATCCAACCCTGTGCTTTTGCGCGATCCTTTGCCTCTGAGTAAAGGTCCCCGATAATAGTCATCGTAACAGGCATAACTGCACCTGCACCAATTCCTTGAATAGCGCGGTAAAAAATTAATTGTCCCATTGAAAATGCGAGTCCACATAGAACGGAACCGACTAAGAAAATAATAATACCCGTTAAAATAACTTTTTTACGTCCGAACAAATCGGCAAGCTTTCCGTAAATGGGCGTAGAAACCGCTGTTGCAAGCATATAGATTGCATACACCCAGCTCACTAATTCGATCCCTGATAAGTCACTTGTGATCCGCGGTACTGCTGTGCTGACAATCGTTCCTTCCATTGCTGCGAGTACCGTTACGAGCAGCAAGGCTCCCATGATTTTTTTTCTCATTGAAATAACTCCCCCTTTAGACCACAACTAAATATGTAAACATGCTCTTTGATCATGAACCATGAAGGGAATGACTCCTCACAGAACCTTGCAATTCACAATCATAGTAGGAGGCAAGCTATTCGGTGTATGTAACGAAGCTGCATCTTCTATTATTATCTGAGTTGCAAACGTATGACCAAAAAAACATTTTACCATTAAATGTTTAAAAAAAGTAGAGAGCGTTTCAAAAATATGAATTTCTCACTATTGTTTAATCGCTGTGAAATAATGAGTTGCAGCCAACGATGAATCACGGTCAGTCGCCCCTTGTAAAACAGCGAGGTGGCTTTCATATATCACTGTAGGTTTCTACTTACGCCGCGTAAGAATCAAAACGTCATCGATGATAAGAAGGACATGTCGTTTTTGAGAAGAATTAACCGCTAAACGATCGTTTAAGAGGAGGATTTTTCATGATAACTGATTTGCAAACAACGACGGTTTTATTGAAAGAATTTGTGTTCAGTGATTGGGAGTATGTACATACATATGCAGCACGTGAAGAGGTTTGCCGTTATCAAACGTGGGGACCAAACACGAAAGAAGATTCCAAGCAGTTTGTTCAGCAAATACTAGCTGATAACGAAGAAGAAAATCGGATTTTAAGAGAAAATCTATTTATTTGTGATGGATGGCGAGCTTCATCACTCTACGCGATTTTACGAAAGGAATGGATTGAAAAGGGAAGTCTTGTTGAACGAAAGAACTTCCCTACATGAATTGATTGCCTTTCATCCATCTTGTGAGGAGCTTAATTACGGCTGCGATTCCCATCCCTAGACCAATGAAAATCCCTGAAATGGCGATAAGGAGCGAAATGTATTCAAAAAATGAATAATGAAGCATTCGGTGCCAATGGATACTACCTTTCCAATCGTCGATCACCAAGTTCATTCCGTAAATCCCCGAAATAACGGTATAAATCGTCATAATAAATAACAGGTAGTTGTGGCGCTTATCGATTAACTTCTCCTGATTTTGGTACAGGCTCAACAGCGTTTCTTTTACTTCCATATAAATGGAATCAATATGAAACACTTCTTTGAATTTTTCAGCAAACTCTTGGCCCTCCGTACGAGAGCTAATTTCTGAAAAGAGGTACTTAGCCGAAAACACAGAGATGGAACTAATGAGTCCTTCAATTTCATCTTCGTCCTTTTGAAATCGAAGCAATGAATGTTCATAGGAAAGCTTTAAGAGAACAACTTTGTAATAAAAGTGAAGCAACAGGTTGTAATAATGTTGCCCCAACATCCCGCTTGCTAGCACTTCTTCTTGATCGTCCTTTTCATGTGTGAGACAGCAAAAAACGTGGTCGCTCGTAACGTAATATGTGTGCGGAGCCCAGCGGTCATACACTTGTTTTTCATTCATTTTTTCAATGTAGGAAGGGTTCGTCGCAGCGACATGGATTCTTCCTCTCTCATCATAACCATTTACATTTCCTACGCGGTACAGATGAACATCATTAATGGATTCAAAATCCTTCACTGAGATGTAGCCTATTACGTACATCCGTTCATCAACAAAATAAGGAAGGCTACCAAAATACGCAGCGTCTTCTACTGCACGCTCATCAACAAACGATACGAGAAACGGACAGAGATGATAAAAGATCAGCTCTTGAACTTTTTCATACACTCGGTCGTCGACACAAACCTTTGAGCCTTTTTGTTCAGCTAGCTTTGGTTCAAGCACCCGAAAGTGATTCATAAAGTCGAGGGTATCTGTTAAAACCATCTTCTCTTTTGTTTGCTGAACACGAATGTTAATCATGCCGATGTGGTAAGGACAAATGAAAATATCAAGAGACAAAATTTCAAAAGGAATAGGATCATTGCGTGTTTCAAGAATACCCGTACACTGAAGAGATTTTGAAAAGCGATGGAAACCATCTGATTCGTGTGCGGATGGAAACAGGATTTGTTCTATGTAGGGCAAAAAATATTGATCCAAATCAAAGTGTGAAACGTGGTGGTGAGGTCCATAAAATTGTGTTTCAAGGCTTTGATCTTTCAGTGAAAAGTGCGTATAGTGCTCCTCTTTCAACCGTTCCATGAGGTGCTTTCTACGCTCTTTTTTAAATGAAAAAGGGAAGATAAATTGAGTAATGGATTTTTCGATCTCAATCTCTTTACTGTAATCCTCCTCATGTACCGGGCACATCTTCACTCCCCCTTGTGTGAATTTTATCCTTATAGACTACCCAAAGAGAGGGAAAAAAAAACAGGAGCCGAGACATCTCGGCTTCTGTTTTAGTGGATGGAGCGATAAACGCCAATTACTTTTCCTAAAATGGAAACGTTTCGCAAAATAATCGGCTCCATCGTAGAATTTTCAGGCTGTAAGCGAATGTAGTTTTGTTCTTTAAAGAAACGTTTGACTGTCGCCTCGTTTTCTTCTGTCATCGCAACGACAATGTCGCCGTTGTTAGCGGTTTGTTGCTGACGAACAATGACCATATCACCATTCAAAATACCAGCTTCAATCATACTGTTCCCCATAATTTCAAGCATGAACACATGCTCATCAGGTGACACATATTTATCTGGTAAAGGGAAGTACTCTTCCACATTTTCAATGGCTGTAATGGGTTGTCCAGCTGTTACTTTACCAATAACGGGAACATTTACAACATTGCTTTGTGGAATTTTTGTTGCTTCATCTAAGTCCAAAATTTCAATCGCGCGCGGTTTGGTCGGATCTCTGCGAATAAGCCCTTTGCTTTCTAATCGTGCAAGGTGTCCGTGTACAGTTGAGCTAGACGCTAGTCCCACAGCTTCACCGATCTCACGCACAGAGGGTGGATAACCTTTTGAACGCACTTCTTCTTTTATAAAATTCAATATGTCCTGTTGACGTTTCGAAAGTTTTGTCAAGCTAAACACCTCTTTTCTACCTCTTATTAGGTAAAATTATATCACGTCACTTCATAATATACAAACATAAGTTCGAAAAAAACCGTTGACTTGAAACGTATGTTCGAATTAGAATAAGAACATATATTCTTGTTGGGGTGATGAATTTGAAGAAACATTTGCAATCTATTAAGTTTTATTCATTCTTCTTTATCTTTATAGCTTTATTCACATATACGGTTACGGCCGCTGCGGGTGAGACAAACATAGAAAAATACGCTACAATTACCGTGTCCTCTGGTGATTCTTTATGGGGGTTATCCCGCCAATATAAGGACTATCATAAAATGTCTTCAACAGACTTTATTGAGTGGGTATGTTCAAATAATCAATTAAAGGGCGACACCATTCACCCAGGAGACAAAATACATATTCCTGTGTTGAAAAAGAAAATACCAGCTTCTGTTGTGCTGGCTGAATAAGAACGTCGAAAGTAGTGAGGTATGTGAAAGCTATTATTTATTGCCGCGTCAGTACGGAAAAGCAGGCGCAGGAAACATCATTGCAAAGGCAACAAGAAGAATTGCTGCAACTGGCAGCCGAATACAATTTTGAGATCGTAAAAGTTATTCAAGAAAAAGCAAGCGGTTATGACATTGATCGTGAAGGAATCAATGAACTCATTCACTTAATCAGTGAGGAAAAGGTAGAAGTATTACTCGTTCAAGATGAGACGAGAATGGGAAGAGGACATGCAAAGATTGCTCTTCTTCACTGGCTCTTACAGCAAAACGTTCAGATTTATACAATTAGCCATCAAGGCAAGCTCCAGCTTTCGGAATCTGATTCCATGGTGCTTGAGATCATTAGTATTGTCGAGGAATATCAGCGGAAAATTCATAACATGAAAATTAAGCGAGGGATGAAGCGTGCAGTGGAGCGTGGCTATCGACCAGAAAAGAATTTGAAAAATCTGCATGTTAACTCAGGAAGAGACAAAATAGAAGTGCCGATCGAGGAGATTGTCAGACTGCGTCAAAACAAATTGACCTTTGCCGATATTGCGGCTACATTAAGAGGATTTGGTTATGATGTATCAAAAGCAACCGTTCACCGTCGCTATCAAGACCACGTAAATTCTCAGGGCGATGACTTGCCAAAATAATCGCGTCTATAGTAAGATGGCTACACAATCCACATGAAGGAGTAGTCAGTTATGCTTTCACAAGATAAAATTGCCCGCATTAACTTGCTAGCGAATAAGGCTAAAGGTGAAGGGTTAACACCTGCTGAAGCAAAAGAGCAAAAAAAGCTGCGTGAAGAATATATTAAGTCATTCCGTAAGTCGATGACGAACTCACTGCATTCCGTGAAGGTCGTTGATCCAAACGGGAATGACGTAACGCCTAAAAAATTAAAAGAGAGTCAAAAGAGACGCAATATGCATTGATTTTGACTAAAAATGAGGATGGTTCCGTAAAAAATACTTTGCAGGAGTCATCCTTATTTGTATAATTTCTTTCTTTTTCACAAAAAATGTGTGAGTGAACTATTGTACAAATTTAAGAAACACGAGTATGATAAGAAATGTATCCTATACATAGCTATTTCGAAAGGAATGAATTACATGTTAGATCGTATCGAAGATTTATCAATTGCTACTATCCGTACTTTATCAATTGATGCAATTGAGAAAGCAAATTCAGGTCACCCTGGTTTACCAATGGGTGCAGCACCAATGACTTATGCACTTTGGACAAAGGTAATGAATCACAGCCCAAAAAATCCAAACTGGTTTAACCGCGACCGCTTTGTTTTATCTGCAGGTCATGGTTCAGCATTACTATATAGCATGCTTCATTTAGCTGGCTACGGCTTACCAATGGAAGAACTTAAGAACTTCCGTCAATGGGGAAGCAAAACTCCAGGACATCCAGAATTCGGTCATACTGTAGGGGTTGAAGCAACAACAGGTCCATTAGGACAAGGTGTTGCAATGGCTGTTGGTATGGCAATGGCAGAGCGTCATTTAGCAGCAAAATTCAACAAAGATAACTATGATGTAGTAAATCATTTCACATATTCTTTATGTGGAGATGGGGACTTAATGGAAGGGGTTTCTGCAGAAGCAGCGTCTTTAGCAGCGCATCTTAAATTAGGTCGTTTAGTTGTTCTTTATGATTCAAATGATATTTCTCTTGATGGAGATTTAGATCGTTCATTCTCTGAAAGCGTAGAAGGTCGTTTCAAAGCATACGGATGGCAATATGTTCGTGTTGAAAACGGTAATGACGTAGAAGAAATTGAAAAAGCTTTAGCGGAAGCAAAATCAGATCTTGATCGCCCAACAATTATTGAAGTGAAAACTGTTATCGGATTTGGTTCTCCAAACCGTGCAGGTACATCTTCTGTACACGGTGCACCACTGGGATCAGAAGAATCTAAATTAACAAAAGATGCTTACAGCTGGACGTTTGAAGAAGATTTCCACGTGCCAAACGAAGTGTATGATCATTTCAACAAAGTGATTGTTGAAGCAGGTCAACAAAAAGAGCAAGAATGGAATGACCTATTCGCTCAATATAAAGAAGCTCATCCAGAGCTTGCAAGTGAATTTGAAGCAGCGATCAAAGGGGAACTTCCAGAAGGTTGGGAAAAACAACTTCCAACTTATGAAGAAGGGTCTTCAACAGCGACTCGTGCTTCATCTGGTGAAGTATTAAACGCTGTAGCGAAAGCTGTTCCACAAATCTTTGGTGGTTCTGCTGACTTAGCTGGTTCAAACAAAACGAATCTTAAAGATGCAGGGGACTTCACAGCTGAAGACTTCAGTGGTCGTAACATTTGGTTCGGTGTACGTGAATTCGCAATGGGTGCTGCGATGAATGGTATTGCTCTTCATGGTGGTGCAAAAATATTCGGTGGTACGTTCTTCGTATTCTCTGACTACCTACGTCCTGCAATTCGCTTAGCTGCTCTAATGCAACTACCTGTAACATATGTATTCACGCATGACAGTATTGCGGTTGGGGAAGATGGTCCAACTCATGAACCAATCGAGCAATTACCATCATTACGTGCAATGCCTGGCTTATCAGTAGTACGTCCTGCTGATGCTAACGAAACAGCAGCTGCTTGGAGACTAGCGGTTGAATCAACTGACCGTCCAACAGCGCTTGTGTTAACTCGTCAAAACTTACCTACACTTCCTGGTACGGATAAAAATGCGTACGAAGGCGTGAAAAAAGGTGCTTATGTTGTATCGAAAGCAAGCAAAGAACAAGCGGATGTATTATTACTTGCATCTGGTTCTGAAGTAAGCTTAGCAGTAGACGCTCAAAAAGAACTTGAAAAAGACGGCATTGCTGCTGCAGTAGTAAGTATGCCAGCTTGGGATCGTTTCGAAGAGCAATCTGCTGAATACAAAGAGTCCGTTCTTCCAAAATCAGTGAAAAAACGTTTTGCTATGGAAGTAGCAGCACCATTCGGTTGGGAGCGTTACACTGGTGATGAAGGCGAAGTATTAGGCATTAACCACTTCGGTGCTTCAGCTCCTGGGGACTTAATCATGAAAGAATTTGGCTTCACAACTGAAAATGTAGTAGCTCGCGTAAAAGCTTTATTAAACAAATAAGCAGCGCCGGCTCATAAATAAAAGGTGACTGAGAAGATTTCTTCTCAGCCACCTTTTTTTATTTCGACAAAATTAGTGGTTATCTGTTCCATAAATAGACAATCATTTTAAGGTGCTCGTTTTATAATGGGTACTAAGAACGTATAAGGGGGCTATATGATGAGAAAATACGATATTTATTTAATCGAAAAAGAAGTAGCGAATCACTACTATCAGCGTGCAGGGCTTATTTTTCAATTGTTCAAAGATTTTCAGCAGCCTTCCCATATACAATATGATGAGCTAAAAAAACAGGTAGAGTATATTACGAAACCTCTTCCAATAGAAGAACTAGAAGATGCAATAGAGTCTGCTTTTTTGCATACAACGGCTTTTTTCAAAGGGGAAAAACAGTACAAGCTATCCATTTTAAAAACACAGAGCCGTGCGAGAATTAAAATGTATGATCGGCTTATTTCTCTTGAAGGCATTGGGGGAGTAGATGCGGAAACCGCTTTTTTCGAAGTGCTACGTAAGTTAAACCCTTATTTTTTGGCCATGGATTTCACAAAAGGACAATATGGTTGGCTCACGCCTATTAAAACAAAAAAATTCATATAAATATTGCAGAAATTAAGAAGTAAATATTGTATAATAACTCTTGGTTTAGTACACTGTAAGGTAGACAACACGAAGGAGGAAATAGTTTTATGTGGTTAGATATTTTAATTGGTGTTCTAGCTCTGCTTGTTGGAATAGCGCTAGGATTCTTCATTGCACGTAAATACATGATGAGCTATTTAAAGAAAAACCCGCCTATTAATGAACAAATGCTAAAAATGATGATGATGCAAATGGGAATGAAACCTTCTCAAAAGAAAATCAATCAAATGATGAAAGCAATGAGCAATCAAATCAAATAAGAGCAGCTAATGCGTCAAGCATTGTAACGATATAACGCCATTATCATTGTTTATAATGGCATATACATATTTGATCAAGTAAAGCTTTCGCTATTCATATGATTTTCATCCGAAATAGACTACGTTTTCTGTGGATAAAACAGAGAGGGTAGTCTTTTTTTGTATTTTCTTGCTTTTTTAACGATATTTACATTATTTGTAAAGAAGATATCGTAGAATATAAAGAGACAGGTTAATAGTTGATGAGGAGGAGATGTTTTGAAAAAGCTTTTATATACAGTAGTCTTAGCATCCATTCTTGGAGCTTGTTCCTATGAAACAGAGGGAGCAAACGCAGATAAAGTAGAGAGTAAAGTAGAGAGTGATGAGCATATCCTATCAAAAGAAGAGAGTCGATATGTAGAGCTTATTAAAAAGGGTGAATATCAGACGGTTATTGCCGAGTGTGAAAAGTTAAATGATGAAAATCACCAAACATTTCGTAATATCGCAACAGCGTTTAAAACATATAACGAATTTAAAGATGACCATTTTAGTAACCATACAGGTGAACTAAATTATAATGCCATTCGAATATACCTGAATAGCGCCACATTCATACCAGCAGAATTAACGGGAGATATTAACGAATTACGACGGGGTGTAAATAAAAAACTTAGCTTTTATGAAACCAATGCAAAAAAAAATAAGAACAAGAAAGTAGAGATTGGAATGACTAAGAAAGAAGTACTCGATCGTTGGGGAAGACCAGACGTCATTCATAGTAAGAGTGAGATCAATGGAAAGGGCGAAGCGTGGACCTACTTTCAGGGCATTATCTCGTTTAAAGGCGAAACCGTAGAGTCAGTGAGAGAATTTAGAGGACTATAGGTCACGTCTATATACGAGGAGGGGGTTGGCTGATTAATGTCGTTCTTCGATGCGATGGATCAGTGAACCAAAAAATCGTGAAACAAAAAGCAATGTAAAGCATATAGACAAAAAGGAAGATATAGGGTATATTTTTCATGTTAGCAGAGGCTATGTGCGCGTTTTACGTCACAAAAAACAGCGTGTACGCTAACCTACATACGGTGCAACGACTAAGGCACTCTTACACTTTGGGGGTGTCTTTTCTTGTAGTGACAATAAACAGAATATTTTTAAAAGAAAAACAAAAGTGAGGTCACAAAATGAAAATATTCAAGAATTTATGGTGGTTTTTTAAGCAGGAGAAGCGCTCCTATTTGATGGGTATTTTGCTGTTGGGATTTGTCGCTTTGCTTCAACTTGTCCCACCTAAAATGATCGGGTATGTCGTAGATGACATGCAACGAGATGTACTTACAGGTAAGCGGCTTGTCGTAATGATGGCGATTCTACTCGTCGTAGCGCTGCTGTGCTATGTAACTCGTTATTTCTGGCGCATTATGATCTTTGGATCATCGATTAAACTAGCGCGTCAGCTTCGTAACAATTTGTACAGTCATTTCACAAAAATGTCGCCGTCCTTTTATCAGCGAAAGCGTATCGGGGACTTAATGGCACACGCCACAAATGATCTTCAAGCGATTCAGCAAACAGCAGGCTCAGGCGTGCTCACACTCGTTGACTCCCTTACGACAGGGGGCTTTGTGCTCATCATGATGGCGACAACAATTAGCTGGAAGCTCACGTTAATTAGCTTAATTCCGATGCCGTTTATGGCGCTGTCGACAAGCTATTACGGATCACTTTTACATAAGCGATTTCATAAAGCACAGCAAGCATTCTCAAGCTTAAATGACAAAGTGCAAGAAAGCGTGAGCGGAGTGAAAGTAATCAAAACCTTCGGCGAAGAAAAAGAAGACGTTGAGGAATTCATTCAGTCGTCAAAAGACGTTGTGAAAAAGAACATGGCCGTTGCAAAAATTGATGCGCTCTTTGACCCAACCATTTCGTTAATTGTCGGCTTCTCCTTTATTTTATCGATTGTTTTTGGATCACGTATGGTCATTCATAATGAGTTAACAATTGGAGACCTAGTTGCCTTTACGACTTACTTAGGGCTGTTGATTTGGCCAATGCTTGCCTTTGGGTGGCTGTTTAATATTGTGGAAAGAGGAAGCGCATCTTATGACCGAGTCGCTTCGTTACTAAGTGAAAAAGAAGACATTATTGAGGTGAAAGAAGCGCTCACAGAGCCCCCACAAGGCGATTTAGAAGTAAACATTCAGTCGTTTTCATATCCTCAATACGAGAAAAAGGTATTAGCAGATATTCAGTTTTCTCTGCGAAAAGGACAGACGCTCGGGATCGTTGGGAAAACAGGGGCAGGAAAAACAACCCTTTTAAAGCTTTTAATTCGAGAATTTGATCAATACGAAGGAAGCATTCAGTTTGGTAAGGGCGAGTTAAAAAACTATACGTTACACGCTCTCCGTTCTTCCATCGGCTATGTGCCGCAAGATCATTTTTTATTCTCGGCAACGGTCGGGGAAAACATTGCGTTTGCTATGCCGTACGCAACGCAGGAAGAAATTGAAGAAGCGGCTTCTATTGCGAACGTTCATAGGGACATTCAAGATTTCACGGAAGGCTATCATACGGTTGTAGGGGAGCGAGGGGTTTCGCTTTCAGGTGGACAAAAGCAAAGACTCTCGATCGCACGAGCACTCCTATTAAATCCTGAATTGCTTATTTTAGACGATTCGTTATCAGCGGTAGATGCGCGAACAGAAGAAAATATTTTAGCATCGCTTCGTGAAAATCGCCAGTCAAAAACAACGATCATCACAACTCATCGACTGAGTGCCGTAGCACATGCAGACTTAATACTTGTGTTAGAAGAAGGGCGCATTGCACAGATGGGCACACATGAATGGTTAACCAAGCAGAAGGGCTGGTACAAAGACATGTACGAACGTCAGCAACTAGAAAGTTTAGTGGAGTTAGGAGGGTAATAATGGACGTAAATCAGCATATGACAGGAAAAGAACAGCGAACGGTTTTAAAGCGTCTTTTGAGCTACACGGTTCCCTATAAAAAGCAGTTCATTCTAACTTTTTTTCTACTACTAATTGTTACAGTGGCGGATATATTAGGGCCCATTATTGTGAAAGTGTTTATCGACGACTATTTAACACCTCGGTACATGCCAACAAATCCCTTACTATTACTTGGAATTGCGTATTTGGGGCTGCATATCATTAAGGTCGTCATTCAATATTTTCAGCTGCTTCGATTTCAGGAGCTTGCGCTAAATATTATTCAAAAGCTTCGAATTGATGTTTTTTCAAAGGTCCATAAGCTTGGATTAAAGTATTTCGATCAAACGCCTACCGGAAGCATTGTCTCCCGCATTACGAATGATACGGAATCGATTAAAGATATGTTTGTGGAAGTTATTGTTTCCTTTATTCAAAATGGTGTTATGCTCGTGGGGATTTTTATTGCGATGTTTATTTTAAATGTAAAGCTTGCTGCATTTTGCTTAGTGCTGCTACCCGCTTTGTATTTGTTAATGAAGATTTATCGCAAAGTGAGCTCCGTTTTTTATCAGCAAATGAGGGAAAAACTCAGTCAGCTGAACGCCTCATTAAATGAATCTCTTCAAGGAATGGCGATTGTGCAAGTATTCCGTCAAGAAGATCGAATGAAAAAAGAGTTTGCCAAAATTAATGAAGAACACTACGAAGCAGGATTAAAAAACATTAAGCTTGATGGTTTGTTGCTTCGCCCTGCTGTAGATGTCATTTATATTGTGTCTCTGATGATCGTCCTTAGCTACTTCGGCATCTCGTCGTTTGGAAACGTTGTTGAAATTGGCGTTTTATATGCGTTTATTAATTACCTAGATCGATTTTTTGAACCCATTAACCAGCTAATGATGCGACTTTCATTATTTCAGCAGGCGATTGTTTCTGCCTCACGCGTGTTTGCTCTCCTTGATGATAACACGTATGCTCCGTCTAGTAGTCATAAGGAAACAAACAAGGTGACGGAGGGCGAAATTCGCTTTGAGAACGTAACATTTTCCTATGATGGAAAGCGAGATGTGTTAAAAAATATTTCGTTTACCGCCAAACCTGGCGAAACTGTTGCATTAGTAGGGCACACCGGAAGCGGAAAAAGTTCCATTATTAATCTATTAATGCATTTTTATCACCTTGAAAAAGGCAACATTCTTCTTGATGGGGTTCCAATTCGAGAATATACAAACGATGAGCTTAGAAGAAAAGTAGGGCTTGTTCTCCAAGATCCGTTTTTGTTCGCCAACGATATTAAGCACAATATTGCTCTTCATAATCAAAGTATTACGATAGATCAAGTAAAGGAAGCGGCGAAGTTTGTTCAGGCCGATGCATTTATTGAACGATTTGAGGATCAATATGATGAAAAAGTCGTAGAGCGTGGAGCCACTCTCTCAAGTGGTCAGCGCCAGCTAGTGGCCTTTGCAAGAACCATTGTACGCGACCCGAAAGTGTTGGTGCTAGATGAAGCAACGGCGAATATTGATACGGAAACAGAAGAAGCCATCCAATTAGCGCTTGAGCGTATGAGAAAGGGACGTACAACTATTGCGATTGCTCATCGCTTATCTACTATTCAAAATGCTGACCTTATTTTGGTTCTTCATAAAGGCGAAATTGTCGAGCGCGGAACGCATCAAGAGTTGTTGAGTTTAAAAGGGCTCTATTACAAGATGTATCTGCTGCAAAACGGATTATCGTACGAAGAAAATAATCAAGAGGGCGCATAATTTTTCATAGAAGAAGATGGAAAATTATGATAAACTAAAAAAGACAACCTCTTTATGAGAGGTTGTTTAATTTGCTTGTATAAGTTTGATCATATAAATTCAACAGGTGATCAAGCTCTTGACTATACTGGACAGTTAATGCAGAGGTAAGTCCCTTGATTTTTACAATATGTACTAACTCTTCGCGCTTTTTCTCAATTTGAAGTAGAATGTCTTGTTTGTGCACTGCTACGGTCCTTTCTTCACCTATCTTTTTCCTAATTATACTAGATTATGGAACTTTTTAAAAGCAAAAGGACATGAAATGATTCATTGATAATAAAATGATTATGAAGGGAAGTGCAGATGAGAATGGCAGATTTGAACTTGGTCATTGCAGTAGGTGGAGGATTTTTATCCTTTATTTCTCCTTGTTGTTTACCACTATATCCTGCTTTTTTATCGTATATTACGGGCATGAGCGTAAACGATCTAAAAGAAGAGAACGGCATGTTAAAAAGGAAAAGCATGCTTCATACGTTGTTCTTCCTAATCGGATTTTCCATCATTTTCGTGGCACTCGGTTTTGGAAGCTCCTTTGTCGGCAAGATATTTCAAAATTATGACGGCTTAATTCGTCAATTGGGAGCCATTTTAATCATCTTTTTTGGGCTTGTAGTAGTCGGTATTTTTAAGCCATCTTTCCTTATGAAAGATCGCAGATTATCCTTTACGCAACGTCCAAGTGGTTTCTTAGGCTCCATCGTAATTGGCATGGCTTTTGCAGCCGGCTGGATGCCTTGTACAGGCCCTATTCTTGCGTCTGTTATTGCTCTTTCTGCTATTCATCCAGGCTCAGGCATGACCTATATGATTGCCTACGCGCTAGGGTTTGCAATTCCGTTTTTTATTCTATCATTTTTCATTGGTCATTTAAAATGGATTAAACGTAACAGCGCTCTTTTTGTAAAAGGAGGGGGTTATCTCATGGTCGCAATGGGAATTGTTCTTTACTTCGACTGGATGACAAAAATTATTGCGTATTCTTCTAGCTTATTAGGTGGATTTAGAGGTTTTTAAAACAATATAGTAAAATAGCATTGAAAAAACTGTGTAAAATTGGTAAAGTGAAATTTAGTTGAAAAATGAAATAATTCCTAATACAAAAATGACTATATGGTTTGTTTCAATGAACGGAGGATTTAGAGTGGCGAAGGTATTAATAGTAGATGATGCTCGGTTTATGAGAAAAACGCTAACAGCAATCCTAGAAAATTCTCACTATGAAGTAGTAGGTGAGGCTGAAAATGGGCGTCAAGCGGTTGAAATGTATCGGGAATTACAGCCTGATCTCGTAATGATGGATATTACGATGCCAGAAATGAGCGGGATGGAAGCGCTGCGGATTATAAAAAAAGAATTTTCAGATTCAAAAGTGATCATGTGTTCAGCGATGGGCCAACAGAAGATGGTCGTGGATGCGATTGAAGCGGGGGCAAAGGACTTCATTGTAAAACCGTTTGATGAATCACGCGTAATTGATGCAGTGAGTAGAGTGCTCGCTTAGAGCGGGTAATTTTAAAATAGAACAGGGAGAAAAGGAGCTATAAAGTGACTGCTCTTTTTTTTGTTTTCATTTAAAATTCACTCTTTAAACAACGAAATGGTAGTGATAAAATGAAAACATTGTGTAGGGATAAACGGTTACTTGAGGTACAACGTTCTCATCAACTGGTTTGATCTATGCTCGGTTGACCGCTTAGGCGGAAGAAAATCATAAGGGGTGTAAAGAGTGAAGGACATCTTACTAATCTTGCTACTTCAACTTATTTATGTGCCTGTCTTAACTTTACGTACCATTTTCTTAGTGAAAGGCATGAGCACTTATGCGTCACTATTTGGTGTGATTGAGTCCCTCATTTATGTCTTTGGATTGTCCATTGTGTTTTCTGGAGAACAAAGCGTTGTACAAATGGTTGTATACGCAGTAGGATTTGGACTAGGTATTGTTGTAGGAAGCTTTATTGAGCGAAAATTAGCGATTGGATTTACGACATTTATGGTAAATCTCCCTGCTAAAAATGAAAGCTTAATTGCCGAACTTCGTCAAGAAGGATTTGGAGTAACTGTTTTCCACGGTGAAGGAAGAGATAGCATTCGCTATCAGCTAGAGATTTTAACAAAGAGAAACAGAGAAGATGATCTGTTTCGAATCATTGAAGATCACGAACCAAGAGCATTCATTATTTCGTATGAACCGCGTAAATTTAAAGGTGGTTTCTTGCTGAAGACATTAAAAAAAGCAAAGAAAACATCGTAAATCATTAGAAAACGGTCGTCCGTGTTTTCTTTTCTCCTTTTTTGGCTTATAATAGAAATACTGAAGATTATGTAGAAAAGGAAGGATTACCGTGATTGTTGCTTCAACTTTAGTTGCGCTTGCGATGGCAATGCTTGTGTTAATGGTGCGTGTGAAGGCATCGAAAAAGCCGACAAATGCGAAAAAAATTATTTTACCACCGTTCTTTATGAGTACAGGTGCGTTAATGTTCATTTTCCCATATTTTCGCGTAACCGGTACAGAATTCTTGGAAGCGATTCTGTTGGGTATGTTCTTTTCTATCTTTTTAATCAAAACGTCAAAGTTCGAGATAAAAGATGATCAAGTATATTTGAAGCGCTCAAAGGCTTTTGTCTTCATTTTAATTGCCTTAGTCGCAATTCGTACAGCGCTCAAACTATACTTTAGTCAAACGATTGAGGTAGGAGCGCTTGGTGGGATGTTTTGGATTCTAGCCTTCGGAATGATTGTACCGTGGCGCGTAGCGATGTATATCTCATACAAACGTATTTCCAAGCAAATTCCAACGCGTCCAATCGATCAAACCGTCTAAAAAGAAGCCTGATATCAGGCTTCTTTTTAGTTTGCTTCAAGTTACGCGATGTTTATTCACGAGCTTTTAAACAAGTGTTGATATGGGGTGACGGAAATTTTCTTTTCTTGCAGCGTTTTTAATAAAAATTTGTGGTCGCGCTTTGGTGTTGCTACGATATATCCTCTCACAATTAAATCTTCAGTAATGGCGTTTGCTTGTTCTTGAAGCGCAAGCTCACCAATTTTACCCGCAATTTTTTGTTTGGCTACATCTCGAAAAAGTTCAGGAACCGGCTTGACCAAATCTTCAAGAAGCTGTTTTTGTGGCGAACTCCACAAATGCAATGTTTCGCGAATGTAATGTTCCTCCCAGTCAATAATGGATTTTCCATCCTCTTTAGGAAGCCGCTTTAAAAACTTTCGAAACATAAAGAATCCGCCGATGGCAAACATACTAATAAGGAACACAATCCAAAATAGAATAAACCATAAAAACCATCCAGTTAGCATGAGTTCACCTCAACTTTGTTCATTTATACATTTATTGTAACGAAATGGAAGTGTAATGAAAAGACTGTATTTTTAGAAAACATTATATTGTTTACGATAAGAAAAAGAGTGTAAATAAACAAAAAGGATCTAACGATGGGGAGTGATTGAATGAAACATATTATTTTTTATGATGCGCAGTGTCCGCTTTGCGCCAATGTTAAAAAAGTGTTAATCAAACTCGATTGGTTTCAGCGACTCGAATGGGTTCCTGTACAAAAGGCAGAAGATGAGGCGCAATATCATTATTTGAAAGAGCGAGATGTGTATGATCGTATCCACATGATGTCGGCTTCTGGCAGGCTTTATGCAGGCTTCTACTCGGTCCGCCGAATTTTACGTGCGCTTCCAGCTACGGCACTGTTTGGCTGGTTGCTGTATATTCCAAAAGTGGATCGCTTGGGAGTACCGCTCTATAACTGGATTTCAGCAAACCGTCATGACTGGTTTGGAAGATATGCAGCACCTGTTTACTAAAATACTGAATAACAAAAAGGATCGTTCATCATTGAACGATCCTTTTTTTACTGACGCGAAGCAGGTTTTACCTGTATGCGGCTAACCATGATTCCTACAGCGCTAAAGATCATTAAAAATAGGCCAATAAAGCTATAGGAAGAACCCTCAAAGCCTCGAATAAATGCGATACCAACATAAAAGAAAACAATTCCTGTTAACATGAGTACGAAGCTAGGCAATAAAAGTAGCCATGTACGCACCCGTCTCTTTCGGAGCCATATAGACAAAACAATAACGAGTAGACCGAGAGGAAGGGACACAAGCAATGGAGCACCAACCATCATATTTCCAACACCTCTTTATTTCTTTTATTTATAACGTAACATAATTTCTAATATATGTAAAAAAAGAAGAGGGGAGCTAAAAAATAAATGCTTTTCTTATAAAAAATGTTTTAAAACTAACGATAGGGGCTATATACCAAATAAGAAATTGATAGCAAGTTAAATCAGAGGAGGAATTTATAATGGTAGATGTAAAAGTCGTTGAAAATGGTGTACAAGCAAAAGAAATCGTGGAGACATTAATACGAAATGGTTTTACAACGGATGAAATTTATCTGCTCGCACACGATAAAAACCGCTCCAAGGATTTAGCTGATGCGATCGATACAAACAACATCGGATTAAAAGAACAAGGGGTAGGAAGTGCACTAGCAAATGTTTTCCGCTCACGTGGTGATGAACTTCGTTCGAAAATGACTTCACTAGGACTATCACAACCAGAAGCTGAGCGATATGAGGAAGAGCTAGACAGAGGGAAAGTAATTGTCATCGCGTCTAAGGTAGCTTAAGCGTTGCGGACATAAAGAAAGAGACTCCAACTAGAGTCTCTTTCTTTATGTATGAAGGAGCACTCGTAACAGCTCATCCGTAACCAAAAACTCTATTTATCGCTCTCGCCAGGAGTTTTTTTCTATATGCGGTTGTGCTACTATTAAGAAAAAAGCTTATTTGGAGGCACGACATGTTTGTATACATCACGATGCTAGGATTTTTAGGGTTGCTGATCTACGCTAGTACATTTGCTTATTCGGTTATAAAACGAGATGAAAACCGGAAGCGAAATGGAAAAGGCGCATTAATTAGTTTTGCTATTATGATCGTCGGTATAGTCGGCGCACAGTTTTCATAAATTTTTTAAAGAGAAGGCATAGCGCCTTCTTTTTTTATGGACTAAACGCCATCCTAAATGACCGTAACCACAGCAATTGAACATTCCTTTACCTCTATAGAGGGAGTTCATTCCGCTCAAACGCAGCTTGAAACACTTTATACTGATAATAGAACGCTTCAAATGACATCTCTTCTATCGCCTCGATTTGTTCTAGGAAGGTACGCATCGTTCGACGGCTCATTGTATGATGAAGACCGGAAAGTTCTAAAGGATAAGATAGGTGAAAAGATATCCCATACTCACTAAACAATTCTTCAACTTCAGCTATTTTCATCTTAATCTACCTCTTTTCATTAAAACCTCCTCATCAGTATGGACAAAGGTTCATCAGTTTATAGTAGATAAGCCGAAAAATTCTTTGACACAGTGACAAACTTCACTTATAGTAGAGAGGAACTTTATGGGAACATATGTACTTTAAGGAAGGCAGGAGCAGGTTTGAGATATCAGACACATATTATTACATCCGTTGCGGCGGGAGCCTATTTAACGACTGTCACCGATGCTCCTTTTACGTTTACATTTGTAGGAGGAATCATAGTAGGAAGCCTTATTCCTGATATTGATGAGCCTAATTCGTATATTGGCAGGCGTTCGTTTGGGATTGCAAAGCTCATTAAAAAAGCATTTGGTCATCGAGGATTAACTCATTCTCTTCTTGCTTGGATGTGCTTTAGTTTAATTTACTATTTCTACCCTAATCATTTTACATATGGTCTTTGTGCTGGCTATTTGTTTCATATAGCAGGGGACTTTTTCTCAAAGCGCGGTGTGCCGTTATTTTCGCCGATTTGGAAAAAGAAGTTCAAATTTCTTATCACTTATGAAACAGGTAAGATCGGTGAAAAATTAATCATGCTAGCAGCTATTTTCGCTATCGGATATCTTGTGTACACCAATCAGCTTTACACACAGCTTTTTGTACAAGCACCATAAAAAAAGCCCCAGTCTGGGGCTTTTTTATTTTTGCGTCACGATGCCAGAAGCACTAACGGACGCATTGTATGATAGTCGATTAAGCTTAGAGAGGATGGTTTTATTATAAGCTGCATTCATTAACGTTGGTTTTCCGTTGATAATCTTAGCGGGAATAATTTGTGGATAGGTTTTTCCGCCTGTAATCTTTAGCTTTACAATCATGGTTTCGGCCCCTTTTGGACTTTTAGAGGGGGTGAATACAAAGTTTCCTAGACTATAAAAAATAGGGACCTGTTTGTAATACTCCATTCCCATCAACGTGTGACTGTGACTGCCAATGACTGCATCTACACCTTGATCCACGAGCTGTTTTCCTAACGACCGGGCGTAGGCTTCTGGATAATCCGTACTTTCCTTATTCCAATGAATCATGACGACCGTGTAATCAGAATTTCGTACAGCTTGTTTTACATAGCTCATTAATGTACTTGTTTGATAGGCGCTTGCGATTCCAGGCTTGGTTTTTCCAGAGAACCAGCTAGCGTCAGGAAGGACACGGCTGACCGCCAAAATTGCAATTTTCTTTCCTTTTACCGTTTTATAATAAGCTTTAAACGCCTCTTGCTCATTTTTCCCGCCGCCGCTGTGCCCAATTCCATAGCGATTTAAGTATGTTATCGTATCGTATAATCCTTGCAGACCATAATCCATCGTATGATTGTTTGCGATACTAACCATATCAAAGCCGTTATTTTTCAAGCCTTGAAGCGTTGCTGGCTTGGAACGAAACGTAAATTGTTTGGCTTGTGCGCTTCCTCGTGTTGTAACGGCCGTTTCTAAGTTTCCGGCGGTTAGATCTGTGCTTTTTAAAATAGATCCCACGCTTGTGAACGGGTAGTTAACACCGTATTTGGTCACTTGTTCGCCTACATTTCTATCCAATAAGATATCTCCAGTAAACGACATCGTAATGGCAGGTGCTGTAGCAGCTTCAATGCTAGGAGTGATCGTGCCGAGCGGTATGAATAGAGCGACAATTATTCCCGCTGTTTTTAATGCATGTTTGAACATTTTTCTTCCTCCAACCAGTAAAATAACTGCTTTACTAGTAATCTAGTAAAAGCAGCCATTCATATTATAGGCGAGAGCGATGGAAAAGTTAAGAAAAATTTATTAATAATTGTCAATTTCAGAGGGCGCTTATTTAATTTCGTCGTAGTGCTCAAGCGCTCGTTCCCGTGCTGATTTATGATCCACAATTGGTTTTGGATAATTTTTTCCAAGTGATACCTCGGCCTTCTTGAGTATTTCATCAGAAGCTTCCCACGGTTTGTGAATATATTTTGTTGGGAGCTTCGCCAGTTCAGGTATCCACTTTTTAATATACTCGCCGTCCTCATCAAATCGTTCCGCTTGGGTGGTAGGATTAAATATTCGAAAATAAGGGGCTGCATCCGCACCGCTTCCAGCAACCCATTGCCAGCCCATCGTATTGTTGGCAAGATCTGCATCCACGAGCGTATCCCAAAACCATTCTGATCCCTTTTGCCACGGAAGAAGGAGATGCTTGACTAAAAAGGATGCTGCCACCATTCGTACACGGTTATGCATGACACCTGTTTCCCACAGTTCTCTCATTCCTGCATCAACAAGAGGATAGCCGGTTTTTCCTTTTGTCCATGCCTTAAAATCTTGTTTGCTTTGCTTCCATTTAAAATGAGTGAACTTTTCATTCAAAGGCTTTCGAACGGTATGTGGGAAGAAGTAAAGCAGGTGATAAGAGAATTCTCTCCACACAAGCTGGCGTAGAAAGGCGGAAATTTGTTTCTCAACGTTCGCTGATTGCAGTGACTCGCTTTTCTCCAACAAGTACTGATAGATATAGCGACTAGAGATCTGACCGAATGCAAGATATGGCGATAGATTTGAAATACTTTCTTCAGCAGGCACATCGCGACCGTCCTCGTAATTACGCAGTCGGTGTTTGACAAAGTGCTTAAAGGTTTCCCATGCGCCTTTTTCAGACACGTCCCATTTTGCTTCCATTCCGCTTGTCCAATTAATCGTCGGAAGAAGGGAAAGTTCATCAGCTTTCAGAGAATCCTTGTCCAGATGAAAACTCTTAAGGCTCCTTATTTTTTTAGTCGCCTTCGGCACTTCTTTTTGACGAAACGATTTATAAAAAGGGGTAAAAACTTTGTAGGGGTCACCGTTTTCCTTTGTTGTTTCCTGTGGAGGAAGTATTAGATGACCTTCAAATGTTTGAACGTCGATGTTGATTTCCTTCATTTCTTTTATTAGCTGTTCATCTTGCTCCATTACATGTGGTTCGTAGCGCTTATTGAAGTAAAGAGCGTCAATTTCTTCTGACTGAACCATTTTCTTCAGGATATCAATTGTATTTCCTTTATAAATATGAAGGGGAGCTTCAAGATTTTGCAGACTGTTTGTTAAATCTTCAAGAGCATAGTGAAGCCACCACTTGCTAGCGCCGCCGAGTGACCAGTCTCCGTCATAATGTTCATCGTAAATATAAATAGGAGCAACCGTCCCGTCATGGCCAGCCTGGGTAAGGGCAGGGTTATCGGTAATGCGAAAGTCTTTTCGAAACAGAACAATAATTTTTTTCATGATTGGCTCCTTTCCTCTTTTGTTTCCTATTAGTATGAGCCTCATGATATGAAAAATAAAAAGGAAAGACAACGTTTAATGTGCTAATGAAGAAAGCGCCTAATTTCGGTTGGACTAATTCCTAACAAGGGACACGGTGAATAGGCTACAGTGTAGTACAGTACTGGAAGGGGTCTAATAATGAGACGTAAAAAAAACAAACAAAATCAAAATCAAATGATGCAGGGAAATCCTTACTACGGATATCCTGATCAGTCGTCTATGTTTCCGGGCTCTTGCTCAACGGGAACATGTCAAACAAATACGATGGGTGGATATCCAGGAATGATGCCAGGGATGGAACACGGAATGGGCGGACAGCCGATGTCAGGAATGGGTCAAGGAATGGGCGGATACCCAGGCATGATGCCAGGCGTAGAATATGGCGTGGGCGGCCAACCGGTGATGCCAGGAATGGGCGGATATCCAGGCATGATGCCAGGGATGGAACATGGAATGGGCGGACAGCCGATGATGCCAGGAATGGGTCAAGGAACGAGCGGTTACCCAGGCATGATGCCAGGGATGGAACACGGAATGGGCGGATACCCAGGTATGATGCCGGGGATGGAACACGGAATGGGCGGACAGTCGATGATGCCAGGAATGGGTCAAGGAATGAGCGGATACCCAGGCATGATGCCGGGGATGGAACACGGAATGGGCGGACAGCCAATGATGCCAGGAATGGGTCAAGGAATGAGCGGACAGCCAATGATGCCAGGAATGGGTCAAGGAATGAGCGGACAGTCAATGATGCCAGGAATGGGTCAAGGAATGAGCGGACAGCCGATGATGCCAGGAATGGATCAAGGAATGGGTAACCAGCCAATGATGAATCCAGGAATGCCAAGCGGTTCTACCGGCCAAATGTCTAATTATCCTTCTCAAGGAACGCCGAATACCAATAGATGGTATTGATGCAAACGTCACAAAACAGAACATAATGACGAAAGATATGACCATGAACGTGTTTCAATGTTGAAACACGTTTTTAGTGATCATACATCCTCAAAAATATATGGAGCAATATGTTCGTTTAAAAAACAGAGAGAGAATTAGTTCAAGAAAGGGTGATAGCATGATTTTAGAAATTGGCGCAACAACGTTATTGGATGCCATTTTAGCTGAAGAAAATGGTGCAGATCGCATCGAATTATCATCTGGTATGGTAGATGGAGGGTATACCCCTAGTTACGGATTAATGGAAAAAGTGATGGAACAGGTGAAAATCCCTGTACATATCGTAGTTCGTCCTCATAACCAAACGTTTGTATACAATAAAGACGATCTTGATACGATGCGAAGAGATATACAGTTGGCGAAAGAGCTCGGAGCAAAGGGAATCATTATCGGGTGTCTAACAGAAGAAAAAGAAATTGATGTTCATGTCCTAAGTCAGCTTCTTTCAGAAGCAGATGGCCTAGACGTAACATTTAGTCACGCATTTGACCAAGTGCGTGATCAAGAAGAAGCCTTAGAAGCGCTTCAGCACTTTCCGCAAATTAAACGAGTAACAACATCAGGATCCGATAAAACGGCGCTAGCGGGAATTCCACAGATTAAAAAATTATTGCGAAGACTACAAGGTCAACCGTTGACTCTTGTGGGAAGCAAGGGATTAAAACCAGAAAACATGAAGCCATTTTTAGAGGTGACAAAATTAACAGAAGTACGTCTAGGTGCAGGCGTACGCGTGAATTGTCAATATACGCAGCCAATTAACCCTAAAAGTGTACAAGCTGCTAGACAGCTATGTGATAAGCTTAAATAAAAGCACGTGGCCTGCGCCACGTGCTTTTATTTAATAAGAGGATAGAACGGGATCCTTCGCCATCATTACCTTTGTATAAAGCGTATGAACAAGACATAGCTGTGAGATTTGTGTCGTCCATTCTTCATGAACACCTTGGTTTCCAACAGGTGACGTAAACAATGAAACGGTGGCACATTGACTTAAGTTGTTTTTTCCATATTCGGTTATACTTAAAATTGGAACACGGCGCTCGCGTAGAATATTCGTGATACTCATTAGCTGATCGTCAATCGGACCTGCTGAGATAACACAAGCAACGTCCGTTTCCTTTAGCTGAAAGGCAGCTCGATGCTGTACTTGAAAATCCAAGTAAGCATTAGAAGAGATTCCCGTATTTAAAAATTTGTGATGCGCATCAAGTGCAATAACGGATGAAGCTCCGTTTCCATAAAACGCAATATGTGTTGAATTTGCTAATAGAGACACGGCTTTCAAAATCTTGTCCTCATCCATCATGGTCAGCGTATTTTGAAGTTGCTGAATACTCGAAGAAAAAATTTGTGTCACCGAAGCATCTTCAGCAATCTGCTCCTCTTCCTGATGAGAGAGTTTGCGAATGTCTGAGGCAAGCGCAATTTTTAATGCTTGGTATCCTTTAAAACCAATATGTTTTGTAAAGCGGGTAATTGTTGCTTCGGATATAAATAGTCGCTCTGCTAGCTGACTAATCGAATCGTGAATCATTTGATCAGGTGCTTGAATTAAATAATTTGCGACCTTTTTTTCCTTTTCACTAAAACCAGGAAACATTACTTTCACTTTTTGTATAACAGACTGCGTATAATCCATGCTCATCCATCCCCCATGAAATCTCTTACTTATAACCATACCATATTTTGAAAGCGTTTTCCTTATTTGGTTTAAAAGGAAAGCGTTGTGAAGTGATTATATAAATTGGAAATGTTTTGTTGCTTACAGTAGTCATCATATCTTTTTTACAACGTTCATGAGGAAGATAGAGGCACAACACTTTAGAAGGGCATATCGGTTGTATTACATGAACATTAGGAGTAGGGTTTTAACTAGATGTTTTTTATCTCTACGCATAATAGGGATAGAGTTCGATAAATAACAGAATCTAAACGTAACAATGAAATCGTAAAGGGTTGGTGAGAAGAATGAATCAATATATGATCGGAGTGGATATTGGGACAACCAGTACAAAGGCTGTTCTGTTTACAACAAAAGGGGAAGTGTTGAACGTTCATCATGTCGAATACCCCATGCATACTCCCACACCACATGTGGCAGAGCAAAATCCAGACGAAATATATGAAGCGGTCATCACATCCATTAATAAGGTGATCGATCAATCACAGGTTAATCGAAGTCAGGTAGAGTTGGTTTCTTTCAGTTCCGCTATGCACAGCTTGATTGCTGTCGATAGCCATGGTAAACCGCTCACAAACTGTATTACGTGGGCGGATAACCGAGCGGCTAACTATGCGGAGCAGTTAAAAAGTACGGAGCAAGGACACGGAATTTATATGCGTACAGGAACGCCTATTCACCCTATGTCTCCGCTTTGCAAGCTCATGTGGCTGAAAGAAGAACGGCCTGAATTGCTTCAAGGTGGCAACAAGTTTATTTCGATTAAGGAATACGTGTTTTATCAATTGTTTGGAGAATACGTCATTGATTATTCCATTGCATCAGCTACAGGTATGTTTAATTTAGAACAGCTTGATTGGGATGAAGAAGCTCTTGCAGTAGCAGGAGTGTCTAGGGAACAGCTTTCTAAAATTGTCCCAACAACGCACTACTTGAAACTTCCAAATGATCCGCATGAATCTCCTCTTAATTTGCTGTCAGGGACACCGTTTGTTGTAGGCGCAAGCGATGGGGTGCTGTCGAATTTAGGACTCGCCGCTTCAGAACCGGGTGTTGTTGCTGCGACGATTGGAACGAGTGGAGCGATTCGAACGGTTGTGGACAAGCCGGTTGTTGATCCGAAAGGACGCATGTTTTGCTATGCGCTGACAGATAAAAAATGGGTAATAGGTGGTCCTGTCAATAACGGTGGCATGATTTTACGCTGGGTGATGGAGGAGTTTGCGGCAGCAGAAGTCGAAGCAGCAAATCGACTCGGCGTTAGTCCATATGAATTATTAATGGACATTGCTGAAAAAGTACCCGCTGGTTCAGACGGATTGATTTTTCATCCTTATTTATCAGGAGAACGTGCTCCTCTTTGGAACGCGAATGCGAGAGGCTCATTCTTTGGCCTTTCCTTGCACCATAAAAAGGAGCATTTCATTCGAGCTGCACTAGAAGGAGTCATGTACAATTTGTATAGCGTTCTCCTTGCGCTTAAGGAGCTGATTGGCACGCCTGGAGAAATTAAAGCCACAGGTGGATTTGCGCGGTCAAAATTGTGGCGACAAATTATGGCGGACGTTTTTAATACGAAGGTGGTCATTCCTGAAAGCTTTGAAAGCTCTTGCCTCGGTGCAACAATTTTAGGGTTGTACGGATTAGGGAAGGTAGATTCGTTAGATGTAGTGAAAGAGATGGTCGGTCATACAAACGAGCACGTTCCGAACGAAGATAACGTTGATCTCTACCAAGAGCTTATGCCCATTTATATCCGTGTGGCACGAGCGCTAGAGGATGAGTATGCAAATATTACGGCGTTTCAAAAGCAGCATAGCAAAGAGAAGGAATATTAAGAAGCAGGCATTGACCTGTTTCTTTTTTTGTTGGAAGAGAGAACGTTTGTTCTTTTTTTGATTATACTAGCGAATCAGACAGGGACGAATGTTTTTCCCTCCATTTAAGAGAAAAGGAAAAAAATACAATCTCATCTATTGACATTAACGTCAACGTTAAGTTATCATTAGTATCGAACAGTTAACGTTAACGTAAAGGTTATTCAAATAGAGGAGGAGTGCGCATGACTCTGATTATGATTGATGAAGTAATGAAGCTAACAGGTTTAACGAAGCGTGCCATTCGTTATTACGAAGAAATTGGACTTATTAAACCACCGCAGCGGACAAAAGGTAACATCCGTCAATATACGGAAGAAGAAGTATCAGCTTTAAAAAAAGTTGTTGAAGCGAAAGAAGTGTTAGGGTTTTCCTTACAGGAGTTACAGCACTTTATGGATCTAAAAGAAACGATTGAACGTGATCAAGCACAAGGTCGTTTAGAGCTAAAAGAGCTTGAGCATTTTGAAGAGGCCGTGGAAGAACAGCTTGATATGATTCAAAAGAAAATCAAAAGCATGATGCTATTTCAACAAGAGCTTCAAGAACTTCTCGAGAAAACCAAAAGAGTTAAAACTGAGCAATATTAAGGGGAGGAACTAAAGTGGGAGACATTAGCCCAACAAGTAAACGTGCCAAATGGATTACGGTTTTTGCGACATTTCTAGCTTTTATGGGAATCGGAGTGGTAGACCCTATTTTACCAGAGATCGCAAAGCAAATTGGAGCTACGCACTGGCAGGTCGAAATGCTGTTTACGGCCTACATATTCACGATGGCGATTATGATGATACCAGCAGGATTACTTGCAGCTAAGTTTGGGGATAAAAAATTAATGGTGGTCGGATTAGCGATCGTATCTGTGTTTGCTATTTCATGTGGATTATCAAATACGATACCAGAACTATCTATTTTCCGTGCAGGCTGGGGACTTGGAAACTCTTTATTCTTCGCCACTGCGATGACGCTTCTAATTGCGCTTAGTGGGGAAGTGAAATCAGCCGTTGGTTTGTACGAAGCGGCTATTGGTCTTGGAATGGCCGGTGGACCTTTATTAGGAGGCGTACTTGGGGCTCATTCTTGGCGCTTTCCGTTTTTTGCAACAGGCGTTTTAATTGTACTAGCCTTTATTCTTGTGACGGTGTTTGTCAAACAGCCGCAGAGTGCTGAAAAACGAAAACCAGCAACGATTAAGGACATGGGTCAACTGTTTAAATACAAGCCGTTTTTATCTGGTGCGCTTTCGGGAATGTTTTATTACTACGGTTTTTTCACCGTTCTTGCGTATTCACCGCTTGTACTTCCGTTATCAGCCTATGAAATTGGATTTGTTTTCTTTGCGTGGGGTCTTTGCCTTGCTTACGGCTCGGCCGGATTATCACATCAGCTTGAAAAACGTTTTCAACCGCGTCAATTACTCTATGGAAGCTTACTCATTTTTGGTCTTATTTTAGTTCTTCTATTTGCGATCCATATTGTATGGCTACAGGTTGTGTTAATTGTCGTATCCGGTCTTCTATGTGGATTAAACAATGCGTTATTTACAAGCTATGTAATGGGCATTTCTCCGTATCCACGACCAATCACTTCAGGTGGCTATAATTTCGTCCGCTGGTTAGGGGCAGCGTTTGCACCTTTATTATCAGGAATTATCGGACATAATGCACCACAATTACCGTTTTTAGTAGGTGGTGTAATCGTTGTAGTAGGAATTGTTTTCCTTCTACTTCCTGTTAAACACCAAAAGGAATTGTTGCATCAGGCATAAGAAGCGGGGCCAGTTGGCCTCGCTTTTTTACGTTTTGTCCATTCAGTCGAGAAAAGTAGTGAAAGTTTGTGTATTGCAGGAGGGCCTTCGTTTCGTCAAGATAGAACTATAAAAGTAGTGAATGGAGGTAAATGGAATGTTAGTGAATCAAAATCGAATTCAAAACAGACTTGAACAGCTTGCTGTAATTGGGAAAATTGGCGAGACGGGTGTATGCAGGCTTGCCCATTCGAAGGAAGATCGAGAGGCGGTCGATTTATTTCGTCCGTGGATGGATGAGGCAGGTTTTGAAACGGAAATTGACTGCTTTGGAAACCTTGTTGGAAAGCTTCAAGGAACGGATCCAAGTGCGCCTCTCCTCGTAATAGGATCGCATCTCGATTCACAGCCGTACGGTGGAAGATTTGACGGGGCGGCGGGGTGTGTGGCAGCGTTAGAAGTCGCTCAAACGTTAAAAGAAAACGATCAGCGCTTGGTTCATGGCTTTCATCTCATCTGCTTTTCTGATGAAGAAGGGTCGCGCTTTGCGAAAGGGTTATTTGGTTCAAAGGGCTTGCTCGGAATGCTTGAAAAAGGTGACTTGGAGCGACAAGATAAAAACGGTATGACGAGAAAAGAAGCGCTACAAGAGTTTGGGGTTAACCCTGGAGACATCTCGTATGAAGGGGTTTATAAAGCACAAGACCTACTCGCCTTCTTAGAGTTACATATTGAACAGGGCCCCATTTTAGATAAGTCAAACGAACCGATTGGGATTGTGACAGGAATTTCTGGACCGCTATGGCTTACCGTCACGTTGGAAGGGAAAGCAGGGCATACGGGGTCCGTTCCGATGTCTCTTCGTCAAGATGCGCTAGTAGGAGCTGCTGAAATCGTCGGAGCTATTCGTGAAACGGTCACACGAGATCCTGAGGCTAAAACGATTGGGTCTGTTGGAAGTCTGCGGGTATTTCCAGATTCACGAAACATCATTCCTGAAAAAGTAACGTTCACGGTGGATTTGCGGGATATTGACCTCGAACGCCGAAATGAATGTGAAGAAATCATCATGGCAAAAATAAAAGACGTCTGTCAAAAGCATCATCTCACTTATGATGTTTCAGAAGATACGCGCAGCGATCCGAAATATTGTGCCGATTGGATTAAAGGTGCAATGCGTGAGGAAGCGAAGAAAATGAACGTGACAGCACCTGAGATTATGAGCGGCCCGTTTCATGATGCGATCACCTTTTCAGAGGTATGTGACTACGGCATGATTTTTATTCGCTGCAAGGACGGTATTAGTCATCATCCAGATGAATTTTCTACCTATGCCGATATTGCCCTTGGAACAGAGCTTTTGTATCATACAGCCTTAAAAATTGGCAGCGGTGCGTATAAAAAAGCAGTCGAGACCACGATAAAATAGCGAGCGATAAGCGGCTTACGACTCTTTTCCGTAGAAAACGAAGAAGAGTCGTAAGCCTTTTTGTATTCTTTCGGTTTTTTTGAGCAAATTTGCCCAATCTATACCGGTTTTCTTGTATAATCGCAAGTAGAAGAATGACGAGGAGGATTTTACATGAAACAAATTACAGCAGAATCTGAATTTCGCGAGCAGATCCAAAAGGACGAGCTTAGCGTAGGAATTTTTACAACAACATGGTGCCCAGATTGCAAACGTTTGGACATGTTCATTGACGAAGTTCTAGAAGAAAACAAAGACAAAGCTTGGTTCAAAGTTGATAAGGACGAATTTGAAGCTCTATCAGAGGAAAATCAAGTAATGGGAATTCCATCACTACTTGTGTACCGAAACGGTGAGAAGCTTGCGCACCTACACAGTGCAAACGCAAAAACACCTGAAGCAATAAAAGAATTTTTAAATACAGTGAAGTAATCGTGAAAAGCCTGCTTTCTCTTTAAAGAGAAAGCAGGCTTTTTTTATGTTCTAGCGAATTGGGTATGTAAAACGTTGAGAAGAGGTTGAACGGTGAAAAAAGAAATTATCGTGACTGCTGAACATCCAGATGATTTTGCACAGCTTGAAAAATTATATGAAGATTTAGGCTGGAATTCTTTGCATCTGAACGTAACAGAGCTAGAAGCAATGTGCAAGCAAAGCTGGTATGTCGTCTATGCCTTTGATGAAGGGGTGTTAGTAGGGACAGGTAGAGTCATCTCAGACGGTGTTATTACAGGAACGATCTGTGGAGTAGGAGTCGCACCTACTTATCAAAAAAGAGGGATTGGTCAAAAGATCATAGGAAAAATCGTTACGCACTGCGAACAACATAGGGTCATTCCGCAACTCTTTTGTGACGAAAAGCTTGAATCCTACTATCAAAAACATGGCTTTCATACTTTTACTATTGGCATGAAGAAAGATCGATCGTTGTTAGGACTATAAAGTATAGATAAAATAGCTTTCTTAAAAAGCCGCTCACGAGTGGCTTTTTTGTTTGAAAATTCTATGACTTTTGATATAGGAAGTGGTGATCATCGCATTTTTTAAGGCAAGAGATGGGTGACTTTTGGTATTTCTCTTTTGTTCCCAATAACGGTACAATAGCAGGCATTATTGATTTTTCACTAAGAGCCTCTCACATATAGAGAAAGTGGGCGGAAAGGAGAATATGGATGAAGGATATGATTATTGAGCAGGTAGTAAAAACCGTATGCAGAGGAGCCCTTATTGTTCTAGTGTTTGCTGGAATCAGCTTCTCATTATCGAAGGTAAACGATACGTTACATGAAGCAAATCATACGGCGAATAAGATCAATAGCGCTGCGTCAAAGTTTGATCGTTCGTTTACGAAAGCTGATCACACGATTAAAGAAACAAAGAAGGTGGTGAAAAACGCGGAGAAGATGCAAAAGAAAGGGGTGGAGGTAAAGGTCAAGACAGATTTGGATCAAGCGCTACATAATAACCTGCCTCCTCTTATGGCAACATTAGATAAAAACGTTTCGTCACTGCGTCCAATGATCAATCATTTAGATTCGTCGACGGATAAGAAAATTGATCGAGTTGAAAAGTTGATTCAGAGTAATAAAAAAGATTTAAAAAGCGCAATGAACGTGTACAACAATGAAATAGCAAAGCAGGAAAAGCTATTAAAAGAAGCAAAAAAAGTACGAGAGCATACAAAAGCGATAGAGGGGCAAGCGTCGGTGAAATAAAAAATACGCCTCTAATTGAACGCTACGGACAAATAGAGACGCTTTATAAGTTGTGGCACCATATATTTGGAAGGGACATATGATGCATTCACTGTACCATACGCTTCTTTTCTTCTCTACTTCTTTGTAAGAAGGGCTGACTTTCTATTTTGGTTGTAATCACATATTCCCATTTTCCTTCATATGAGCTATACTGAGAAAGGAAATTACATACATAGTCGATAAGGTCCTCAATTAAGTTTGAGGTGAAAAGGGAAGCTTGGTGAAATTCCAGCACGGTCCCGCCACTGTAAGCATATATACACTGCAAAAGCCACTGTCAGAAAAGATGGGAAGGCGCAAGTGTTCACAACATATGCGAGTCAGGAGACCTGCCTTATTGAAATCTGTGTAGCCTTCGAGGAAAGGTGAAGCGGTATTGAGACGTCTTTGTGTTAACCGTAACGAAATAAGATGATGTTTCACGCCGACTTTGCTTTTGTTGAAGCAAAGTTTTTTTATGTTGAGGAGGAAACCGAATGTTTAAGAAGGTGAAAGTGTATGCTCTTGCGCTCTTTCTCGTCGCGTTTTTAGCGGCATGTGGAAATAGTGGACAAGATGCATCACCGAAGAAAGACAGTGGAGATCAAAAACAGGAGCAAGCCTTTCCAGTTACAAAAAAGGATGCTGCTGACAATGAAATCACGTTAAAGAAGAAGCCAACGAAAATTATCTCGCTGATGCCAAGTAATACGGAAATTTTATTTGCGCTTGGTTTAGATAAAGAAGTAGCTGGTGTAACAACGAATGATACATATCCAGAAGCAGCAACAAAGAAAGAAAAAGTAGGCGACATGAACGTCAACGTCGAGAAAATTATTTCTATGCAGCCGGATCTCGTGCTTGCACAAGGTTCAAGCATGGGGATGTCTGGTGAAGCATACAAGCAGCTTGGAGACGCAGGTGTTCCTGTGTTTGTCGTGGAAGAAGCGAAAAGCTTTGATCAAGTGTATGATACGATCGAAACGATTGGTGAGCTGACAGGGAAAGAAAAAGAAGCAAGTAAAATTGTGGATGATATGAAGCAAGATGTGAAGGATGTTAAAGACAAAGCCACATCAATTAAAAAAGAAGATCGTAAAAAAGTATGGGTGGAAGTTTCAGGACCACCTGAAATCTACACAACTGGTAAAGGGACGTTCATGGATGAAATGCTGTCTACGATCGGCGCTGATAACGTAGCCGGTGATCAAGAGGGCTGGGTCAAGCTATCCGAAGAAAAAGCCGTTCAGCTTAATCCAGATACGATTATTACGACTTACGGCGCCTATACAAAAGGGGCTGTTGATCAGCTGTTAAATCGTCCCGCATGGAAGAACGTAACGGCTGTAAAAGATAAAGCCGTGACGGATGTAGACGGTGACCTTGTAACGAGACCAGGACCTCGTTTAACAGAAGGATTAAAGGAAATTGCGAAAGCCGTCTACCCAGATGTGTATAAGTAAGATGAATGAACAAAAAGAAACGGCTACAATCCGAAAAGGAGGTAGCCCCTTTTTGTATATAAAGGAAGATGAAGCGGCTTCCTTATTAGTGATGAAAACACCGTACCTCTTCAAAAGCTACAGTTCTGGCGTGTTGGGCGGTGGGATGACGGTAACAGATACGTTTTATAATCGATATGTGGATAAGAAGTACCGCTGTGATGATCCTTCTATTGAATATCAAACATTCTTACAAGAAAATAAGTACAGTAATGATGAAGTGGTCGGGCTTATGACGTCCGTCTTTCTTTGTGACAGAGCTGTTTATACGTACAGTGATCATGGATTAACCATCACGGCCGTTGTGACGGCAGGGGTTGGTAACGCAGTAGATATCGTATCTGGCATGCGAAAGCCTTATGATGCGGGACCAGGAACGATCAATATGTTTTTTTATGTCGAGGGGTGTTTAACAGACTCAGCCTTTTTACACGGCATTCAGGCAGCCACGGAAGCAAAAACAAAAACGCTCGGTGATTTGAGTGTTCTTGATGCGGTTTCGGAAACGAAGGCGACAGGGACGTCTACAGATAGCATTTGTATTGCGGCAAGTCAAAAAGGCAAGCACTGTGAATACGGAGGATCATTGACAGCTCTTGGTCAAGGCATCGGAAAGCTTGTGCAAGTAAGCTTACTTGACGCTCTTCAAAAGTACGAGCGGAGAAAGGAAGAGCGTCGATGGATGTAACACAGATTAGTATGTTCATCATTTATCATCTTGTGGCAATTACAGGCGCACTCGTGCTGGATATGATAATCGGAGATCCGGAACATTGGCCGCATCCTGTTCGGTGGTTTGGCAATTGGATTGCGTTTCTCGAGAAGCGTTTAAATAGAGGGAACGGTAGGCGAAGAAAAGGATTTGTCGTCGTACTATCGATGACCATTTGGACGATTGTGATAGGAGGCGTTGTCGTTTATACTGCTTATCATGTTCATCCCTATATCGGGATTGCAGTGGAGGCTTTGCTCATTGCACCAACAATTGCAACTAAGTCGTTAGCTGATGCAGCGATCAAGGTACTACGTCCGCTGACAGAGGGAGAAATAGAGCGTGCTAGATACGAAGTCGGAATGATTGTCGGACGGGATACGGATCAGCTCAACGAAGGCGAAATTGCCCGGGCAACGGTTGAAACAGTTGCTGAAAATACAAGCGACGGAATTACCGCTCCTTTACTGTTTGCCTTGATAGGAGGAGCTCCGCTCGCACTTTTTTACCGAGCCATTAATACGTGTGACTCGATGGTTGGATATAAAAACGATCGTTACGGGGAATTTGGCTATGCGAGCGCAAAAACAGATGATCTTTTAAACTATGTACCTAGCAGACTCACTGCGTTTGCTATGCTAATCGCAAATCGGTCGTAT